>JAWLDB010000006.1:0-46701 GCA_041686915.1 Bacillota bacterium
AGCTAGCCATTTGATTGAGCATGCCAAGAACTATGAGTCCCTGTGGCGGGAACGATACGCAGGTGACAAAGCATAAATGAAAGGGAGCCGTGTGGCTCGCTTTCATATTTCCCTAAGCGTCTTTCAGATACTCGGCTAGCTGCTGAAGTGAGACTTCCTGTTGGTCGCTGGTTTGCATGTTGCGCAGCATGACCACTCCCCGCTCAAGCTCATCATCGCCAAGCATGGCTACATACTTTGCCCCGATCTTCCCAGCATACTTCATCTGTGCCTTGAGGCTCCGGCCAGCTAAATCCTTCTCTGCGACGAACCCGGCTGAACGCAGTTCGGCCAACAGCTTCAGCGACTGAAGCGCTGCCTTCTCTCCTAATGCAGCAACATATACGTCGACAGCTTGTGCTGCAGGGAACGAAAACTCTTCTGCTTCCAGCGCCAGGATAATGCGCTCGGTGCCGATGCCAAAACCGACCCCTGGCGTATCCGGCCCACCACAATCAGTAACTAGACCATTATAGCGGCCGCCACCACCGATGGCGCTCTGGGAGCCGATGCGCGTGCTGCGGAACTCAAAGGCCGTATTCGTGTAATAATCGAGGCCCCTTACCAGACGCAAGTTCTCCTGGAAAGGTACCCCCAATACCGTTAGGCCTGCCTTCACTGCTTGATAGTGGTCGGCGCATTCACCGCATAGATAGTCTGCCGGTGCAGGAGCTCCTTCCAGTTCGGCTTGGCAAGCTTCGTTCTTACAGTCCAGGATGCGCATCGGATTGCGTTCGAACCGGTCGCGGCAATCGCTACACAAGCGCGGCAGTCGCTCCTCCAGGAAGCTCTTTAGCGCATCCCGATGGTTGGGGCGGCATGCCGGGCAACCAATTGAGTTGATCAGCAGGTCAAACTCCTGGAGTCCCAGCTTACGGTAGAAGGCATCAGCCAGGCTGATTACCTCGACATCGGCCTGAGGATGATTGCTGCCAAACAACTCTACGCCACATTGCTGATGTTGGCGCAAACGACCAGCCTGCGGTTTCTCATAGCGGAAGATCTGCGCTATATAGTACCAACGGGTAGGCTGTACCTGGGCATAGATTCCGTGCTCGATAAAGGCTCTGGCAACAGGAGCTGTTCCCTCTGCGCGCAAGGTGAGACTGCGCTCACTGCGGTCTAGAAAGGTATATGTCTCCTTTTGGACTATATCGGTTTGCTCACCGACGGCGCGCTTGAACAGTTCAGTATGTTCGAACATTGGGGTGCGGATTTCGTGGAAGTTCCGTAGCCGGCAGAGCTCCCGGAAGGTGTTTTCAACGTACTGGTACTTTTCAACCTGACCGGGTAGGACGTCCTGCGTCCCTCTGGGGACTGTGGTTAGCATCAAACACTCACCTCTCGCTTTAGCACAGTAAAGATTATGTGTTTCATTTTATCGCATCAGCCAGGGGTAGACAAGCTAAGCCAGCTAATAGCAGGCTTACAGGCAACAACCCGGGACTTTGTCCCGGGTTGCTTTATGCGGTTAGCACCTTTTTACTCAGCCTGTGCTTCCCCTTCTTCCGACGGTGCATCAGCTTGCTGCTTCTTACCCTTAAGAAACGGAAGTTTTTCGAGCAGCCCTGGGAGCTTCTCCACAAGTTGCTGAATCCCACCGCCGTCCCCTTTTTCCAGAGACAGGACCGAGACTTCATCACGCCGCACCACAATCACCGCGATCGGCATGATATTGGCTCCGCCGCCACCGCCTGAGACACGAGCCTGGTCGTTTCCTCCCAGTCCAAAACCGAAGTTAGCCTTGATGATAGGCACCAGAGTGACATCACCCACTGTAATAGGTTCGCCGATTACTGTCTTGCTGGATATCATGTTTTCCAGCTGTTCGCCCAGAGTCTTTAGTTCTGGCATTCTTCACTTCCCCCTTTCGTTTTCTCCACCAAAGCTGCCGCACAGGCGGCTCCAACGCTACTCGTAAAAAAAGCACTATGCACTCTATTGGGTAGAGTTTTGCCTGTATGATGCCTTCCAAATCAAAGGCAAATTCTTCGGCCATCGCTGCCGATAGCCTGATTGGGCGTTTGGGCCAGTCGTTCATTCCGCATATGGCGAACGTGTATCCAAGCAGGGAGGGGTCGGAGAATAGCAGGTCAACGTCCAGAAAGTCGCAGCGTAAGTGTAGTGCGCGCCAGAAGCGAGGGACATACTTGCTGCCTAGCTGGTAGCACTGCGCAGGTGTAAGACTGAAACCTTTTGAGCGACCTGCTTCTGACGTTTTCTGCCCGGCCGACTTACTTCGCTTGCGTTTCTGCTTCTTTCTACGACTTTTACGCTGCATAAGCCAAAACAACCAATGAACCCGTATACTCGCTTTCCACTCCGAACCGGCAGAAAACAACACCTGTACCCTCAGAGGTATTAATAGCAGTAATAGTAGTATGACCGGCAGAGCCAGCAACAGCCATGCCATAAAATTTAGACCTCCAACACCATGATTGTTTTACCAGACAAGTGGCTATCCAGTATCTTCTTGCACAGAAGTAGCCCAAACTCCTGCTGCAGAAAGGTGAAATTACTCCTTTTAATAGCCCAAGTCCCCTGATGAATATGGTGTAGTAATGCGAGCAGATAGGGAGGGACAGCCTGTGGTATATGATGTGTTGATAATCGGTGCCGGCGTGACAGGTTGCGCCATTGCCCGGGAAATGTCCCGATATGAGTTAACAATTGGGGTATTGGAACAAGGGTCGGATGTTGCCAGCGGCACCAGCAAAGCAAACAGCGGCATCATCCATGCAGGCTATGATGCCCCAACAGGTTCGCTGATGGCGAGGCTGAACGTGACTGGAGCCAGGCAGATGGAAAGAACCTGCCAAGAGCTAAGCGTTCCTTACAGAAGAACCGGTTCGCTTGTTGTTTCGAGTGACAGCCAAGCTGCTAGGGCAGAGCTGCAACGCTTGTTGCAGCAGGGCATCGCTAATGGAGTTACAGACCTGCGCCTTGTGACCAAAGAAGAAATAAGCCGGTTGGTGCCAATGCTGAACCCTAATCTGGAGGTTGGGCTATACGCGCCGACTGCAGCAGTCGTCCCCCCTTACGAGTTGACCATTGCCCTAGCGGAAAACGCAGTTCAAAACGGAGTGAGTTTTCTGCTTGGGCGCAAAGTAACAAGCATGATACCTCAGCCTGATGCACTAGTAGTACACTCTGGAACGGAAAGATATGAAGCCCGGCTGGTGATCAATGCAGCTGGAGTATATGCTGACCAGGTTGCTGCTATGCTGCAGGACCGATCCTTCTCAATTATCCCCTATAAGGGGCAGGAACTCATTCTCGACAAGCAGTACGGCAAGCTGGCAGACCTGGTGGTTTTCCCATTACCCACGCCGGTCAGTAAGGGTATAGTGGTCGCCCCTACTCCCTCCGGCAACCTGTTGATTGGGCCAACGGCAGAGATAGTTGACAACCCGTCGGATACCTCTACTACCCGGGAAGGGCAACTGCAGGTTCTGGATGCCGCCAGACATCTAATTCCGGCCATTAGCAGCAAGGGAGTTATCACGAGCTATGCCGGTTTACGGGCGGTGGCTGATACAGGCGATTTCATTATCCGCTCTTCGGAACAGTGCAAGCGCCTACTGCATGTAGCCGGAATCAAATCTCCCGGGCTGAGTGCGGTACCGGCCATAGCCGAAATGGTGATTGGTTTGATCTCCGAACGGTTGCGGCTTACTCCTAAGAACACCTTCTGTCCGTTACGGAGCAAAGCGCCACGGCCCCTGGAAATCGGCTTGGCAAAATGGCACGAGTTGATCAAGCTTGACCCTGCGTATGGGCGGATGATCTGTCGGTGTGAGCAGGTTAGTGAGGGTGAGATTAGAGATGCTCTCAGGGGTGTGCTCCCACCTACCACAGTGGATGGGCTGAAGCGGCGGCTGCGCGTTGGAATGGGCCGGTGTCAGGGAGGATTCTGCCTGCCGCACCTGATTTCACTGATAGCTGAGTACCGTGGATTAGACGCCGCTGAGGTAACAAAACAGGGATCAGGCAGCGAGTTCATCCTGGGAAGAGTCAAGGCGAACCCAACAGGTGGTGATTATATTGAATAGGCTACAGGTAGAGCTCGCGATAGTTGGAGGTGGACCAGCCGGGTTGGCTGCAGCCCTTGGCGCCAAACAGGCGGGTTTAAAGAACATCTTGATTATCGAGCGAGATGCCCACCTCGGCGGGATCTTACAGCAGTGTATCCACAGCGGTTTTGGATTGCATATGCTGGGGACCGACCTGACAGGGCCTGAGTATGCTGAACACTTCATAGAGCAGGTAGTTGGCTCCGAAATTGAGTTGATGCTTGAGTCTATGGTAACTGGGCTTACTGCTCAGAGAGTGTTGACGGTGGTAAACCGGTACGGCGCGACTAAAGTAACCACCCAGGCTGTGGTTCTGGCCATGGGGTGCCGCGAACGAGCGCGGGGAGCGATTTTGATACCTGGCAGCCGTCCGGCCGGTGTCTACACAGCCGGAACTGCCCAGAGGCTGGTCAACCTGCAAGGCTTTCTGCCAGGCCGTGAGGCAGTCATCCTTGGCTCTGGAGACATAGGGCTAATTATGGCCCGCAGACTGGTGCTTGAGGGCTGCAAGGTGAAGGCTGTGATTGAGGCTATGCCATGGCCAGGCGGCTTAACGCGCAACTTGGTGCAATGTCTGCATGACTATGATATTCCTCTTTACCTGCAGCATACGGTGACCGCGATCCATGGATCTGGCAGAGTGAAGGCAGTAACGATTGCCCAGGTCGACGAGCAGTTGGCACCTATCCCTGGCACAGCTTTTGACTGCACTTGTGACACGCTGCTTTTGGCAGTTGGCTTGATACCTGAGAATGAGCTAAGCCTGCAGGCTGGCCTGATGATTGACGAACGTACCGGGGGACCTGTGGTTACTCCGAGCCGTGAGACATCCGCTCCAGGAATATTCGCCTGTGGCAACGTCTTGCAGGTGCATGACCTGGTAGATAGCGTTTCCCAGGAGGGCCTGGAGGCCGGGCGGGCAGCTGCAGCCTGGGTCCAGGGCAGGAGGGCAACGGCACGTAGCTATGGGATTGTCCCTGGGGAAGGTATCAGGTCTTTGGTCCCTCAGCGTTATGATTATCCAACCTCGTCTGTTCTTAGCTTGGTAGGCAGGGTTACACATCCGATGCAGGATGCCTTGTTCACGGTGAGCCGGAAAGGGGTATGTGTGCATACAAGCAGGCGGAAGCATTTACGTCCCGGAGAGATGTTCTCGGTGCAGATACCTGCAGCCGCTTTGAACGATGCAGGTGACCTGGATGTTGCTGTCCGGGAGGTAGAGAGCCATGACTAGCGTTCGTGAACTAATCTGTATCGTTTGTCCCCAAGGCTGCACGTTGCAGGCGGAACATCAGGCCGATACTTGGACTGTGTCAGGATATGCCTGTAAGCGCGGCCTGCACTACGCCCTTGATGAGCTGGATGCGCCAAAGCGCATGGTCTCTACTTCACTGCCGGTTGTGGGCGGCGAGTATGCAATGGTGTCTGTTCGGCCAGACGCCCCCATTCCAAAAGATATGGTGATGACAGCTATGCAAAGCCTACAGGGAGTTTCCCTTGCAGCGCCTGTTAAGCGAGGCCAGGTCGTAATCGAAAACTGGCTGCAGATGGGAGTGAACCTGATCGCAACACGTACTGTTTACAAGGCACGATAGTCTTCTTTCATACTTCCAGCCCGGGGTCTACCCCGGGCTATCGTTTTTCGGCCCCGGTGTATTAATAGTATAATACACTATGACAATAGGAGCACGAGGGAGCTATTTTATCATAATCAGCCTAAATGGCCTGTAGATGACTGCGATCATCATTGTAAAGTGTACTAGTACACTAGTATACTCAGGTCGTAGAAATGAGTAAGGAGTGAATGAACAATGACATTTGCCGAGATCCTTCCGATAGTCCTTCCCCTGCTGGGATTGCAGTTAATCCTCTTGGTAGCAGCCCTGATAGATTGGACCCGTCGTGAACCCGAGCGCATTAATGGCCGCAAAAACGTCTGGCTGGCAGTTATCCTGCTACTGTCTATTCCTGGGCTAATCGCATACTTCGTCTTGGGACGCAGAGACTAGCCTACACAATCGACCACAAGGAGAGTGAACCAACATGGCACAAATTGAAGTGAAGGGTCTGACTAAACGCTACGGTAGCGTAAAGGCCTTGAACGACTTGAGCTTCTCTGTCAGCGACAAAAGAGCGGTGGGTTTCTTGGGCCCAAACGGGGCTGGCAAGACCACGACCCTTCGCATTCTCACCGGACTGGCCAACGCCACTAGTGGCGAGGCACATGTCTGCGGGATAGATGTCAGGCGCAACCCACACGAAGTGCGCCGGCACATTGGTTATTTGTCGCAAAGCCCGGTGTTTTATAACTGGATGTCGGCAGTGGAGTTCATGCATTATGTCGGAAGCATCTTCGGTGTTCCAAGGGCTGAGGTGGCAAAGCGGTCTGAAGAGCTGCTAAAGCGGCTGGATATCTGGGAAGCAAGAAACCGCCGGATCGGAGGTTACTCTGGCGGAATGAAACAGCGCCTCGGGATAGCTCAAGCCTTGCTGAATAAGCCGGAGATAGTCCTGTTGGATGAACCGGTTTCGGCCCTCGACCCGATTGGCCGGCATGAAATCCTTAAGCTGATTGCTGAACTAAGTCATGAAACCAGCATCTTCATGTCGTCACATGTACTCGGTGACGTGGAGCGGGTCTGCGACTATGTTATCATCGTCAACCGAGGCCAGGTTGCAGCCCAAGCCTCGATTAAAGAACTGAAAGAGAAATATACTACACCCACATTTGTGGTAGAGACAGACCAACAAGCAGATATAGGTGGCCTGATGGGTAGCGAGCCCTGGTTTGCCAATGCTCGCGAGGAAGGGCCCAACTGGCGCATAGCTGTAGATGATGTGCAAGCAGCGAAAGTACGCATCCCTACGCTGTTGCTCAATCAAGGGCATACTTTCCGCCGTTTCGAGCAACTCGCGCCTAATCTGGAAGACATCTTCTTAAAGGTGGTGGCTGATAATGAACGCGCAGCTGACTAAAGAATTTCGCGAGATCATTCGCACCTGGAAAATCCTCATCGTCCCAATCGTGTTTGCTTTCCTGGCGGTAGGCCAACCGGTCACATATAAACTAATGCCGCTAATTCTAAAGAACGCCGGAAACATGCCCCCTGGAACGGTCATCGAGATTCCAGTCCCGTCAGCCGGCGAAGTCATGGCCTCGGTGATTAGGCAACTGGACGTACTCGGGTTGTTCATCATCGTGATGATTGTTATGGGCAGCATAGCTGGTGAACGTGTTTCCGGGGTAGCAGCCACAGTTCTCTCCAAGCCCCTTCGCTTGGGAAGTTATATCGTCTCCAAGTTGATCGTTTACGGCATACTAGCTATCTTCAGCCTGTTCACCAGCCTGATACTGGCGGGCTATTACACTGGCTTGTTGATTGGCCCTGTCGATTGGGCGGCCATCCTGGCAGGAGGGGCAATCTATGCTATATATCTTGTGTTCGCAGTCGCCTTAACGATTATGTTCAGCACGTTCATGAAGAGCCCGTTGGCTGCTGGTGGGGCTAGCCTGGGAGTCATCCTGCTCGTCAACATGACAGCCCCGCTATTCCCATTTAAGAACTGGTTGCCGCCGGCACTTGGCGGTTACGCCGGGCAACTCATGGCAGGATCTCTCAGCGTCAACTTTCAGGGAGCGGCCTTGCTGACATTGGCGATTACCTTAGGATCAATTGCGCTAGGCTTGGAAATCTTCCGCCGCCAGGAGATATAAACGGCTAAGGCCCTGCAGATGATGCAGGGCTGTTTGCTATCGCGCAAAGGAACAACACTATTGATTGTCTCAGTATCTCTTGTAAATTGCATGCATTACGGGATAGGATAGTAACAATACCTAACTAAGGATGATGAAGATGTTACATCGCTTTTCTCGCCTTGAGTTGATTATAGGCCCTGACTCACTACAGAAGCTCGCTAATGCTTCGGTAGCTGTTTTTGGCATAGGCGGGGTTGGTTCTTTTACAGTTGAGGCCTTGGCTCGCAGCGGCGTAGGAGCTTTACGCCTGATAGACTATGATGACGTTTGCCTGACGAATATCAACCGGCAAATTCACGCTCACAGCAAGACTATAGGGCAGGCCAAGGTCGACCTGATGGCTGAACGAGTACGACTAATTAACCCTAAATGCCAAGTGACAGTACACAAGACCTTCGTCAATGCTGATAACGTCCTTGACCTGCTGGCTGGCCCTTTGGACTATGTAGTGGATGCCATCGATACTGTTTCAAGCAAGCTGCTGTTAGTTGAGAAGTGCAGGGAACTAGACCTACCTATTATTTGCAGCATGGGTACCGGCAACAAGCTTGACCCAACGCAGCTCAAGGTAACTGACATTTCCAAGACGGAGATTGACCCGCTGGCACGCATCATGCGTAAGGAGCTGCGCAAGCGGGGCATCAAGAAGGGAGTTAAGGTGGTCTATTCTCCAGAGCCTCCCATCACTCCCCGAACCGAGGTAGCTGGCTGTGCCGAGAACTGTGTCTGCCCCGGTGGAAGCGGCAATTGCACAAGCCGTAGGCAGATCCCTGGTAGCACGGCGTTTGTACCCTCAACTGCCGGGCTAATCATCGCCAGCGTGGTAGTGCGCAGCTTAATTGAGCAGAATGAGTGACTATCGGCCCCAGGTAACCCTGGGGCTGTTTTCATCCTGCGAGTGGCTGGTTTTGCAGGAACCTGACGCTTAAGCATGGAACCTAGCTGAAAAGGTTCAACACGAGGTGAAGTAAAATATGCGCATACTATCATCTGCCCCAAACACAATCTTATATAACGCAAGTGTCCATACAGTAGACCAGGCTGATAGCGTGGTCGAAGCAGTAGCCATCCAAGGCAACCGCATTCTAGCTACCGGCAGTAACCAGGAGGTCCTGGATTTGGCTGGCCAAGACACTGAGACCATAGACCTACAAGGACGCACTGTCATTCCCGGGATCATAGACTCACACAACCACGCCTGGGAGGCCGGTAAGCTGCTGGAAGGTGTCATTACCTTTGGCATCCAGAGCATTCAGGAGCTAAAGGCGGCCATTAGTGAAAAGGCGGCCCTAGTGCCGGAAGGCCAGTGGCTGCAGGGCGGCGGGTGGATTGAGAGCCAGTTCCGCGAGAAACGGATGCCGAACCGCTGGGACTTGGATGAAGCTGCCCCTGATGTGCCCGTTGTGCTGGAACGGATCTTTTCGGTTTGTGTAGCCAACTCGAAGGCCCTGGAGCTGGCTGGGATATGCAAGGACACTCCCGACCCGGTTGACGGCGAGATTGAACGTGACCCGAGTACAGGTGAACCGACTGGCATCCTGCACCGGGCAGCAAAGCTTTTGGTGCGCTGGGCAATGCCAGGCCCGTTTGGAGCATCGTCAACAGATGGAGAGACAGCTGCTACGGAGAAAGCCGTCAAGTTAGCCCACGAGGAGTATCTCAAATACGGCATTACAGGCGTTGTCGAGCCTGGCCTCACTCCTACCATGATGCGCGCCTATCAGAATCTGTATCGGGCTGGCGAGCTGTCTATCAGGACCAATCTGATGCCTAACTGGTATGGCTTCGCTCTGGCTCAGGAGATGGAATATATGCAGCGCCTAATCCCTGAGATGGGGTTCTACACGGGGTTCGGCGATGAGTGGCTGCGCGTTGGGGCCTTGAAGATGGCGATAGACGGCGGGTTAACTTCACGTACGGCTCTGAAATCATGGCCCTATGTGGGCGAAGCAGGCCCCAGAGAAGACGTACCGCTGAGATTGGACCTTGGACAGCTGAACGCATGGGTTAAACAGGCACATGATGCAGGCTGGAGCGTAGGCATTCATGTTGTGGGAGACATTGCTCAGGACAAAGCGGTCGAGGCGATTTATGAAGCTTACAGGCACAATCCTGCACCTCGCAGACACCAGATAATCCATGGTTATTATCCGACTGACGAGAGTCTTCAGCGCATGCGGGAGGCAGGCATCATCGCGGCACTGCAACCAGCCTTCATCTACGGTGAAGCAGATGGCTATCCAGATCTGCTTCCGCCTGATAAGCAACGGGACTTCCTACCTCTCAGGCGGTACTTGAATGCAGGCGTGACCGTTGCCATGAGCACAGACATGCCTTCCGCCCATCATAACCCCTTCTGGGGTATGTATTCGGCCATCACGCGCAAAGGCATGCTAGGGCATCAGTTGGGCGTAGAGGAATGCATCACCATGCCACAGGCTCTGCGCATGATGACGCTGAACAGTGCCTACCTAACGGGTGAAGAGCAGATTAAGGGCAGCATTGAGCCTGGCAAGTTGGCGGACCTGGTGGTATTGGATCGGGACTGGAGTGCCTGTTCTGTTGAAGAGATGAGAGACACCCTCGTTGATATGACTTTCGTGGACGGAAAACTAGTCTATAGCCGGGAGTAGACACGAGGGGAGAGCTGATGACCAGACTGATTGACCTGTCTCAGGCGATCGAACACAAGATGCCCGGTTTTCCCCGGAGATGCGGAGACAGAATTGTTGCAGACGAAGTACCTGGAGAAGGGCTATCATAGCAATCACAGACTAAGCATCAGCTTTCTAATCTGCGCTAACAAGTATGAGAAGCCCCACTGGTTGTCACTCCAACCAGCGGGGCTTTCTTTTTCTTATTGGGCTACTTGTCTGCTTGGGAACGAGCCTTAACCTGAGCAATGTCTGTATCGCTAAGGCCGATGGATTCTAGGAGAGAACGATGCCGATCCGGATCATCTCTCTCCATTTCCTGATGAAACTCATGTCTTGTTGCAGCCTCTATACCCAGACCATCCAAGTATAAATCGAGATCTGCAATGGTTACTACCCCAAGGTCCTGACGGATCCTGCTAGCTTGCATAAGGGCAACTATATAGCACTGCTGTTTCCGCAGATGCTCTATCTCACTGTTAGTCTCGGAGAGTCGCTTCTCGAGATACCCTATCATGTCAGCACTGCTACTGTCCAAGATCTGCTTGATCGCTTGTAGTGAGATGCCAGCAGCCCGATAGTTGCAGATCCTGCCTAGGCGCTGATAATCCTCCTCCGAGTACTGTCTGTAGTTGGCACCCACCCGTCCACTAGGGGTCAATAGGCCAATCGAGTCATAGTAAAGCAGAGTACTTCTTGAAAGGCCAAACCGCTTGGCCAGCTGACCGACACTGTACATACTCCACAACCTTTCTGCTATTTGCCTAATGTCAAGTCGTCCTTGACCTGACTATAGCTTCACAGTTTATCATATCGTACATAGCCAAATGTGGAAAGGAAGTGTGTTGCATGCTGTTAAGGAATAGAAACTTCTCGCTCCTTTGGTTCGGGCAGTTGGTGTCTCAAGCAGGTGACAGAGTCTATAGCATCGGGTTAGTTTGGTGGCTTTTGCATCATACCCAATCACCCCTGTATGTGAGCTCCTTTCTCATCGTTTCCATGCTACCGGAACTTCTGTTCAGCCCGCTAGCAGGGGTCTATGTTGACCGCTGGGATAGACGAATGATACTTGTACTGACAGATATCGGTCGCGGGGTGGCAATCATCAGTCTTGCGCTACTGCACCAGGCTCAGATGCTACAGATATGGCACATCTACGTCGCCGCCCTATTCGTCTCCCTCAACTCTGCGCTGTTCAACCCCGCAACTATGTCGGTAATACCGGCAGTCGTCCCCAAGCATGACCTTCACAAGGCGAACTCGTTGAGCCAATTGGTTACCGGGACAGTTTCAGTTGCCGGCCCGTTATTTGGTGCTTACCTGGTGGGTTTAATGGGCTATACGGGAGTCTTCTGGTTCAATGGCATTACTTTTCTGGTTTCTGCGGCCGCCGAGAGTCTGCTGAGGTTTGAGACAAGGTCTGTAAATCTACATGAACCCATGCTCAGGAGCATGGCAAAAGGTTTGGATTTCATCCAAAGACAAGGCCTGGTCAAAGCTATACTGCTGGTCATCGCGCTCATCCATGCATTCTATGGAAGCCTGGTGGTTAGTCTGCCTTTCCTGGCTAGAGCACTCAGCAAAGATGGAATAGGAACGCTTAGTATACTACAAGCAGCAGTTGGTCTAGGCATGATTGCTGCATCTCTTACTATCAAGCGGAGAGTTCGTGGTGCGATTGACCCCAAGTGGATGATGGCTGCAGTCGTTCTGATGGGTAGCGGAATAGTCTCACTAGGGCTTCTCGGCAGATTGCAGGTTGCCAATTTGCTGCCTTATGCGGGAGCAAGTCTTACCGTGGGAGTAGGGGTATCGATTACGACTGTTCTCTGGCGAACAACTCTACAATCAACAGTACCTGCCGATATGACCGGGAGGGTGATGAGTGTGTGCTCAGCTACAGGCAATGTCTCTCTCCCCGTATCTATGGCAGTTTGCGGAATGCTACTTAATCACATTAGCGAGACTGCGCTGATACTTGCTTCTGGGGGCTTGCTGACTCTGACAGGGCTTTTTCTGGCTTGCCGCCGTTAGACGCTATTGGGGGCTGATGTCAAATCGCTGAACAACGAAAAGGTAAGCTAAGAGGAAATCAAATAGCCACCTGACGACATTCAGGTGGCATAAAACCCTATGGGAGTTAGAAGCACGCACATGTGGTTGTTTAGCCCACTCTGTAGCCTTACATCCTAGCCTATGTAGTCTGCTTCTACGCTGTCAGCTCCTCTGTCGGCTTTCGCTCTGGCTTTGCGGCCAACCCTGGGCCTAGGACCATGATTAACTACTTGACCGCAAATATGATAATCCCAATGAATGATAATCCTTCACCGTCATAGTGCTTGAACTTTGATGTGCTGCATCCTTCAAATACTCGTCTGTATAGTATTCAACGGCTTACAGGTCCTCAGTCTGTTTCTTTCCACTGGCGGTGAACCGCTCACATTTGTGCTTCCCTTGATTGCCGGAGCACTAGCTCAGAAGTTTGTGCATCATATGCAATGTGCAGTAACCTGCATCTTGATAGACAACTCCCATGTCTTTGTAGCCGTTCCTCGTGAAGAACGCCATGTCTCCATTAGGGAAACACCCGTTTCCTCTGATACCACGATTACACGATCATATTGCTCTGCAAGATACTGTTCCAAAGCCTTAAGAGGTGCCGTCTTATAGTCGAGTTCTCCGTCTGACAAATAGACACAGGTAATAAACGCTGTCTTTTCATCGCGAGGTATATCATAAGGTACCAGCAAGGATGGCATGTACTCCGCGCCACCCAGTAATTTGCCTCTTTCTTGATTGATGAAGCCGTACACCGCTATTCCGTGTTGCTGGAGAAATGCAGCCTTGTTAGCACAACCAGGCAGGTATGGCTGTCCTGTGCAGCGACAAGCGATGTGGTAGTTTTCCTGTGTAATCGGGACGATGCTACCACTGTACTCTTGTCTTCCCAGCATGGGCCGGTACGGCTGTTCTTTGGGAAGGAGTCCGCTGCAAACAGCGTCTAAGAAAGAGCGCCGGATAGGACTATAGAAGCGGTGGGAGTCGTTAAGTACAGTTAGTGTTGGATAGTACATCTGCATCTTCTTCGCAAGCCGATGATCCTGGGATATATCGAAGAACTTCAGGTCAAGATGGTCTTGGTAATCTCTTAAAATGGTTTGCATTTCTACATTTAAAGGGCACATAGCTGCCCAGTAGTAGAACTCAATCCTCATAGGCTACCACTCCTTCGCATCTAATGACTACTCCGTCGAGTTCAACTTGGAGTAGCAGAGAAATGGAAGACCGCCCAGAAGCCCTCTAGGCGGTCTATCTCTTTAGAACTTCGCCGCTATTTGTGGTACGCTTCTCCACGCCTGATCTTCATGGCCCTGTAGATTTGCTCAAACAGGATGACGCGCATTAGCTGATGCGGGAATGTAAAAGCCGAGAACGAAAGCCGCACGGCCGCCTGATTAAGTAGGTCGCGGTGCAGACCATAGGATCCGCCGATGACAAAGGCAAAGTTGCCTCTGCCATAGGTTTCCTCCTTGTCCAGGTAGGCTGACAGTTCTTCGGACGTCATGCTGCGTCCTTGCACATCCAAAGCGACAAGACTAGCCCCAGCGGGTAACGCTTTGCGGATCTTGTCGGCCTCAGTCTGCATGGCCTGCTCCACCAGGGTGCTGCTCTCCTCGTTGGCCACTCGCTCTTCAGCAATTTCTTTTACCTCTACTTTGGCGTATGGCCCGAGCCGCTTGAGATACTCGCGGCATGCTTCTTTCCAGTACTTCTCCTTCAGATTGCCAACAGCGATGACCGTTATCTGCATTTAAGGAGTAGCCGCCAGAGTGACCTGCAACTTCTGGTTGGCAGTGCCTCTAACTATTTCTGCCTCTATGGTTTGGCCAACCTGGTGAGAGAACAACACGCGCTGCAGTTCGTTGAAGGTTCTTAGTTCCTGTCCGGCCAGTGAGATCAGGATATCGCCTTTTTGCATCCCAGCATTGGCCGCCGGACTGCCTGGCTGTACGGAGCTCAGATACAGACCGTGGCTTGCTCCTAGATTATACGTTCGCTGCAAGTCAGGTGTAATCTCTGCGCCAACTGTTACTCCCAGGAAAGGCCTTGTCACCTTGCCGTTTTGGATTAGTTGCTCAATGATTGGACGCGCAGTGTTAATAGGGATGGCGAAGCTCATTCCTTCGACGCCTTCCATCTTGATTTTGGCCTGGTTGATGCCAATTACTTTGCCCTGTTTATCTGCCAGCGCTCCTCCACTGTTGCCCGAGTTGATGGCGGCATCAGTCTGGATCAGCTGCAGCTGAATCCCTTCCATATCAAGGTCGCGGTTCTTGGCACTGATGATGCCGGCTGTCACTGTCCGCTGGAATTGCAGGCCTAGCGGGTTGCCGATGGCGACAGCGAGTTCGCCCACCTGCAGGGTATCGGAGTTTCCAAACTCAGCGTAAGGCAAGTCACGGTATTCTGCGGGTAGTTGGCTAGGGTCAATCTTGATAACCGCTAGGTCGGTGACCGGGTCTGAACCAACCATCTGGGCCGGGACATCCACTCCAGGCACAAGCGTCACGGTCAGTTGCCGAGAGTTAGCTACCACATGGTCATTGGTTACGATATATCCTTGAGGGTCAAAGATGACGCCTGAACCGACACTTTGCTGATCATACATCGAAAAAACGCCCTGAACTGTAAACTTATTGGTGATGCCGACAACAGCAGGTCCTAATCGCGCCGCCACCTGGGCAACTACTCCTGCTGCGGCCAAATCGGCCGGGTTATCGCCCCCTTGCACTGGCGGTAGGTGATAATTGGACTGCAGCCCACTCTGGGTCGGCCAAGGAAGGTATCGCCCAAATACGTACGCCGGACCCAGATAGGAAGCGGCCAGCCCGCCTAGGACGGCGCTAATAATGGCCACTACTGCGATCACTGTCAGACCTGGGTTAGAACGACGATGTGACGAATAGTAGGGGTCATGTGAATCAAAGAAATTGTCCAAGCCGCTCTCCTCCTTCATCATTTGTACTAGACAGTTTTCCCCATAGACTATTATAGCACTGTCTTCAGCAAGCAAAAAAATGACGTGTGTGGAATAAGTGTGAAAAACACCCTAGTTCGCTGGCTCTTGCAGGTAGATGACAAAAAGCCAGCACTTATCGTGCTGGCTTCACAACCTATGTTGGTAGCGCATACGGGACTCGAACCCGTGCTACCGCCTTGAGAGGGCGGCGTCCTAACCACTAGACCAATGCGCCGTGAATATGGCAGGGGATGATGGATTCGAACCACCACTAACTGATCCAGAGTCAGCCGTCCTACCATTAGACGAATCCCCTACGGACAAGAGTTATTATAGCACGCTGCCAAGGGAGCGTCAAGCAAGCTGCCACTGTCAGTTTAATGAACGATTAACACAAACAGCCAACCAGTCTATTTCGCGAAGCAGATTATCAGCCCATGGTTTCGCCGGCTGACCCATGGTTAGTCACGCCGGTAGATGATCTTACGAATGCTTTCGTATCCCAAGTGATACGCTGACATCAAGTCCTCAATACTATAGCCTTGTTGATATTGTCTACGGATTTCGAGGTTGCGCATTCTAATTTTGCGCTTCTGGCCGTTACGCTCGCCCCATCCCAGACGTTCCCCGGTCTGCTTGGGAATGTACAGTTGGGTGCCTTGTACATACTTCTGTATTTCGGCGACTAAGCGAGCTGGTAGAATCTCTTCGGCATTCTGGTATTTCATAAAAGGCAAGCCTCCTAACGGTCTAAATATAAAAAACCATGGGCCAAACCTGCCCATGGTTTCATAGACCGTAAGAAAGCAACAGCTTACCTATCTGGCAAACTCTTTCCCGGCGGTGGGCAGATCTGGTTTGGACTGATGACCAAGCACATTTGCAGCAACCCTAACACGAGAAACACGAGCGCTTACGCGGTTACCCTTGATCACATTGCCCACCTCCTTTCAGTATTTTCATTAGCATTTTACCACGTTACTTCCAGCAAATGCAACCTCTTTTGGCCGCTGTTACCAATCTGTAACAAAAACAATTAAGTCAGTCGGCCGACGAGCCGCTTTTGCCTGGTAGACAACTCTCCACCATAACGCTGATGCAGCTTTACAGCCACGTCTGTATCACAAAGCAAGACCAGTTGCTTGAACTTCAGCCGTTTTCCCCAAGCCATGATAGGCTCAACCCAAATCTCCGGTCTTTCCCTAGACCAGAGGTAGACCTGTGCCTGATCCCCAGCTCCTAAGGGACGGAAGCAGAGCAGAGCACTGTGGCTACATCTTTCCAAACTTACAACCATCTGGCCGGAGACTGGTATCAAAGGTAAGGCGTATGTACCTGGCGCGAGTGACCACTGCAGTTGTTGCCAGCACTGCAAGCTGCTTTGAAAGTAGCCGATTTGCAGGGGTATGCCAGCTAGTTTGTCATGATTGGGAAGTGGAGTCTGAGTAAAACTTGTGTCGTTCAGTTTGGCGTCCTGGCAGTGCAATAACACTTGCTGCTGTACCAGCTCCTCAACCATGCCAAAGCGGCGATAAAGCGGTTCGGCATCTGGACTGGGATTAAAGACGGACACATATTGGCAGCCCAGCGCTTTTACCCGCCTGATTGCTTCCTTGAGCAGGGCGGAGCCAAGACCCTGACCGCGATTTTGACGATGAGTGTATAACACAGATATATTCGCTGTCTTTCCACCTATACGAGCATCGTCTCCGATGAACAGCTCAGTTTCGCCCACGACTCGACCCGTCTTTACAGCAACCAATGGCGTGTGCCCGCCCAGCAGGAGAGCATTCAGGTGGATGGCGCAGGTTTCAGGGCTCATCCATGCTCCACCCTTCTGCCAGCGTTCCGCCATAGATGTGTTGCGGAATACCGTCATGTTCACGTCTCCGTCTGCATTGACCCAGTCATCGATATCGCTGGCGTGAACTTGCCATATACCATAGTAGTCCTGCAACTCTGCTCTGCGTATCCTGATCAAGGCCCACCACTCCTCCAGTATCGAACCCCGGCTGGCACGATGTAATCCTCACCAGGCTGGTTGATCATCACTCGCCATACGGGGATCAGCTCCTGCTTGTCGGCGTTGGCAAAATCATACCCCAAACGCACATCGATTATTTCCACAGTGCTTTCTCGGGGCTTCCCTTGTTGAGCCAAGAAACGCAGAACCGCACGGTCCGCTGTCACCAGTCTGCTTCTAGCAGCCAGCCAAGAGCCTTTAGTTGCAAGCCCTAGCCTAGTTTCAAACCTGCGTATGCGCCCATCAGCAACCTCTGCCCGCAGCTTGTCGGCAAACACAGGAGCCCCATACAGCTGGCGGTTAAATTCTAATAACCAGGACCCGTCCTCTTGCTGAACAATCAGGGTCTGTTGGTATGCCTGCAACTCTTCGGGATTGATGTACGTTTGGGCAAACGTATTAAACAGTTTCAATGCCTGCTCCCTGCTCAGTTCCATTGGCGTTAGGGCGAGTGCTCTGTCCTCATAGCGCAGAGCACCATCTTGACCTAGATACAGGAACCGCTCACGTACACTGTAGGCTGTGCTTCCGTTCGCTAACCCCTCGCCTGCCACCAACTCTCCGAGCCATTTAAGCACAATTTCATCCAACTGTTGCTGAGAGAACAACTTAACGTTCGCTTCAAGTACGGGCAGTGGGCTTGTGTCCATCGGCACTGGCTCTGACATTAGGCTGTAGTTGTAGTGATTGGTTACCTCCCTAAGCTTGTAAAACCCTGAGACTTCAAGGCTTGTCGGCAACGCTTGGGAGCCCGGAACAAAAAACAGCAGATAGGCAAGATATAAGTCAAGCAACAAGAACCCTATGATAAGGGTCGTCTTTGCTTTAGGCCAGTCCATCTCGCTCCTCCTTCCTGCTAGTTCCCAGTCCCCTCGATAACGCCTGAACGGGCATTCACCAGTATCTTTGAGCCGTCAGCCAGCTCAATCACCCAGACAGGAGGTATATACATAATGTCTTCCTCTTCGGAAAAGAATGGGCGTTCACTGGTAAAACCGTACTTGCACTGATAGTAGGCAGGATAGAGGTCCACTACCAAACGCCGGCCAATTGGCGCAGCAGCTGATTGCAGGGCCTGTTCTGCCGTTAACATCTTCGCGTCAGGATACCAGGATCTTGGCAGCAACGTGTAGAGGTTACTCTTATACATCCTGACCCCGTGATCCGTCACGTCAACCTGCACTGTCGGAGTAACGTCGATGATTGGCAGACCCCAAGCGCTGTTGCTGACCTGAATAAAGTTGAAGCGTTGGGCGGGGTCGCCGTAAACTGAAGAAACATCGTTCATCCCGGCTATGACAATCGAGTTTGCGGGTTTTTTGGTTAAGGAGTGACTGGTGATGTACCCTAACGCCTGTAAGAACTTCAGATCAATAGTGGTCCAGCCTGGCCCAAGCTGCTGAACAGGATCCGTATAGTGCAGCCAGCCGGTGTTATGTAGGCTTAGCGCCTGCTCTCTGCTGGTGATCCATGTTTCTACCAGCTCGCCGGTCTGCTTGTTGTGATCAGCCTTTAGGAAGCGCGGAATGATGTTAAAGAACTTAGCCACAATCTCTTTGCGGTTATCTTCTAAGATGGGTAACACTGCCCTTAGTTCAGGCAACTTCATCGGACCGACGGGGGCGAATATGCTACCTGGCATGAGAGCAATATTCAGCTGCCCCTCGTCAGAGCTTACTCCTCTGATTGCCTTTACCCTACGCCAATCTGGTAGCTTAGATAATGCCAACTCGGAAGGTTCAGGGAAGTATTGATCATTTCCTTTGGAGCTCCATTGCCAACGCCAGATGGATTGGTTGGCTGTGTTCATGAAGTAAACGTAGTGATTATGTGAGTCCCCGTCAGAAATCAGCATGCGGTTAAAGTGTAGATCCGGCTGAAACTTTTGCCGGGTAGACTTGCTGGCAGTCAACCACCAGAGATTCAGCTGTACGGGTCCAGCAAACCGATACTCATATGCTGATCCGGAAGCTGCAGCTTCCATCCAGTCGTCTATGCGAAGGCCTACCTCCAGATTATCGGGGCCTACATCTCTGTCAGCGTGCGGGTTGGCACCCGCAGGGGAGTCCTTTAGCTTGTCCCACAGATCCTGATATGCAGCCAAGTCTGCAGTCAACCAATACTTAACCGACTGGTTGTGGATCAGGATGCTAAGGGGCCTAAGCATTTCCATCGGAACAAGGGTATCCGCCACAGGCTGATTGACGCTACCAGGGGTTAACATTGGCGGAACTGAAACATTGGTGCGCATCCAAAACAGGCTGGTCAGCTGAATGCTAAGCAGGACCAACGCAGTCAAGGTTAGCGACTTAGCCCGTTCAAGCATGGACCTCGCCTCCTTGCTCAGCCGCCGGCAGAGCGAAGGCTACCAAGGTACCCTGACCTACTTCGCTTTCTATCCACATGCGCCCGTCATGGGCATCAATGATTTGCTGCGCGATGGATAGTCCGAGCCCCGTGCCTCCAAGCTGACGTGAGCGGGCCTTATCAACCCTGTAAAAGCGCTCAAATATTCTTGGCAAGTCCTCCTTGGGGATACCAATGCCTGAATCTCGTACCTGTACCTGCACTTCCGTTCCTTGTAGTTTAATAGATACAGATACGTCTCCACCTTGTGGGGTGTATTTGATAGCATTGGAAACAATGTTCACGAGCACCTGTTCAATCTGGTCTCGATTGGCCATCACTGGCGGTATGTCATCCAAAAGGGATGTATGCAGGCGCAGCCCGCTTTGCTTGGCCGCTACGACCATCCGGTCGGCTACTTCAACTACCAACTCATCCATGAAGACTACCGACTTCTTAGCTGTTTCCCGTTTGGAATCAAAGGCTGACAAGGTCAATAGATCCTGCACCAAGCGTCCCATTCGGTCTGCTTCCTCGTAAACGACAGTCAGGAACTGACCTGCCACCATCTGGTCCTGCAATGCGCCGTCCATAAGGGTCTCTACGTAGTTGATAATCGTGTGGATAGGAGTGCGCAACTCATGCGAGACGTTAGCCACAAAGTCACGTCGCATCTGATCCAGCCTGGTCTGTTCGGTCATGTCTTGCAGCACAACAACTACACCGCTCTGCTGTTCCTCTGTTGTCTTAATCGGCGCAATGTATGCCTTCAGCACCATATCCGCCGGCTCAGCAAGCTGCAAGTCGCGCGTGCCAGGCGCAGAGCTAATGACGTCGTGCGCTGTTCCCAGCTGTAAAGCGGAAAGAACCGTCTCTGCCCCAGCAGCATCCTGTAGCGCCAACAGCTCCTTGGCGCGAGGATTGATGTGTAGTAGCCGGCCGGCGCTGTCCAAAGCAATAACGCCATTGGACATGTATGAAAGAATGGCCTCAAGTTTACTCTTCTCGTTAGCCATATCGAGCAAGCTTTTGCGTAGCTGACCTGTCAAGTAGTTGAAAACTTCAGCCAAGCGCCCTATCTCATCTTGAGAGCGTACTTTTATGCTGATGTTGAAGTTGCCGTCGGCCAGCTCTTCTGCCTTGGACGTTACTTCTTGAATAGGCTGGGTGATAGTGCGGGCTAATGCTAGGCCCATGACGGTGACAACAGCGATGGCCAGGCCTGTGGCGTTAAGCAGTGTTCGCTGGATATCACTGATAATCCCACGTACTGTCGTAAGTGGCTCGATAAACAATACGGCGCTAACGGCCTTTGCCTCGCCGCTCGCACTCTCGACAGATCCATCGGCCGGTATGGCCATGGTCAGATACTCTATGTTCTCCCTGATATAACGCCCCACAAAGAGCTCTTCCGATGCAGCATCGGCCCATAGATCCGCGACCGGTCCGTGCTCCAGCAAGTTGCTGCCCGGCTCTATGCCCAGGGTCTGGTTGCCGTACACTCCGATTGCATTTGCATCCTGGTCAAGCAGGATAAGGTTAGAGCCGCCATCTTCCTCATATCCAAGAATTCCGGCTGCTCGCATGAGAGTAGCTTCATCAGTGTAAAGCAGCTTTTGGTTGAGCAAGAGCCTTCCTTTGAACTCCAGATCATCCGTGGCAGTGTCTATGTAGTAGTCATGCCACTGGCTGATTAGGTACACGCTGACCAATGACATAGCCGCGATGATCAGTAGAATGTAGATGAAGACTATTCGCCATTGTATGCTGCGCATCAGTCACCGCTCCTGAAATAGTACCCAACTCCCCGTTTCATCAGAATGTAGCAGGGATGGCTGGGATCCTCTTCGATCTTTTCTCTTAAGCGCCGCACAGTCACATCAACTGTGCGCACATGTCCGAAATAATCGTAACCCCAAACTTCCTTAAGCAAATGTTCCCGGTCAAACACTTTGCCCGGGCTTAAAGCCAAGTATTTTAGCAGCTCAAACTCTCGAACGGTCAACTCTATCACTTCTTCGCGCCTTGTTACCTCATATTTGGCAAGGTTAATGCGCAGATGGCCCAGTACTAGAGCTGCTGGCTCTTCAGCCTTTTCCACCGAAGAGTTGGCTCGCCGCAGAGCAGCCCTCACCCTTGCTATCAGTTCCCGAGGGCTGAAGGGCTTGGTAATATAATCATCTGCACCGAGATCCAGGCCGTTGATCTTGTCACCTTCTGTTGCCCTGGCAGTTACCATCAAGATGGGTACATTCATAGTCTTGCGTAACTGTTTGCAGACTTCAAAACCGCTGATTCTGGGCAGCATGATGTCAAGCAGCACCAAGTCCGGCTGCAGGCGCAGTGCTTTGTCTAAAGCTTCTCTGCCATCATAAGCCAACTCAACCTGATACCCTTCCTTTTGCAGGTTATAACGCACAATATCCGCAATCGGCCGTTCATCTTCAACAACCAAAATCCGTTCGGACATGGGAGAGCCTCCTTGCCGCAGTTTCCAGGCCGCTCGGCTTGTAGCGACCCTATGGCATAAAGAAGGCACTGATGCCCGGTTAAGGAACGACCAGTACCGTCTTTCACCTTCACATAATGTATTCAACTACAACTTGGGAGTTTCCTGCAGGCAGTAAATACCTGTCAGTTTACACCCCCCTTCTCCAGTGCCCCCTGGTCAAGTTACCCGCGTATATTGCTGCCAATGCTTCCCGCTGCCGTTCTGATCTCCCTGCCTGGTCTCTGGACGAGATGTAGAGTGGCAGTACTCTTTCCAGAGTACTTGCGTCATCCATCTCGCCGTCAATCAGCAGCTCATAAGCTCCTTGATGCACCAAGGGTCCTATTTGGTCAACCAGTGAGAAGACCTGGCTATTATAGACATAGCTGCGGCAGGTGCTGTCAGATAGCACAGGGAACTTGTAACCCTTTCGGTCCTGTAGCTGTCGAACAACTGCTGGACAACCACCCTCGCCTCTACTACACGACGCATTGGCATGTATCAGACACTGTTCATGGATCATCAGCAGGTGACGAGCATGAACCGTCAAGATAGCCGTGCTGGCAGCATCCTGCAGCAATTGTCTTACCTCGCCCTGATTCAGCTCCGGTGACAGTACACCAGCTTCCGCTCCCTTCACCGAATGGAGGGCCCACGTGTTCACAATATTCATGGAGCTATCGAGAACAAAGGGGACACCGATATCTTGGGCAAGCTTCACAGCACCAAAGTTTGCGACGAGCAAACCATGGAGGTGGTGTTGCCTCAGGGCAGCTGCCCAGCAGTCCGCCTCTTCTGGAAGCATTATGCGCGGCAGCCTGAGATAACAAGAGACCCCCTTTAGCCCGCAGGCCTTCCGGGCAAGCTCGTACTCGCTCATAATAGCTGCGATAGAGTGCGAATACCAGGACGAGCCAAAGTATATGCGCTCAAAAGGTTGTTTCAGTGCAACCTGCACTGCGTCCAGCGACGACACTGCTACGGACCAGCCAGTCTGCCGGGAGTGTTTACTGCCCCCTGGGGAGATCAAAGAAGGCATTTGCTCCAAGGGGAAGGGTTGACCCCACAGGAGCTCTGACAACTGTTCTGTCACTGCTCTCCGGCATTGATTGATCTCGCTGACAGGTAGAGATAGCCCAGGCTCAACTTCGGCAGTGAGTTCACCTAATGCGAAGCCGGATCCGCCTAGTTTGCTGAGTTGCCGTTCCAGCATACCTGAACTGACCTCGACCGACCTGGCCCGCTCCGGCAACCTCGTGCCCGTGATTGTTACTTCCCGTCCGGAGGCTGTACCAATCAGTTGCAATGGTGCATCTGATCGTAACGTGGCTTGGATGTCCAGAATAGTGTCTGGTGGAGCATACTCTTGTATTTGCTCTGCAGCAGCCCGCTCCTGAGCTTGACTGCGTAGCCGGACAACCTGTTGGCCGGGCTTATATCGCAAAGCCCCTAACATCGCTCGTCCTGCAGCGTGTGCCTGACCAACGGTGTACTCGTTGCCGTCTGGACCAAGCAACAGATCGCCGGAGGCAAGATCTGTACTTAATAAGACTTGTCCATTGGCAAGGGTCGTGCCGACCACTGCCCCCTGATGGCCTGGGCCCTGTTCCGTCAGCAAACTGGTGCCCGGTCGCTGTAACACGTAACCTGTGGAATAGCCACGATTGAATGCCTGTGACATCTCGCGCAGCCGCCATTCGGGTTCCGCAGGGTCTTTGCCTGCCATCAGAGCATCGCGCACCTCGCGATAATGTCTTACAGTCGCGGCAACGTAAGAAGGACGCTTCAGGCGCCCTTCAATCTTCCATGCGTCCACATCCAGCCTGAGTAACTGCTGCAAGTGGGGCAGCAGACAAATGTCCTTTGGACTAAGCAGGTGGCCCGCCCTTTCATCAGGCTGCAACTGATAAGGCAGCCTGCAGGGCTGAGCGCACATTCCTCTATTGCCACTGCGTCCCCCAGCCATGCTGGAGAAAAGGCATTGTCCGGAATATGCGACACACAGTGCTCCGTGAACAAATATCTCCAGACCAATTCTAGACTTGCCGGCGATATGAGCAATTTGCTGCACAGATAGCTCTCGGGCTAACACAACGCGCTCAATACCCAGCTCCTCCAGGGCATTGACTCCTTGATGGTTGTGTATAGTCAATTGAGTGCTGGCATGCAGCTCTAGATCAGGCACATACTCTCGCGCAGCCGTAATCAGGCCAGGGTCTTGAACAATTGCTGCATCAGCTCCGATGTTGTATAGAAACTGCAGGAATCTTACTGCCTCTGGCAACTCACTGTCTTTTAGCAGCGTATTCACTGTGACATATACTTTTACACCCGAGCGATGTGCGAAGCGTACGGCATCGCTTAAGGCTTGATTGTCAAAATTGGATGCGGTCTGCCTGGCGTTGAAGAGGGTACCTCCCAGGTATACTGCATCTGCTCCGTTAGCAACGGCAGCTACCAAAGACTCGCGTGAGCCGGCGGGCGCGAGTAATTCTGGACACTTAGTCATACGCTTTATCGCTTATTGCGGTAGACTACCACGCGCGTACCTTTTCCTACCTCGGAATGCACTTCCGCCTTGTCTACCATCATTCCTACCAACCTTAACCCGGTGCTTGGATGACTCTCTCCGGCCAGCTCGCCGTAGTAGGCATCGAGTTCATCTCTGCGACCTGAGGACAACCGCATGACTACTTGCTCCAGTTTCTTTGCGCACATGCCTATGCCGTTATCTTCGACAGCTATCCGGATAGCACTATCCATCTCCTCCAGGTCGATGCGAACGTGTGTAGCCTTGGCTCGCAAAGCGTTTAGCATTAGTTCATCAATTATGCCCTTGATCTTGCTGCGCTCCTCAATCATTGATATCCCCCCTAATCCTCTCGTCCACGGAACCCGCGTACCGTGGCCACGATAACTATCGCTACCAACCCTCCTGCAAAGCCATTGTTGTACAGGTTAAGTCCTCCATGCAGCCATCCAACGTGCATCACCAAACTCAGATGCAGATATCCCGCTATTAAGCCGACGATTGGCCCAAAGGCGCCACTGATTGGAGCTATGCCCGTGACAAACAAACCTGCCAGTAGCGGGCCTGGATCGGACGCGTGAAATACCTTGATCAAGGTGCCACCATAAACCCCTAGCATTACAGGAGTTATGTTGCGCGGGTGCTTACCGAAAGCACCAAACCCTGCAATGGTAAAGAGTGCGCCCAATGTCGGTCCGTTTACATCGCCCCCCACAAGCAGAATGTATGCCATGCCTATCAGTCCGACTAACCCCATGTTAACCAATGTAACTGGTAGCCCAACATAGTCAACGAAGTCGGTAACCAAGGTACCAGGATAGCGCATGACCTGCGCCATCTTGCGCCAACAACCAGGCTCAAGTATCAGACCTAGCAGGATGAAGCTAGCAAAATAGATGCTAAAAACAATCGCTAATGGCTGACTGTACTCAGTAGCCCAGATCAGGTGCAAGTCGGCTTGTTGCCCAAAGCCTTTCATCTGTGAGGTGACTACTGTACCAACGAAACCTGCAGTGAAGCCAATGTTATAAAGCAAATATCCCTGATGATTATGAATAAGATGCTTAACCAAGCCGGGAATAAAGAAACCAATGACAACTCCCATACCAATACCTGTGATCGCCCCATAACCATAGCCAAAAGCAAACTGACTGACTATCGGCGAGAGGCTAGTGCCAAACATCGCTATGATGACGTAATTCCTGAAGTGCTCTTTACGCGCCAAACTGTAGAGATAGACTCCGAGCATGATTGGCCAGATATTGAACACATTCTTGCCAAACATGGCAAAACCAGTCATGGTCATAACGCCTGCGATGGTTGGACCACTGATGGTGGTACGGGTGACAAGCAAAAGCACGTAACCGGCTAGCCCTACCAATGCGGCATTGATAAAGGTGGCCTTGATACCTCCGGTCACCATGTAATCGTTAATCAATATATCGGGGCTCTGGATGATCTCAATCAAACCTGCGGTTACAGGTTGATTGCTAGGCCAGAATAGGGCCAGCAGTAATAGCACACCGATGTAAACTGGAAGGAAATACGTTAGAGTAAGGCGTTCACGCAGCTCTAGCTGCCTGGTCATACTACCCCTCCCCTTTCTACTGTTTTAACTAGCTGCACGTGGGGTTTTTGTCTTCATCTAGTATAACCTGACGACGCGAGGCTGCAATAGCTTTATCATTTTATAGAACAAAACAGCGGCTTTCACCGCTGTTTTGTGGGTATTACCGGAAAAAGTCTAACGGATTTAGATGCTTGCCGTCATATTTGACTTCCCAATGCACGTGCGAACCGAATGCGTAGCCGGTATGACCGACTAAAGCAATTTTCTGGCCCTGTGACACTCTCTCGCCAACAGAGACTAGCAACTTTGAACAATGCGCATATAGTGTCGTATAACCATTGCCGTGGTCTATCATTACCATATAACCGTAGCTACCCTTCCAACTGGAATGGATAACAACGCCAGCGTCGGCTGCCTTGATAGGCGTCCCTTCTGAAGCCCCGATGTCTATAGCGCGGTGCATCTTGCCCCAGCGCCAACCATAGCCTGAGGTCAATACGCCTTCGGTCGGCCAGATAAACCGGCCACTGCCAATCACTGTTGCCTTCTTGGTGCCGCGTCTGACGACGGCCTCAACCGGCTGTTTGACAATCTGCTCTTCAACTATCTCACGGTCAGTCTCCCTGCCGTTAACAGCGGTGACTACCGCGGTTACTTCCTTAACACCCTGCTTGCCAGCTGAAACCGTCTTGCTCTCCCAATTCCAGAGAGTATTGTCGTAAACATATTTAGTCGTATAAGGAATAGGTTTCGTCTCTACTACTTCCGCCTGCACGCTGAAGTTCACGTGTGGCTCAGGCACGGCCAAAGCCAAGGTCTGACCGATCTGTAGCCTGGTTGGCTTAATCCCAGGGTTAGCTGCCATCAGTTCGGCTAGTTTCATGCCGGTGGATGCTGCAATGCCGGACATTGTTTCACCCCGCGACACCACGTGCCGATATTCACGACTGTTTCCCTGCATCAGAATGTCTTCTGCTACTCTTCTATCAACGATTTCATTCAGTGTAACTGGCTGTTCAACTATCTCTATGATTTCAGAGAAACCGGCTGAGACTATCTCGACCTGCGAATAAGTGCGGCTTAGCTTAGCCTGCAGCCCTTGTTTAAGGCTTTCAACAACTGCATTTGCTGTCTGCAGATCGGGGAGAGCCACAACTTCCTCACCATCCACCTTGATAACCGCCCCCATCAAACCCCATTGCAAGCGGCTCTCAACCTCTGTTAGCAAGGCTGTATGTTCGATAGGCTTGCCACCCAGGCTACGGGCTACGCTCACCCGGCTGATCAAAGATAACGATTCGCTCAGGCCAGACTTCTTCTCCTCATCTAATGCGTCTATAAAGCCTAATATTTGCTTGGGATCCTTCACAACACCCAGCACTTCACCATCAACCATTACTTGCCATTGCGCGGTCAGCCCATAAACGAGCGCTAAACATATGATGGAGAGCACTACTGGGATCATGCCTGGCCACAACGCCCTGAAAGGGCGTGTTCCTTGAAAGTGCAGCCACTGCTTACTCCACTTGCTGAACGTTGATTTTACTTGGGTCAGCAAGCGATGCAACTGCTGCTTCTCTTGGGGCGCCAACGCACATCACCACCCCTCGTCTAATATGTACATTCGGTCATGTTCTACCTATTGGATACAGATTCCTTCTTAATGGCGTAATTCCCGTCCAACATTCATAAGTATGGCCATATTATGGAATCTGATACCATAGGTTAGCGTACCCGCTCCAGCAAGCGGTTAATGACCCCTAAGACAAGCAAGTAGCAGCACGCACTGATTATATTAAATATTGTATGCCCATTCGCAACTTGTCGCGCCACATCCGGCCCGGTTCCTGCCACGAGGCGAACAAATCCAGGGAAAAAAGGATACACTACCGCAACCCCACCAATATTGAACAATAGGTGAGCATACGCTGCTTGCCTGGCTTTTCGCCCGGCACCGACTGTTGCTAGCAATGCTGTCATACAAGTGCCAATGTTGCTGCCAAGGGTTGCCGCTATAGCTGCGGTCAGCCCCATTATATTGCTATTAGCTAAACTGATGATTATGCCTGTTACTGCACTACTGCTTTGTATCACTGCAGTAAGCACCATACCTGCCAAAACGGATAAAGCTGCCGATTCATTCGCCACGGCAAGAATTCGAGAGAATACAGGCGTACCGCTTAGCGGGATTAAACCCTGACTCATCACTTCCAAGCCAGCAAAAACCATCCCCAACCCTAGCGATATGCTCCCTAGTGTCTTAAGCCGGCGCGAGCAGTGACTGGCCAAACCGATGGCCAGCAAGGGAATAATCAACCGGGAAAGCCGCAGGGATATTATCTGAGCGGTTATGGTAGTGCCAACATTAGCACCCGCGATTAGTGAAAGTGCCTGAGGCAGGCTGAGCAGTCCAGCATCAGCAGCCCCGACAACAATGACTGTTGTGGCACTGCTGCTTTGGATAACAGCAGTCAGCAGTGCCCCAACCAAAGCGCCTCTGACTCGTGTTCTGGTTATACCCGTGACTACCTCCCGCATCTTTGCACCGCTTGCTTGTTTTAGTGCGTTGCTCATCAGCCGCATGCCAAAGAGAAACACAGTGAGTCCGACCCCAACCAGGGAAGCCTGCCAGATCATCTTCCCACCCCCTTGTCCACATTTAAAGCTATGCTCGCAGCACAAGGAGTCATGACAGGGCTTTTACAAGCAAAAAACCTGCAGCTTTGCAGGTTCAAAAATTTCATTTATGGAGCGGGTGAAGGGAATCGAACCCTCGTAGCCAGCTTGGGAAGCTGGTGCTCTGCCATTGAGCTACACCCGCAATTTTGATATTCATTTATGGAGCCGGTGATGGGATTCGAACCCGCGACCTGCTGATTACGAATCAGCTGCTCTGCCCCTGAGCTACACCGGCACTATGTGCAATCATTATAATACCACGTAATCAAACTGTTAGCAACTGCAAAAAGGTGTCATACAAGGGGTACATTGGGCAGCGCAAGGCAAAAAGCCGACCTACAGGTCGGCTCAGAATTCATATGGCGGTGCCGAAGGGAATCGAACCCTCGATCTCCGGCGTGACAGGCCGGCATGTTAACCGCTACACCACGGCACCGAGATGGTGACCCCAGCGGGATTCGAACCCGCGTCGTCAGCGTGAAAGGCTGATGTGTTAACCGCTTCACTATGGGGCCACTAGATTATGTTGCCGGACGCAATCGCCCTGACAGGTATTAATATTACACGAAACTCAAAAAGCTGTCAACGACTTTGGGATGTTAGATTATGGTCATTGTCGTCGAGACTAAGCAGATTGACTGCCCATAGCTTCCTCACGAGCCAGGTCAGCAAACTTACCTATATGCTTCATGAATGCCAGCTTAACTGTGCCTACAGGGCCATTGCGATGCTTGCCGATAATGACCTCGATGACATTGCGGTTTTCGGATTCATGATCATAATAGTCCTCTCGATAGAGGAACGCGACCAAGTCTGCTGTCTGCTCTATTTCACCTGACTCACGCAGGTCAGATAGACCCGGCCGTTTCCCTTCACGTTCTTCTGCGCGACGAGACAACTGAGCCAAGGCGATAATCGGGATTTGCAGTTCTCTTGCCAGAGCCTTGATAGATCTGGTTATCTCAGCGACTTCCTGTTGGCGGCTTTCTATCTTCACACCCAATTTCATCAACTGCAAGTAGTCGATGATAATTAGGCCAATGTTCTGTTCTAGCTTAAGCTTCCGAGCCTTCGAGCGCATCTCCATGACTGATATGGCCGGTGTATCATCGATGAATAGTGGTGCTTCCGATAACATATCACTAGCCTCGCTGATCTTTGCCCAATCCTGAGCATCCAGAAAACCTGAACGAACCTTCTGACCGTCAACCCTGGCTTCGGAACATAGCATACGCATCGCAAGCTGCTCCTTGGCCATTTCAACACTGAAGAAAGCAACGGGTATACGTTGCCTGATAGCGATGTGTTGCGCGATGTTCAGGCTAAACGCGGTTTTACCCACACTAGGTCTTGCTGCCAGAATGATCAGGTCTGATGGCTGCAGGCCAGACGTGAGCTCATCCAAGTCACGGAAGCCGGTAGATAGCCCGGCAACAGTGCCCCGATTTTTGACCATCTGCGATATATGCTCGTATACTTGTGCAATGATTTCGGACATGGCCTCAAAATCGCGCTGAGACTTACTCTGGCTTAGGCGGAAGATTAGACGCTCAGCGCCTTCCAATATCTCCTCCACGTCCTCATGCTGATAACAGGATGCAGAGATCTGGTTAGCGGCCGTTATCAGCTCTCGTAAGATAGCCTTGTTAAGCACAATACGGGCATAATGAGCTGCTGTCGCTGCCGAGGGGACAACGTTCGCAAGCAGAGTAAGGTAGGATATGTCACCCACCTGCTCCAGTATACCCTTTTGCGTTAAGGCGTCCGTTAACGTAATGAGATCAATTGGCCGGCTATTGGCGTAAAGCCCAATCATAGCTTCATAGATGCGTCTATGGGCGTCCTGATAAAAGTGGGAAGGCTGCAGCATTGCTGCTACCGTTGAAACAGCTTCGCCATCAATCAACATAGCGCCGAGCACAGATTGCTCAGCTTCTATACTCTGAGGAGGCAGCTTGATGTCTTCCATTCCATTTTGCACCTCTTGTTCTATGCCTCTTCCACAACTTTTACTGTAATGTTGGCCACCATGTCATGATAAACACGTACGGGAACCTGATATGCGCCCAGGGATTTAATCGGATCCTTTAGTTCTATCTTGCGTTTGTCAACCGAAATGTTTTTCCGCGCCAAGGCACTGGCAATATCCTTACTGGAAAACGACCCAAACAGCCTGCCGCCTTCTCCTGTCTTGGCAGTCAAGGTTATACTCACACCATCTATCTTATCTCGCAGTGCTTTAGCTGCCTGTTCCTCACGCTCTTTGCGTTTGTCTTTGGCATCCTGTTCTTTGTTCAAAGATTTTAGTGCAGCGTCAGTAGCTTCCTTAGCCAAATTGCGCGGTAAGAGGAAATTCCTAGCATATCCTTCGCTGACATTGACTACCTCACCCTTTTTGCCGGTGCCTTTGACGTCAGCCATGAGTACCACTTTCATTGACATTCACCATCCTTGTTTACTCTCCGTTAAGGTTTATTTTTCTGCTTTACCGGTTCGGGCATAGAACCTGTAGTTAAAGAACGAGTCAAACACCCCCACCAGGAATAACACTCTCCACAGCCAGGGGCTAGTCAGGACATACATCAAGAAAATTGCTCGGACAATTGGGGATACACGCCAGTGGCGCAGGAAGAAGAAGCATAGGCTAAGAGCTGAAAGGACCAATAGGAAAGATCCTGCGTTCCAGATGTTAGATGTAACAACGGGTACAATGGTTGGAGTGAAATGGTTTACCGCCTTGGACAGCACCGTTAGCCCTGCAAGCCACGCAGGCATCTGTAGAACCAGCCAATCCAGATGGCCCAGCTGTTGGCGCCGCATCACTCTGGCAAATGATAGATTAGTAATTGTGCTTACAGCTACCAGGGCAACAACAAAGTAAGGCCACTGCTCAGTGAATAGCTCTATACCTTGTTGCATTACTGTAGAAAACTCGGCAACCTGGTCTGTGGAATACGCACCCAACTCTGACATCGTCTGTAACATTGTGTCAAGCCCCTGCGTAAGAGCATCCCGGGTGGAGGTCAATAAGTCGCTTCCTGAGAACTGGATCTGCAGCAGATTGCCGAACAATAACCACAGAACTGCGCTGCCGCCAGACCAGAGGAAGCTTTCTTTTAGTGGCCGTTTCAAGGCATACCACCAGGCAAGCGAAGCACCTGACACTACGCCTATCGACACTAGTATGAACGACAGCATGTCCATGCTGACCCAAGTGCCGACCAGAGCTATAGCCAGGGCAATCGATGCGTGCAGCATCGAATGGTCAATCGAGATTAGGATAAACGGAACACCAGAGAGTAGCACAAACAGGGGGAGAGCACCAGAAAATATGCCAGCCCATAAACCTAGCAAATAGACAATAAGCTGTAACCCTATGCTTTTAGCTAACGATTTGGGGGATTTGCTCATATCGACTTGCGTGCCTCGAGATGCTCAGACAGGCTAGACAAGTCACTGTACCACTGTTCCAGTTCATGGCCGTCTGTCATCGCTGTGACAGCTCTTTTCTGCACTGACGCTTCTAGCTTGGAAAAAGATACTCCCAGTCTCTTCCCCAGCAAGTAACACGAAAGCATGATGTTGGCCAATGCCTGCATAACTAGTTCGTCTTTGGCCGTCAACAGGGCACGGCACACCTGACCGGCGTTAATCACTATCTCTGTCTTGAGCCACTCTATCGCCTTGATATTGCGTGCTATGTCGAAATCTTGATCTTTCTGCACCAGAAGCCACCCCGTTACCTATAAAATGACGTGTGCAAGATAATGCTTGTTGTTAATCACATTTTCTTGAATCGGTTAGACGATTCCTGCCTTTCCATTATAGCAAGAAAGGGAGCCCTCCGGCTCCCTTTTAAGCACTATTCAGCTGTATACGGCAGCAAAGCGATGTTGCGAGCTCTTTTGATAGCCCGTGTCAACATGCGCTGATGACGTGCACAGTTGCCGGAGATTCGCCTTGGCAGAATCTTACCGCGCTCCGTCAGATAGCGGCCAAGCTTGTTGAACTCTTTGTAGTCTATGCCAGCAATTTTGTCCACGCAAAAGCTGCATACGCGTTTGCGGGGTTTACGGCCTCTACGGCGCAATCTTATTCCCTCCCTAATACATGATTAAAAGGGCAAATCATTATCCTCATCGAGGTCGATTTCTTTGCCAAAATCACCGAAGTCATTGGGTTGAGAGGTTCTGTTGCTATCTTTCGGACCATCCAGGAAACGTACCTCGTCAGCTACCACTTCAGCAGCCTTACGCTTCTGCCCATCCTGAGTCTCATAACTCCGGATTTGCAGACTACCGGTAACAGCAGCCAAGCGGCCTTTTCCAAGATATTTGTGGCAGGTTTCAGCCAGTTGACGCCAACAGACGACATCAATGAAGTCTGTCTGACGCTCTCCCTGACCTCCATAACGCCGATCTACCGCCAATGTGAAATTGGCTACCGGGATATTGGAGTTAGCTGTATACCTAAGCTCGGGATCACGGGTTAACCGTCCAATCAGGATGACCTTGTTTAGCATGAAAAACCACCTCTAACCTTACTCTTCGTCTTTGCGGACGACCAGGTAACGGATTACATCCTCACTGATCTTGAAGTTACGCTCCAACTCGTTTTCAACCTCAGCATCAGCAGTGAAGTCAATCAGAATGTAAATTCCTTCACGATACTTCTTGACTTCGTAAGCCAGGCGGCGCTTGCCCCATTCACTAACTCTTTCTACTGTACCACCCTTTTCGGTGATCAAGTTAGCAAAACGATTAGCAACCTCCTGCGCCTGCTCCTTGTCAAACTCTGGCCTGAGGATGAACATAGTTTCATATTGGCGCATCTTCTTACACCTCCTCCCCTTGGACTAGGCCCCATAATCTTGTATGGAGCGGGGTTGTATGGAACTTAAGTATTATAACATATATCAACATCATGGGCAATGAAAGCCATGTTTATGTTTACCTGCTCTTAAGATTCGCTTGCCGATTCTGCCCCTGTGGTCTTGACCACCTTCTTAATTGACTTCTCAAGCTTGACGCGGGGGATCATCAAGCTGTGGCCGCAGGTAGCGCACTTGATGCGAAAGTCCATCCCGGTTCTAAGTATCTCCCATGCATAGCCTCCACATGGATGCTGTTTCTTAAGTTCTACTACATCACCGATAAAGAGCTTCATCGGCATATCTACTACTCCCTTCTATCCGCGAAAGGTAGGGTGACTACTCGAGGATATGGTATCTCTATTTCAGCCTCATCAAACGCCAGTTTGATTGTCTTGCGTATTTCCCTCTCCACTGCCCATTGTTCCATTGGAAGTGTCTTGGCCCATATCCTGAACACGATTTCGGACGCTCCCAGGTTAGTAATGCCCAGCACTTTAGGCCCCTCTACAATGGTTGGCATGCGTGCAGCTAGCTGTTGCATCGTGTCGTCCAAGATAGCTTGTACCTTGTTAACGTCTTCCTCGTAGGCCACTGATACATCAACCAAGGCAGAGCGATTGCCGCGAGTATGGTTGGTCACCCTGCTAATCTCGCCGTTAGGGATGATGTGAAGGACTCCGCTGAAATCTCTCAACTTGGTTGTGCGCAGACCGATTTCCTCTACATAACCGGATACGCCCGCTGCTTCGATATAGTCGCCTACAACATAATGGTCTTCAAAAACAATAAAGAATCCGGTTAACACATCTCTCACCAGGCTCTGCGCACCGAAGCCGAGAGCAACACCGAGGATTCCAGCGCTAGCTAACAGGGCATTGGTGTCTATGCCCAACATGGGCAAAAGCATCAACGCGGCCAAGAAATAGACCGAGTAACGCAAAAGGCTCTTCAAGAGAGCCTCTAAGGTCTTTGCTTTCTTTGGCTCAAGACTTAACCTCCGTCTTTCGGGAACGAACAACCTGGTGATCAAGGCCCCCCCTAGGGTAAGCAGCAACCTAGCCATAACGATGATTGCTACCAGCTTACCGAGGGTCGGAAGTACGCCTAGCAAGAATTCAGGCACCTTCTCCACCACACCAAGTGAATTTAGCATGTCATTCCAAAGCTTATCCAGCATTAGGATTCACCTCTGTACTCGCTGAACTGGCGCTTTCCCTCATTGGTTGTGACCAGGTAGCTGGTCCTGAGCTGAACACCCCGGTCGGCTAAGAGCTCGAGCGCTGGCTGCAACTCAGCCCTCTTTAAGCTAAGCGAGAGCCCACAACTTGCGCTTAACTCCCTGGGAGTAGGCAGTATATCTAACTTGAAACCTGCATTTTGCAGTAGACTTTCTGCCTTTAAAGCATGATGAGTTGAGTCGAATGTTACGATAGCTTCCATGTTCATCTCCTTCGGTGGTACGCATTAGGTTACGCTTAAGCGCAACATCATCACTTGAACAAACCTGAACACATAGGAAGTTCTAAGCACAGACAGGATTGATGTTTGTTCGGTTAATGCGAGTAGTGGTATCATCAGCGCCATGATGATAAAGACTAATGTAGCACTTTGGACTAGCCCTACGCAGAACCCGAAGCTGCGCGACTTGTCCTGGTGCTCTATCGCCCATGACATAGTGAAACCCGCCAGAAGCGTGATTACCAGTTTTACTAGCACCATCATTGTTAAGAAGGCACAGATGTTACCTAGCCCTTGGACGAAAGCGTCTTCTACCACTCGATACCAGTCAGCCACGCTGCTGCCAAGTGGTAGTTTATCCCAAGCTTCTGCTATCCACTGCTTCATACTGCCTGGCCAAAGCAACTCGTTCAGCCAAGTAAATGCTGATTGCTGCCAGCTTGCATTTGTGCTGGCCGTGGTCGCCCATGGTAGAGCTAGATCAAAATGCCTGCCTGCCTCCTTAAGCATTCGCGTCCAGAGAGGTGCAAGGGCTGTTCCGTATAGAAAGGCAACTCCGATGCCAAGTATACTGCCTGCAAAATCGATGAAAGACTTGACCCTACCCTTTAATGAGCCTAGCCATCCGCCGAACAATAAAAACGCAACAACCAATAAGTCAATATGATTCATAGCGGCACCCCCTCTGGTGCCAACTTATTCGCCGCGCAGGACAAACATGCTCCCGTCCTCAAATTGGGCCAGCAGGGTAGAACCATCCTCGCTAACTGCAATACGCGCCTTGGAGAAGTCGTGTTTATATGACCAACGGGCCTTGCCGTCTATGCCTACCAAATGAGTCACTTGTTTCCCGGCAGCTACCACGGACAGCGCGCTACCTCCACGCAGGTCGATAGCATCGCTACCCGTCCGGCACTGCCACACGGGTACGCCACTCTGGTCAATCAATGCTAAGGTACCATGACGCTTAAATGATAGTACAGACATTTTCTCACTGGAATAGGCGAGCTGGTCAGCTTGACCGGTGAAGCTCAAACTGTGCAAATTGCCCTGTGCAACATGTTGCCAAAGCAGCTGCCCCAACCCGGAGTATAGATGAATAATATTCCCGACTGCTACAGCTACCCGATCACCCATAGGCTTTATAATGAGATCAACAGGAGGCCCGGAAGGCAACTGAGCCGTCCAGAGCAACTGACCCGATTTGTCATAGCTCAGGAGATGATTCTCAACCCCATCGTCCGTCACCTTGCCGAGAAGCAGGAAAAACTGCGTTCCCTGGCGGTTGAAAGATACCATAAGAGGTAGGGCATTTTCAAAGGAGGCAGTAAATAGCTGAGTCCCCTGGGGGTTGTATAGCACCACGCTTGGATTTAGTACAGAAGCATCCACATTTGGCTCATATAAGGCCAACCAGTCTCCAGTACGGGCGACAGCTACGAGTTGAGGCTTGCCCTCTATCATAGTTCTCTCGACCATTCCTTTACCTGTCTTAAGCAGATAGACCTCTCCAGACAGCTTATCTGCCAATACGGCATAGTCTCCGTTTGTGTGCATAACTGGCTCGGCAAAGCCGAACTCCCCTACCCAGTCCTGCTCTCCATCCAGGTCAAAACGGGTTATGGAAATGATCCCATCCCGCGACCAAGCCCGCCAAAAGCCGGCGTCATCACCTTCCAGTGTGACTAGGAAGCCTGGATTAACGTATTTCTTGGACGTGATTAATGATGGCTGTCTGCGGCTGGCAACCAGGGTAGGCATCCCTGCAAACCCCATGGGCAGCAGAAAAAACACTCCTGCCAATAACAAAAGCAGCAGGACCGCTCCTGCAGCGAACAGAACCTTTTTCTCCCCCGATGGCCGTACTTCGACATCATCCCACATACGACCCACCCCCTATACTGCTATCGTACCCGATGGGAAGGACAAGTGTCAAAACCTAAATAGGTGGTCAGGGGCTTACACCATCATCTTCCCAACGGAAATAGCCTCAGTCGGACCAAAGCATATCTAAGCCCGCAAAAAACGTAGAAGGTAAGACACAGATAACCCATTGCAGGATATAAAAGCCCTACAAGTTTAGCAAACCCTTGTTGCGCCAGAACACTGGAAGCAGCCAAGATGATTACCATCCAGCGGTTAGGTCTGCTGCTGTACCGATCCAAGTATTGTGCTATCCCCAGAGCACTGGCAAAGGCAGTGGTGATGAGCGCGATCCATAGGAGCGTGGTATAAAGCCACGGGAGCGCCGGTATGAGGTGCTGTGCTATTACTAGCATTGGCATTTCACTGCTATGAACAAGACTCCAATACTTCTGCATCATGTACACAATGGCGATTAACAGCACACCTAAGCCGGCGCAGGCATAAGCAGTGCCTTTAATGGCTGCACTATCATCTACCTGTCTCACCAGTGATGGAGTAACCACGAGCAGCACTGCGCTGTTAAATGCCACATAAAGCACTGCGGAGAGCCCCCATGAGGCTGTATTCACCGGCATGGGGGCCAACGATCCTGGAATGGCTAATGACTTGATGAAGAAGAATCCTAGCATGAATATTAGGAAGGGCATAAGCAGCTCGTTAGCTTTAGCCAACCCTGATGTCCGATGGTAGGTCACCAAAAAGACTGCTGCTGCAGTTAGGATGGTTACAGGCCATCCTGGTACTGCAAAGGCTGAGTTGGCTAGGACGGTGCTTCCGGCCAGCATGATAGTAAGGCCTGACCAGAGAAACAGGGCGAAGAGATGCTTGAAAACCGAACCGACAACCGGTCCTGCCATGTGCTCGATTAGACGATCGTACGAGTAGATTTTGTGTTTCCGGCTAAGGTTGGATAGCAAGGAGAGCAACCCGTAGAAAATCCCTATCGTAACCGCTACTCCCAACCATGCCCTTGGACCATAGATACAAAAGAACTGCCAGATTTCCTGACCTGATGCAAAACCTGCCCCTATGACTGCCCCAATCACTGTAAAAGCTATGCCATGTGCAGATATGGGTCGTTTCATAGCCCTCTCCCCCTTCTACAGCATGTATATTCACAGTTGACGAGCTTTACGCTTGGGCATATTTGGCATGATACAAGCACATATTATACTAGGGTTTGGCTTCGCCTGACCCTAGTAGCTATGGTGGAGGTATGCTCATGGCGTGGTTGGGCGAAACGGGCTTGTATAAGAGTAAGACAGAGGAATATAGGCTGGATGTAGATGATCCCGCGTGCTCCACATCACTGGCCTTGCTCATCAGACGCCTGTCAGGTGCACTGTTCAATGGGAAACAGGACTTGATTGTGCTTTGCATAGGGACTGACCGTTCAACTGGTGACTCATTAGGACCGTTGACAGGCAGCAGGTTACGCGACCTAAGGCTTAGTGGTGTGCACGTATACGGCACACTGGAAAAACCGGTGCATGCAACCAACCTGCAGGAGACAATTCAACATATCAGGGCAAGGCATATGAACCCACTGATCATCGCTGTTGATGCATGTTTGGGAAGGGTAGACAGCGTGGGCAATATCATGGTGGGCAAGGGTCCCTTGAAACCAGGGGCTGGGGTCAATAAAGATTTACCTGCAGTAGGAGACCTGTACGTAACAGGCATAGTAAATGTCGGGGGTTTCATGGATTACTTCGTCTTGCAGAACACGCGACTATACTTAATTGTTCGCCTTGCTGGGGCTATAGCAGAAGGCATATATCACGGTCTGGCCAGCCTGAACGCCGTCACTCAGACAACTACGGTTTAAGACAACAGACAAAAAACAATGCCGCCAGTGTTTGCACTGGCGGCCTTTTGCAGCTGGATGTTTACTGGACGTAACGACTTACTTCGGAAACGATGTCTTGGGCAGACTTGCCTTCGGCGTTAATCACAGGTGCTTTGGTCTTGGTGGTCTGGATGCCCATTAAGTTATCTGCTCCACCACTTACCACAATGCAGTCTGCCTGCTGGTAATCGTTCATGGAGACTACGTCATAGCCCTTTTCCTGCAATAAGCTACGTACAGGACTCAGGTTGTTGTCCACTGCAATCTTACCTTTGTTCATCAGACTACCTCCTCAGTACAGCTTCGGTTTATTGTTTGGACTGGGGAGGTTTGTTATGCGGTTTGCAGTAAACTTGCAGGGCTGATGGATGTAACTGATATTCAATGGGGGTGGAACCTACGATCTCACCGTCAGCTTGAACAAGATAGTCGGACTTGGTTGTTATGCGCACTTTTCGAGATCTGAACAAATGAATAGCGGGATGCTTCAAGTGTTTGCCGCTAAATACGCTAGGGAATGCCTTGAGGAAGCCTGCTTTGGACAACTCACCCAGAATGCAAATGTCAAACAATCCGTCCTGCATAGATGCTTCAGGTGCTACCCACATGCCCCCTCCGAAAAATTGTGCGTTGGCTACTGCCACCAGCCAACTACTCCCTTGTATCGTGCGGTCATCCAGCTCGATAGTGACCTCTGTAGGAGAAAACTCTTTCAAGGTACGCAGTAGGGCTGCCATATACGCTGCAGAACCCCTGAAATGGATTTTACCCCATTCGTTTGCGCAGTTGGCTACAGCTGCATCAAAACCGACACCGGAGACGTTAGCGTAAAGACGTTCGGAAACCTGTCCAATGTCAACGGGCATCGTGTTTCCTCTAGCTATCAATTCGCAGGCCACTTTCCAATCACCAGGCGCCATACCGAGGGAGCGGACAAAGTCATTGCCCGAACCAGCGGGGATTACGCCTAGCGTAACCTCTGGACGGATACCTATGCCATTCACTACCTCGTGCAATGTCCCATCGCCGCCCATAGAGACGATTCTGGTTATCCCGGAATTCAAAGCTTCTGCAGCCAGTTTGGTTGCATCGCCCTTTCCTTCTGTAAAAGACACTTCATAATTAACTCCTAGCGAGTGCAACAGGTCTTTAGCAAGCGGCCAGAGCTGGCCGCATTTACCTCGCCCTGCAGTTCTATTGACGATCAGCATTAGGTTTTCCACTGGATTTGTCCTCCGTGCCTCTTGGCAATGAGCTTACATTAAAAACCCCACCGCCTATGGTGGGGTAACTTCCTAGATAAATTACCTTGACTATTTGGTATCTCCAGGCTCTTGAGGTTTGAGCATATCACATTTCCCTTGGAAAGTTGCTCCATCACTAATAGCCAACTGGCCTACACGAATATCGCCCAATACCTTGCCGGTAGGTAGGATATCAAGCCGTCCAGTTGCTTCAACGTTTCCACTAACCTTGCCAGCAACCGTAACATTCTTGGCTTTGATCGAGGCTGCGACATTACCGGTTTCTCCGATAATAACATCACCCTGCGATTTAAGTTCGCCTTCCAACTTCCCATCAACCCGCAAAATACCAACAACTTCTACCATACCATTAATGGTCGTTCCGTTGCCGATAATAGTCTCTACCTTGCCGAATGGATGCTCGACAACCACGCCATCGTTTTCTAGGGTCTCATCTTTGCGTTTGCCGCCAAATACCATTTCTTCTCCTCCACCCACTCGTTTAGTATATGTTAATGATTAAACTTCAACGCCCCAAGTAGTTGATTGGATTCTGAGTCCCGCCATTAATACGTACCTCATAGTGCAGATGCGGGCCCGTGCTCCGCCCTGTACTACCGACATAACCGATCAACTGACCCTTCTGTACCGACTGCCCTCGTTTGACCACGAACTTGGACATATGAGCATAGGTAGTGCTATATCCATAGCCGTGATTGATAAATACTACGTAGCCATAGCCGCTCTGGTATCCGGAGTAGTTGATCACTCCTTTGGCTGTAGCGTAGATGGGCGTGCCGGTGCGCGCACCAATATCTAAGCCTGAATGAAACTGTTTGCCCCAACCAAAGGGGTTTTGGCGATATCCGTAGCCAGATGTAATCGTTCCGGTAGTTGGCCAGATGGACGGGGTGGCGGCTTGCCTTGCCTGTGCCGCTGCAATTGACTTTTCGGATGTTCTGAGATTATCTTCAACGGCCGGTAGTTCGTCTTGCAGCTTTAAAATGGAAAGTTCTGTGCGGAGCAGGGTCGCTGAAAGCCCTCCCCTGCTTACGGCTATAGCTTGACTATCTGCGTTGCCGACGGATGCCATGGCATACCCTTCATTGCTATCAGTAACATCGCTATTCGGCTTCAACTTCATCATCCGTCTAATGGTAGCATCCAATTCCCTAATGGCCTGTACTTCGGACTGCAGATTCTCGGTTTGCTTGGCCAAGAACAGCAGCTGTTCCTGCTGAGTACGATACTGAGTTAGCAGGCCTTGGTACTCCTCTGCCTCTGAATGCATCTGCTGAAAACCATAGGTAAGTATCAAACAGAAACTGGCCAAAAAGACGCTACTAATGCCCAACAGTTTGACCCACTTCAGCGGGAACTGCCAACTGAAGGTGGGGCTCTCCGAGTGAGGTATGAACATAACGGTATACGTTTTATGTTTTGGATGCACTCGCAGCCCCTCCCAATCGACAAAGAACTTGCTAGTCCCATGCGCTAACTGCATAGTAACCACTTGCCTAATTCTGCATTGGCTTGCCTTATTCCTTCCAAACGGACAGCGAATATTCAAACTGAATGCAGATTTATTTGCAGGTATTCATCGCTTGGTCAAGGACTTTTTGTTCTTCCCTACTTAATGAGGTCACTGCCTGCCCAGATACTATCTGCTTGCCATAAACTCTGGCTTCTTCTCTCCCGTATATACTGCTAATCAGCATCCCTGAATTAAGGCTATCCAGCAATGCAAAGGAGAAGCTCAGTTCGCCCTTTACATCCGGCAAGGCGTTGTACCTGACAAAACCAAGTTTCTGGTAGGATGTGTCTATTCTTTGGGCCTGTTCTTGGATTTCTTTGGTTAAGTTGCGGATTTCTCTGCGAGTGATGTTGACCTCGGTGGCATATTGCATCAGCAGTTCTTCCAGGTTTTTGCCTTCTTGGCCTGATGTTAACTGCTGGTACTTCTTGCGTTGTAAATTGAGAGAACGGTACATCGAAAATAACAAGACCAAAAGCAGCACCTGAGCCAGGATAATGCACAAAGCTACGGTCGCGATATTTGCTTGGAAGATTGCTATGATGTCTGAGATGTTCACTAAATCAGCTCCTATTAAGCCTTATGGGCGCTGCCTAAAGGGACCCTCGCATGGCAACAGGCCATACTTCAACTTCCCCTTGTCGGTCAAAGACGTACACCTTGTCGCCTCTATAAAGCACCGGACAGGCGTGATTGGGGATGATGCGCACCTGATCTCCTATTGCAGGCAGCGCGCCTTGGCCAGTTTCATCGACCAAGACTCCATGCTCTTCCGATAACCTTTGGACGGTTAGGTGAGGCCAATCGACAACTATGCCATATCCGTTCACGAGGGAGATACCATGTGCCCCTTTATCCAATCCTAACACCTTGCTTCCGGCATCCACTACCACCTGCCGCTCATTTGGACGACTGATGACGGTAGCAAGTACCGACAGAGCACACTGCTCTACCGTCGCGACCCCTAACCCTACCTGGATTGCATCATAGAAAACGTAGTTGCCGGGACGAATCTCATTAACACCTGGCGTTAGATGCGAGTACTTTGCCGTAGGCGTTGATCCTACGCTGATAATCTGGATATCAAAGCCATGCTGCCTAAGCATATCTGCGGTAAGCGTAACGGCTTCCCCTTCTTGCTTGGCAATAGAACGTAGTTCCTCATTGTTCGACGCGGCATAGGCTTGACCGGCGTGAGTAAATACTCCAACCAATCTAAGATTATTGCAGACTTCTCTAATCCTGAGCGCAAGATTGACGGCACTCTGTCCTGGCTTAACACCGCAGCGGTTCAGACCACTGTCAATCTCTAGAGACAAGTTAATTGTACACCCGCACTGTTCAGCCAACTGCTGAAGCATCTGTGCCCCTTCTAACGAATCACAGCCCACAGTTACTGTAGCCTGCTTAAGCAATTGAGCGAGACGCTGCATCTTAGGCTTCCCGATAAGCTGGTAAGCGATGAGCACGTCGTCCAGTTCATTCTGCACTAGCATTTCGGCCTCTCCCAGCTTGGCGCACGTGAAGCCTCTACTTCCATACTGCTGCTGCAGCTTGGCGATTTGAGGCAACCTATGGGCCTTGATGTGTGGCTTAAGGCTGAGCGAATGCGTTTCTGCGTAGCGGGCCATATCTGTAATGTTTGCGAGCAATTGCTCTTTGTTTATCAATAACGCGGGGGTCTCAATGTTCACTTCTCCTACCTCCTTTAATAAGAGTAGTTGGTCACGACCGTCAGACTACTCTTTAAGCTACAGCGAACTAATAGCTTCTCCAAACCAATCAACCATTCCTGCTGCGTGGGTCATCTCCAACTACCGGGATATTTTGGATTTTTTGCTCGCACAATAAGTATTAAACACTGCAGGCGGGAATGATGAATGCATTCTCCTTCCCTGTTCCTTTCACAAGCGCACTTATTCTCAAACATCTGAACAAACAACCTACAGGTTGGACCAAGACCCCTAGAAGCAAAGAATGAGCGGTGTTGGCCGCTCATTCATTTATATTTCTATGGCAAAGCACTTAGTGGATTAGCTTTTTCTTTTGAAGGATTGGTCTCTCAATTTGTCAAGGTGGTCACGTACTCTTTGTGGAAGATTATCAACCAACCAACTACGTTGTGCCACTCCCGGATAGCGAATGAACTGATTGTTAATCAGATGATTTGTCTGCTTGACCCTGGCAAGCAGATCGCGCACACTCATACGGTGAGACCCATGCCCCAAAATGATTGTCTGCTCAGTCCAGTCGGACGATATGACAACCACTTGTTGACCACTGGAGGAAAGGTCGCGGGAACAACGTTCTATCCAACTATCTGCTGATTGTCCTTCGGCAGTGAAAACTACGCGCACCCAATCATTGATCTGTTCATCAGTCCCTATACCATGCCGTACAAGATGAGCATCAAAGACTATAGTGCACGGTACTTGCCAAAACCCTGCGAAGTTACTGAGCACGCTAATCAATTGCTCCCGGCGGTAGTCAAATTCCCCAGGTTTAAGCAAGCCAGCTTTCAGCCAGTGGTTGATGACATTATAGCCATCTACAAGCATCAAATCATAGGGCATCATTTGCCCGGTACCGCTCCGCGATTGTATCGGCAATTTGGATCCCAAAGTAGGTACTCATTCAGTCCAACATCGTAAACTGCGTTAATCTGCTTACGGACTTCCTCGGGACCGTACTTGTTCCTGAGCGAGAAATCTTGAAGCCAAGGGCGGATGATAGTGCGGTTATCAGGAACTGCTTGCAGCCGTTCAATTGCATCCTCCATGGCGCGTTTTACAACACCGTATGGCTCTTTATCTGGATCGGGATATCCGTAGTTGTATGGACCATAGTGAGACGGGTAAACCATGGGGGAAATATAGTCAACGTATCGGGCAATTTTCTCCAGTGACTGGCCAATGCCCATATCAAAGTCCGGCTTGACGGAGGTCACCATGCCGAAGATATCAACTGAAATGGCAACGTTATAGGGTGCAAGTTCTTTTCGGGCGTAAGCCAAGAACTCCATGATAGTATCAGTTCTGGATGCTCCATTAAAAGCTGGGTAAGATACGTCTTTCATGTTCCCATCTGTCGGGAAGCGAATGTAATCGAACTGGATTTCCTTAAATCCCTGGAGTGCGGCGTCTTTTGCAATTTGTACCACATAATCCCACGCTTCCTGGTTATAGGGGTCAATCCAGCCATCAGCCTTTCTATCCCTCCAAATGCCGCCGTCAGAGAGCTTCCTGACCGCCCACTCAGGATGTTGCTCGACTATGTGTCTGTCTTTGAATGTAACGAGACGCGCAATAGGATACACGTCATGGGTGCGAAGCTTTGAAATTAGAGCAGGCAAATCGCGCAAGATTACGGAGCCTTGATGAAGTTGTTTCAAGTCCTCCAAACTTGGCCTGTAAGTCATCCTGCCGTAGTCATCTTTTACATCCAACACGATTGCATTCAGCTCGCTTTGGTCTGCCCATTCAAGGTACTTTTGCACGTAGCTGCTACTTGCGGCCACCCAAGCAGAAACATAAGCGCCCCGTACCGGCCTTCGGATGGGCGCAGGGGTGAATCCAGGGTGGTTAAAGGAAGGGTCACTCCACTCTTCATTTAGCAGCATGGAACGTCCGCTAGTGATGGTGGCCAAAACTGGGCTACGCGCGATGCTGTCGAAGAACCACCGGGTCTGCTCCAATCTGGCATGGCGGGCGGCAAATGCTGTCGGTATTGATAGGGTGCATAGCATGACTGCAGTCACAACAGCAACCACTAGTCGACCATATTTAGCTGATATCAAAGGAGACTCCCCTTTTATGTTTGAGTTATAGGCTTGTCCCAAGCAGGACCCTAGCCTATGAGACCATAGCTGTGCAGTATTTCCTCTAGATCCACAAATAGCACTAGATCATTAGAGGTCTTGATGACGCTCTTAATGTATCGGTTATCAAGTGTCCTAACCAAGCTAGGCATTGCAATGAGGGCATCTTCCGGGATGTCGATAATTGTATCTACCTGACCACCGTAGAATCCTGTGCTTACCCCAGAAACTTCGGACAATATCAAACTCTTTTTACCACTATCCTCTGATAGGTTCATCACCTTGAATAGGTCAACAATCTTGTAATAGTCCTTTTCCTCTGCTTTGCAAGCATCTGTCCCTTCGCGTAAGGCTATCCCTTTTACGCCGGCAGGGGCTTTATCGAGAGGCTGAATTTCGGGCACCCGGGTTATCCTATCTATCTGCCTGATATCAATACCTATCCGGATATCGCCCAGTTTCACGATGCTAACCCTGTCTATGGTGGCAGACGCTTGGGTGGTAGCGTTTCTGCTACACTCTAGTCTTGTCGGTATCTGTGCAAAATCCAAAATTGAACCCAAGTCCAATAGTGTGACGATCTGCTCTCCCATGCGTTTTATACCTATATAAAACTCATCATCTTCTTGAGTATTCACAGCGGGCAAGGGCTCAATCTCGTCAGAATTGAGGTTAAGGATTTCGCTGATGTCATGTAAAGCTATACCACACAGTCGTTTCCCATGGTTTATGACTACCATCTGTTCGGTTGGTCTGTGCTCTGCAATGCTTTTGTGATTTTACTTTCGTATGTCCAAAACCGGTATGATTTCTTCCCT
>JAWLDB010000007.1:0-44607 GCA_041686915.1 Bacillota bacterium
CAGATTGAGTTGTTAATCCAAGAGATTGGACAGGGCATACAGCAGGCTGCCACCGAGATGGAACGAGCAAACCAGGCTGTAAGTGAGCAGCAGTCAGCTGTAGTGCATACGGACAACGCCTTTGCCAAGATTGATCATGCGGTGTTGGAAGTCAGCAGTCAGATAGAGGAAGTTGGCCAAGCTGCTGCTGCCCTCAACCAAAACGCACGTAACGTAGAGGCAGCTATTCAGAATATCGCGGCGGTAGTGGAAGAAAGCGCGGCTGGTACTGAGGAAGTCGCAGCATCCACTGAGGAGCAAACTGCTGTCATGCAGGAGATTGCTTCAGCATCTGAACAGTTGGCACTGCTTGCCACCAGGCTGCAGGAAGAACTAGGCCGGTTTAAGGTAAGCTAGACTTTTTCGGTCTTAGGCGTTATGGATAATCCTACTTCGCGAGCAGAAACTAACTGCCAGGAGGTGGGATTATGCCCAAGACAGTTGCTGTGATGCGCGGCCTGGACGAGATCGCCGAGGCGCTACGCAGAAACGGTATACGAGTGGTAGATATTGAAGACGTGAACGAGCCGATTTCGGCGATGGTCTATTCCTCAGCCATCAACTATGGGCGGCTGAAGCGCGAGCACCCGGTACCGGCTACCGAGTCGCTTGGCGGGGGAGTCGATGACCTCGTACTGATGCTGAATGCAGACAATCTTGAAGTAGAAGAGATAGTGGCAAGAGTTAAGGAAATGTGGTAGAAGTATAGACTTAGTCCGTGAGAGGGCCGTCAGGCCCTCTTTTTCATGGGGGTAGTGAGTCAAGGGTAATACCGCAAAATCCAAGAGGAGAACCGCGGTCGAGTAGCGAAATATGGACTGATTGACAGACTATCCAGGGAGGGGACCGCTATCACCAGAGTGCTGCTTGTATTGACCGCGATTTTGGCGGTGCTACTCCTCTTCCTTTACGTCGACATTTGGTTTTATGTACAGGCCAGGCCACCACAGGCCACTGTTGATGCACCCGTGCTACCGCCCGAAAACGAGATACCACTGTTCCCCGATCTGCAGTTCGGGTCGATTGTGAAGACCCGTGACATCTACTCTTATGAGGATATGCTGCAGGATTTGCATAACATGATTGACCAATATCCGTTGCTGACTGTCGACATCATTGGAAGCTCAGTGGAAGGTCGGGCTGTCTATCTTTTGAAGCTTGGACACGGCCCTAAGAAGATCCTAATTGATGGCTCGCATCACGGCAACGAATGGATTAGCAGCTTCTTGCTGATGACTATGGCAGAGCACTACGCCTACTACTATCACAGTGGCCAGCCCAGCCCTCATTATGATGTGCGTCAGCTCTTGTCGGAAGTCACCCTCTATTTCGTGCCGATGTTAAATCCGGATGGGATAGAGATAGTAGCGAATGACGGAAAACACAGTCCGAGATATGAACAGCTGGTTTACATGAACGGCGGGTCACATAACTTTATCAATTGGAAGGCAAACGCGCAGGGAGTGGATCTCAACCGGCAATACCCAACGAACTGGCATATGGCTCGGGATTATGGGCCTAAGATGCCGTCACGGGCCAACTACGCCGGCCCTCATGCACTAAGTGAGCCAGAGGTGCAGGCTATTGACCGGTTGCACCGCCAGGAGTTGTTTGACGTACAGGTGAGCTATCATTCTATGGGGAATGTGCTTTATTACTACTACCATCAGCAGGGCGAGCAGTTGGCGCGCGACCTGCAGTTGGTGCAATTGGTCAGTAATCAGACTGGATACCCGATCAGGCACAGCTCCGGCGGTATCGGCGGTTTGGCCCGCGATCATATGGTGCAGGAATACGGTATCCCTAGTCTGATTGTGGAGCTTGGCAGGCAGAAGCCTCGGCCGTTGCTTGAGTTCCATGACATGTGGCGCCGCAACCAGGAAGTGCCATTGTTAATCGCAGATTGGGTGCGAAAGCAGCAAAGCGCTAGAGAAAAGATGGGGGAGTAAACGTGGCGAAGGTACAAGTAATTCACGGACCAAATCTAAACATGCTCGGGCATCGCGAGCGGAACGTCTATGGACATGTTTCGCTGTTGCAGATAGACGAGTTAATTCATGAAGAAGCTCAGCGGTTAGGGCTCGAGGTGCAGATAGCACAGAGCAACAGCGAAGGTGAAATTATTGACCTCATCCATGCAGCTGTCAAGGATGTGGACTGTATCATCATCAACCCGGGTGCTTATACCCACTACAGTTATGCCATCCGGGATGCCATCGCCGCTGCCGATTTGCCTACTATCGAAGTGCATCTGACTAATATCTTCGCGCGCGAAGAGTTTCGCCATAAGTCAGTGATTGCACCCGTAGCGGTGGGGCAAATCAGTGGCTTTGGTTACCGCGGTTACTTGCTGGCACTTGTTGAGGCTGCCCGTTTGGCGCAGAACAGGCCGATTGCCAGCGTATAGGCGAGAGTCTAAACATAATAAGGAGGGAAACCGAAATGAGCAAGCTGGGAAAACTGAGAATAGGTCTGCAGGCAGCAGAAATTGATGCGCTGTTGGTCACCCGCCCCGAAAACCGTGTGTATATCAGCGGTTTCAAAGGTTCTTCTGCCTTTATTGTTGTAGGGATGGAAGGGGCGTATCTTCTGACGGACTTCCGCTACGTGGAGCAAGCTAAGGAGCAGGCAGCAGAGTTTGAAGTGGTTCAGCACGCCACCCCTTGGAGCACTACACTTAACGAAGTGTTGGCCAGTGCCGGCATCAAGCGCCTGGGTTTTGAGAAGGATCATCTTACATATAGTGTCTATGAAGACTTGGAAGCCAAGCTGGAAGTTGAGCTGGTACCTGTTTCCGGTTTGGTGGAGAAATTGCGCATGGTCAAGAACGCTGACGAACTGGCTTCGATGCAGCAGGCAACAAACATTGCCGAGGCTGCATTTGCGGAGATTCTGCCGGAAATCAAGGTCGGCAAAAGTGAGTTGGAGATTGCCTTTACTCTGGAGTTCGCTATGCGTAAGCGCGGGTCTGAACGCAACGCCTTTTCCATCATCTCTGCATCCGGTCCGCGTTCCTGCTTGCCGCACGGTGCTCCTACGGATAGGTTGCTGCAAGCCGGTGATTTTCTTACCCTGGACTTTGGCGCAGTCGTCAATGGCTACTGCTCGGATATGACCCGGACAGCGATTTTAGGCGAACCAAGCGAAAAACAACGCGAGGTCTACAACACGGTGCTCCGGGCTCAACTGGCGGCTCAGGAAGCTGTCAAATCGGGAGTACGCGGCATGGATGTCGATAAGGTTGCTCGCGACATCATCACCGAGGCCGGCTATGGCCCGAACTTCGGCCATGGACTCGGTCACGGTGTTGGCCTGCAGGTGCATGAAGGCCCAGGTGCCGGCAGTAGGGCTGAGAATATTCTCGAGCCAGGCATGGTTGTAACAATTGAACCAGGCATCTACATTCCTGAATGGGGCGGAGTGCGCATCGAGGATATGGTAGTAGTCACAGAAGACGGCTACAAGAACTTCAACAGCTCCAGCAAGGAGCTGATAGTCTTGCCGGTCTAGTGACGGGTATAGTAGCCGTACACTGAAGGGATATTGGTAATAAGGTGGGTTGTAGCCAGCCTTCTGTTAGAAAAAATGCGCCATTTCATTGGCAGAACCGCTCAGTCTGCACTATAATACCATTTGAAGCATTCCAACACGCCAGTTAATGGTGATAGGTGAGGAAGTACGAGGAGGTAAACTACTTGATTTCTACTAACGAATTCAAAACCGGGCTAACCATCGAAATCGACGGTAACGTCTTTACCGTAGTTGATTTTCAGCATGTGAAACCCGGCAAGGGTGCGGCATTTGTACGCTGTAAGCTGAAGAACACTGAGACAGGAGCAGTACAGGAGCGCACCTTCCGCGCAGGTGAGAAGTTTGCCCGTGCCCATGTTGAGCGCAAGGAAATGCAGTATCTGTTTGATGCTGGCGATTTCTACACCTTCATGGATAACGAAACATATGAGCAGATCAATATCCCTCACGATACTCTGGGTGATGACATCAAATATCTAAAGGAAAACGAAAACATAACAGTCGTCATGTTCCAGAACAGGATTATCGGTATCGACCTGCCTTACTATGTTGAGCTGGAAGTAACCGATACGCCACCAGGGGTGAAGGGCGACACAGCTGCTGGCAGCTATAAACCTGCAACCATGGAGACGGGCCTTGTCATTAACGTCCCATTCTTCGTCAACGTTGGCGACAGGATTCGAATTGATACCCGCACCAAGGAATATCTCGATCGCGCATAGAAAGTAAAGGGCGAGGGCGTAAGCGCCCTCGCCACTATTGCATTATCCCCGAAAAACTCTGGGAGGGATGAGAGTGTTACTGACTGGAAAAGAGCTAAGGGCAATCTTTCAGCACTTGTCACCGTTCGATGGCAAGGGTAACCTGCTGCCTGAAACCGAGCGCGTAACCGTTTTGGCTTCGAATGCCAACCTGCCGCTGGAGGTTCAGGGACGCGCCTTCGCTATGGCCGCTGCTCATGGCAAGCAATCTCCAATGATTGTGCAGCTTAGCTACAACTCAGCCGAAACTATTGGAAACGACCCAAACCGCATCAAGCCTTTGGGTGGAGTTGACGTCACAGTAGAGGAAGCTACCGTAGTAGCCGGCGCCAGGCAAGCAGCCACCTTACTCGAGCAGTACGCAGCCGCCTATGGCGCCAAGTTCATGGCTCTGGCGCTGGACCACTTCCAGGTCCCTAAATACGACGAACAGGCGTTGTCTGAGAAACCGCGCGAGCGCAAGCGCTTGGATCGCCGCTTGGCTGAGGCACGCATCATGCACGCGGCCGAGTACATGTATCCTGTGTTTGGCGCAGAGGCTGATCTCAATGAGCAAACCCTACGCTTGTACATCAATTACCTGGTCAGTCCTGAGTATGCAGCCTTCCGCCGCAATTTCCTGGCGACTGTGCAGGCTGTCAAGCCTGCCTGGGGCATGATTGATACGGAAAAACTCCCGCCCATTTTAGACTTTGTCGTAACGCGCGAAATCACAGAGGCGGTACGTGAACTATTGGGTAACGATGACATGATGATAGAGGCAGAATTCGGCGCTACAGGCACCAGCGGGCAGGCCCTTGTCTACCAACAGCTTGCTCCGGAAGAGCTTGAGACCTTTGCCAAGCAAGTGGCGTGCTTTGTTACCTATACCGGTGCAGACGGCATTGCTTATCCTATTGGTATGGAGCATGCAGCCAAGAAAGACGATAAGCATGAGCCGGACGTTGCAAGGCTGTTAGCCGTGCAGCAGGAGCTCTATAGATCAACTGGTCAGTATGTTCCGTTCGCACAACATGGTGGCACCGGAGCAGCTTCGCTCGCCCGGGGCCTGGTCGGCAAGAACAACATCAACACCTACTACCTGGTAGCAGGAGCCAATGCGCTGGCTGACCATGTAGAGGCGCATGTGGATGGCATCCGCGCAGGCGATAAGAAGTATGCGGGTGGTGGTATCTACTTGCAGATGCTGGAGGCAACAGCTGAATCGGCCCTGAAGAAACTGGCGGAGACCGGCAGTCTGGATAAAGGCCCAGAGCTAGCTCAGGCTATTGCCAACGCCAGGACTCAACCACTGAAGAGAAGAGTCACTGGACAAAAGGACGATCCTTACGCAGAATAAAAAGTGAATTGCCTATCGCGTTGATATGATAGGGCGAATCGAGAAGGGAGGCCCGGTTATGGGTAGACAGGAAGTCATACCCCGGCCTACGATAGAGAGGCTCCCGCTATATCTGCGTTGCCTGAGTCGTCTGGATGATAATGGCGTAGATGTAGTATCCTCAGAAGAGTTGGGCAGGGTGCTTGGAGTAACATCAGTGCAAATACGCAAAGATTTGGCTTACTTTGGTGAGTTTGGCCGCCGTGGCGTTGGCTATGATGTGCGTGAGTTGATTAGACAGATCAAAGAGATCTTGGGGGTTAACCGCACTCACAAACTGGCGTTGGTAGGTGCCGGGCATCTAGGTCAGGCCCTGGCGCGTTATGAAGGTTTCAGCGAGTATGGGTTTAGCGTGGGTGCGATTTTCGATGCCGACCCTTCCAAGGTTGGAGGCGATATTTCCGGCTACCTAGTTCTGCCTGCCGCTTCGCTGGAAGAAGTAGTGCGTGAACAGGAGATGGATGTTGGTGTGATTACAGTTCCTGCTTCAGCCGCCCAGAAGGTCGCTGAGCAGTTGGTCAAGGGTGGCGTTAAGGCAATTTGGAATTTCGCTCCAATCAGGCTCGAGGTTCCAGCGAATGTGGAAGTGCGTCAGGAAAACTTGACGGTCGGGCTTTTGGCTTTATCATACTACCTGGCCCATCAGGATGACTGAAATCATAAGTATTAACTAGGGAATTTGTGACAAAGTGAACAAGAGACTATTGACTGTTATTTCTTTCACATGTTAGTATGAAGTCGTGAAGGGGGTATCAAAATAGTCTCTTATTTTTTTGGGCTATGTTGATATTTTTTTCACATAATAAGTTAAATAGTTCACAAAGTACAAAAACTCAGATAATTCCAGAGGAGGAGTTCGAATGTTGACTATCGAGCAGTTGAACGAAATTCGTGACCGGGTGAAGAAGGAACTGGCTTTGAGGAGCCCGGGCGGTCGTTTGATCGTAGGCATGGGCACTACCGGGTTGGCTGCCGGTGCACGTGAGGTACTTACTGCGGCCGTGGCAGAGGTGAATGCCCGTGGCTCAAATTTGGTAGTTGCCGGAGCCGATTTGCCTGTTAGGCCGGACCAGCTGCCTGCAGTCAAACATGTTGCTCCTTCAGGTGCAGAAACGCTATATACAAGCGTAACTGCTGCTTCCGTCCGCGAGCTGGTTCAGAAAGTTTCCGGCAAGCAGAACGTCGCGGCTGACTCCTAAATCCGACGAAAAGAGGTGGCAAGCAGATGGACTTGATCCGTTCACACATATTGGTGTGCGCCGGCACCGGCTGCGCATCATCCGGATGTAAGAAAGTATCTAACGCTATGCTCGAGTCTATGCAGAAACACGGGCTCGATAAAGAAGTAAAGATTATAGAGACTGGTTGTTTCGGTTTCTGCATGATGGGTCCGATTGTCATGATATATCCTGAAGGCGCATTCTACTGCCAGGTCACCCCAGAAGATGCAGAGGAACTGGTAACCGAGCACCTGCTGAAGGGTCGCATAGTAGAACGGTTGCTTTTTAAAGAAAGTGGCGGTCAGCGACCGGTAGCGCTTTTCAACGACATTGGTTTCTACCAGAAGCAAAACCGGGTAGCCCTGCGCAACTGCGGTGCAATTGACGCAGAATGTATCGAAGAGTACATTGCCCACGACGGCTATCAGGCCCTAGCAAAGGCAGTCACCCAGATGACTCCGGCTGAGGCGATTGACGAGCTGAAAAAGTCTGGCTTGCGTGGTCGTGGTGGCGGTGGCTTCCCGACTGGACGCAAGTGGGAGTTTGCAGCTGCAACTAAGGACGAGGTGAAGTACGTAGTCTGTAACGCGGATGAAGGGGACCCGGGTGCTTTCATGGATCGTAGTATTCTGGAAGGCGATCCACATAGCATCATCGAAGCAATGGCCCTTGCCGGTTATGCTATTGGAGCCCGTCAAGGCTATGTCTACGTTCGCGCAGAGTACCCGATTGCTGTAGAGCGCCTCTCCATCGCTATCAAGGCGGCCCGTGAGATGGGCATTCTCGGCAACAACATCTTCGGTAGCGATTTCGGCTTTGACCTCGGAATCCGCTTAGGCGCTGGAGCGTTCGTCTGTGGTGAAGAAACGGCTCTGATTTCTTCCATTGAAGGACGCCGTGGTACTCCGCGTCCGCGTCCGCCGTACCCGGCTGTGAAGGGCCTTTGGAACAAGCCAACCTTGATTAACAACGTTGAGACCTTTGCCAACATCCCACAGATCATCCTTAAGGGTGGCGAGTGGTTTGCATCCATGGGTACCGAGAAGAGCAAGGGTACCAAGGTCTTCGCCTTGGCTGGTAACATCAACAACACCGGTCTCGTAGAAGTGCCGATGGGTACAACTCTGCGCGAAATCGTTTACGATATCGGCGGTGGAATTCCTGGTGGCAAGGCGTTTAAGGCGTGCCAAACCGGTGGCCCCTCTGGAGGCTGTCTGCCGGCTGAATACCTTGATACTCATGTTGATTACGACTCCCTGTTGGCAGTCGGCTCTATGATGGGCTCCGGTGGTCTGATCGTTATGGATGAGAACACTTGCATGGTGGACGTAGCCCGCTTCTTCCTTGAGTTTACCCAGGATGAGTCCTGTGGTAAGTGTATTCCGTGCCGTGAGGGCACAAAGCGCATGTTGGAAATCCTTGAGCGCATCACCAATGGTGAAGGTCGCGAGGGCGACATAGAGCTTTTGGAAGAACTCTCTGAGACTATCTCTCGTGCGTCCCTTTGTGGCCTGGGTCAAACAGCCCCGAACCCGGTTCTGGCGACGCTACGGTTCTTCCGTCACGAGTATGAGGCGCATATCAACGAAAAGCGCTGCCCTGCAGGTGTTTGCCAGGCGCTGCTCTCTTACAGCATCATCGAAGACAAGTGCAAGGGCTGTACCCTCTGCAAAAAGGCTTGCCCGGTTGACGCCATCAGCGGCGATGTGCGTAAACCACACGTAATTGATATAGAGAAGTGCATCAAGTGCGGCGCTTGTGTCGCTAAATGCCCATTCAAGGCCATTAGCCGCTAGGAAAGGAGTGTAGGGATATGGAACGCATCAAGTTGACTATAGACGGCATCCCTGTAGAAGTCGATCCAGGTACTACCATTCTGGAAGCGGCTAAAAGGATAGGTATTCACGTCCCAACTCTCTGCTACCATCCGGAACTGCGGTTGGAAGGTGCCTGCCGCATCTGCGTGGTCGAGGTTGAGGGTATGAAAAATCTGGCTGCATCCTGTGTATATCCAGTATCCAACGGCATGGTCGTGAAGACCAACACCGATGCAGTACGCAAGGCCAGGAAGACAGTGGTTGAGCTATTGATTGCCAACCATCCTATGGACTGCCTGGTCTGCCGTCGTCACGGCGAATGCGAGCTGCAGGACCTCTCCCGCCAGCTCGGGGTACGTCAGATTCGCTTTCATGGTGAGAAGCGCGATATTCCGATTGATGAGTCTAGTCACTCGGTCATTCGCGATCCCAACAAGTGCATCCTCTGCGGACGCTGTGTGCGGATATGTGAACAGACTCAGGCTGTTTCTGCTATTGGCGTTGCCAACCGAGGCGCCAGCAGCATAGTGACTACTCCGTTCAACCACGGTTTGGCCGATGGTCCGTGCGTTGGTTGTGGACAATGTATCAACGTTTGTCCGGTAGCCGCCCTGGCTGAGAAAGATGATACCGAGCGTGTTTGGGACGCTCTCAATGATAAGAAAGCTCATGTAATAGTGCAGGTTGCGCCGGCTGTGCGCGCCGCACTCGGTGAAGAATTTGGCATGCGTCCGGGTGCATTGGTTACCGGCAAGCTGGTAACGGCGCTTAGGAAGCTTGGCTTTGATAGAGTATTCGATACGCAGTTTGCTGCTGATGTGACTATCATGGAAGAGGGCCACGAGTTCCTGGCACGACTCCAGAACAACGGTCCGCTGCCTATGATTACCTCATGCAGCCCAGGTTGGGTTAAATACTGCGAACACTTCTTCCCGGACATGCTGCCGCATGTCTCGAGTTGCAAGTCGCCGCAGCAGATGTTTGGTGTACTAGCCAAGACTTACTACGCCGAGAAGTCCGAGATTAACCCCGCTAGCATCTTTTCGGTATCCGTCATGCCGTGTACTGCCAAGAAGACAGAGGCGGCCCGTGACGAGATGAATACCAGCGGCTACCAGGATGTGGACGCAGTCATCACCACCCGTGAGCTGGCGAACATGATTCGCGAGGCTGGCATTGACTTCGCTAACCTGCAGGATGGCGAGTTCGACTTACCGATGGGCATGTCTACAGGCGCTAGCACCATTTTCGGTGTCACCGGCGGTGTAATGGAAGCTGCCCTCCGTTCGCTCAGTGAACTGGTGGACGGCAAAGAGCTGGCGCACGTTGAATTTGAGCAGGTGCGTGGCTTTGCCGGCATCAGAGAAGCTTCCGTCGAGCTTGCAGGCAAGAAGGTAAGAGTCGCCATCGCCAACGGCCTTGGCCAAGCCAAGAAGCTGCTTGATCAGATCAAAGCTGGTAACGACGAGTATCACTTCATTGAAATCATGGGTTGTCCTGGTGGTTGCATCGGTGGTGGCGGTCAGCCACTCTCAACTGATCCGGAGATCCGCATGAAGCGTGCGGCAGCTCTTTACAGGCAGGATATGCTGAAGCGCGTGCGCAAGTCGCACGACAACCCGGCAGTGAAGGAACTCTACAAGAACTACCTGGGCGAGCCAAACGGCGAGAAGGCGCATCACCTGTTGCATACACACTATACTCAGCGTTCGAAGTACTAGGACGCGGCTCTAGTAAGACTCACATGTGTTGATACCCCGTCTAATGAATGGGGACACACCTCTGACTGAAAGCTGTTCTTGGGGCTCTAAGGTCAGGGGACACTCCTCTGACTGTGAGGATTACCTAGGGCTGAGGAATGTCCCCATTGGATGTCCCCGATCGGGGTGGGTTGGTTTGAAGGTGGTCTCACGCGTAGTGAAGCTCTGGGCTAAGGTTAGGGGACACACCTCTGACTGAAAGCTGTTCTTAGGGTTGAGGTATGTCCCCATCGGGATAGATTGCTGCTTAACAGGATAGTTTTCCTTAAAACGAAGGATTGAGGGGGAACGGTACAGATGGAAGAGAAGAAGTGCACGGGTTGCGCTGGTTGCAGCCAGGAGAATGATGCACGCTTTGCGGAACTGGCTAAGGTGATAGAAGAATTCAAGGGCATGGAAGGCGCTTTGATCATGGTGCTGCATAAGGCCCAGGAAATCTTCGGATACCTGCCGGAGGAAGTGCAGAAGTATGTTGCGCAGGGGCTGGACCTGCCAATGTCTGAAGTATATGGCGTTACAACCTTCTACTCTTACTTCTCTCTGAAGCCGCGCGGAAAATACCGCATCGCTGTTTGCCTCGGCACAGCTTGCTACGTCCGCGGCGCTGCAGATCTGGTTTCAGCTATTGAGAAGGAACTGGATATCAAAGTTAACGATACTTCCGCTGACGGACGCTTCACTTTGGAAGTTTCGCGTTGCATTGGTGCCTGCGGTCTCGCGCCCGTTCTCACCATCAACGAAGATGTCTATGGTCGTCTGACGCCAGACAAGATACCTGGTATCTTGGCCAAGTACGAGGGATAGGGGACACTCCTCAACTGAAGGCTCTTCTTCGAGGCCGAGGAATGTCCCCATCGGGATGGACACTCCTCTAACTGAAGGCTCTTCTTCGGCCTGAGGAATGTCCCCAACGATAGGCTGGCCAAATTGGCCAGCCTTTGGTGCTTATGATGCAAAAGGGAGGGGAAGCTCGCTTGCTATACATTACCGTATGTGTCGGTAGTTCCTGTCATCTGAAAGGCGCTTACCAGGTGATCAAAGCCCTGCAAGCTGCGCTGGAGAAGCGCAAACTATCCGCCGCTGTAGAGCTGAAAGCGGGCTTCTGCCTGGGCCACTGCGTAAATGGGGTCGCTGTGCAGATAGGTGACCACACACTGCTTGATATTAGCCCTGAACAAGTCGCCCAGATGATTGATCAGTATGTGATGCCGGAGGTGGGGCTATATGGCAGTGCTCAAGATCCGCGAGGCTAACTGCAAGAACTGTTACAAGTGTGTTAGGGTATGTCCGGTAAAGGCTATTAAGATTCAGGCGGGGCAGGCAATTGTGATTGACGAGCGCTGTATAGCCTGCGGCCAGTGTCTTTTAGCCTGCCCACAGCATGCCAAAGAAGTGGTTACGGACCTGCACAAAGTAAAAGAGCTGTTAGCGGTAGGCGAGAGGGTATATGTCAGTCTGGCGCCTGCCTTAGCAGGAGCCTGGCCTGGAGCTACGTCCAGGCAAGTGGTGACCGCTCTCAAACAACTGGGCTTCAGCGAGGTAAGCGAGACTGCCAGTGGGGCATCGCTGGTGTCTAGAGGCTATCAACGGCTAGTCAACCTCGGGCGGCTAAAAGCAAATCCGCTACTGACCACCGCCTGTCCGGCAGTTGTTTCACTGGTTGAACGCTATCATCCCAAGCTGGTGCCGCTTTTAGCGCCGCTTGTCTCACCGATGATTGCTCACGCCCGGTTAATTAAGACTTTGGAGCCTACCGCCAAGGTAGTCTTTGTGGGCCCCTGCCTGGCAAAGAAAGCAGAGGCAGGCCGCAAAGAGTACGAGGGGCTGGTTGATGCTGTACTGCTTTATCAGGAGATTGCTGATTGGTTAAGTGAACAGGGCATTAGTGTATCGTCCCTGCCTGAAAGCGACTTTGCTCAGTTCGATGGCGCAGTGGCCAGTCAATACCCCCTGGCTGGTGGTCTATTGCACTACCTGCAGAGTTCTGCAGAAATGCACGTCGCGGATGGCCTGCAACAAGTTAGTGACTTGCTAGATGGAATGGCTGCAGAAAGCTTACAGGCAATGCTGGTGGAATGCAACGCTTGCGCAGCTGGCTGTCTGAATGGCCCTGCAATGCCTAGGCAGGAAAGCCTGTTTAAGCGTCGGGAGCGGGTTCGAGCGCGGGACCGTTGGCAGGGAGAACAGGCTATAGGTGACGCATTGCCCTCAGTAGATCTTAATGCTACCTTCAAAGCCACAGCTGTCGATACTAAGGTTTTCAGCGAGAACGCCATTCTGCAAGTGCTCAGGCACCTTGGCAAGCATACGCTGGACGCAGAGCTTAACTGTGGCGCCTGCGGTTACTCTTCTTGCCGCGAGAAGGCGACGGCCGTTCTGGACGGCAGGGCAGAACTTGATATGTGTATGCCCTACATGCGCTCCAAGGCAGAGTCTTTGGCTAATCTGGTCATTCAGTCAACTCCTAACGCCGTGATTGTCGTGGACAAGGACTTGAAGATACAAGAGTTTAACCCGGCTGCGGAGCAGATGTTCAAGCGGCAGGCAGCGTCTGTCAAAGGCGAAGTGCTATCATCCCTGATACCGGATGACGAGTTCCGATCCGTCCGCGACCAGGGTCAGTGGGTTGTGGGCAAGAAGATCACCTACCCGCACTACGGGCTGGTGACATTGCAAACTATCAATCCAATCAAATCCCAGGACCTGATCATGGGGGTAATTACAGATATTACTAGAGCAGAGCATCAGGAGCGGGAGTTTGCCAAGGTGCGTGAAGAGACACTGGAAAAGGCGCAGCAGGTCATTAACAAGCAGATGATGGTCGCACAGGAGATAGCAGGGCTACTTGGTGAAGTTACAGCGGATTCGAAGATGCTATTGCTCAAGCTGATTAAGCTGGTACAGGGCGAAGGTGATCGAAAGTGAAGCTGTTCGTCGAGTCCTTCGGACGTTCCCTGAACAAGTTCGGTGAGGAGTTGTGCGGCGATTGCACGTCCGTTGTGCGCACGCCGGACTCGGTGATTGCTGTCGTGGCGGACGGTCTCGGGAGTGGGGTCAAGGCCAACATCCTGGCTACTCTTACCACCCGAATTGCCAGTTCCATGCTCAAGCAGGGGGCGACGGTAGATGAGGTGGTCGAGACGCTGATCAGCACTCTGCCTGTCTGCAAGGTGCGCGAGCTGGCCTATGCAACCTTTTTGATAGTTCAGGTGTTTCTGGATAGGGGAGAAGCCTATTTGACCGAGTTTGACTGCCCGGATGTGCTCTTCATGCGGGAAGGTCACACGATACCGATTAAGAAGCAGGAGCGCATCGTTAGCGGCAGGACAATTAAAGAGGCCCGTCTTTCTGTAAGGCCGGGGGATACATTTGTACTCATTTCTGATGGAGTAATCCATGCCGGTGTAGGCGGCGTACTCAATCTCGGTTGGCAGTGGGATAACGTTTCGCAGTATTTGGAGAAGGTCATGGCCAAAGAACGGGAGTTGCCCAAGGTGGTGACCTTGTTGGCTGACGTTTGTCACAACCTTTACATGTATAAGCCGGGAGATGATGTTACGGTGTTGGGGCTGAAAGTAAGGGAAGCGGAGACAGTCACGCTTTTGGCTGGTCCTCCGGAAGATGTGCAGAAAGATGCAGAAGTAGTGCAGGAGTTGTTGCACGCCGAAGGCCGGAAAGTTGTCTGTGGTGGCACCACAGCGCAAGTAGTGAGTCGGATCAGCGGCAGGCCACTCTTGACCAGCTTGGACTTTGCAGCTGCGAATGTACCACCTACTGCCCAAATTCCGGGCCTCGATCTGGTAACCGAAGGTGTGCTGACGTTGACCAAGGCCTTGGAGCTAATCCGCAAGGCGAGGGCGGAAAACGTATCCTGGCGAGACATGGTCGAACTCAATCGTGCCGATGGCGCTTCTAGACTCGCACGGTTGCTGCTCTGCCAATGCACGCATTTGAAGGTGCTGCTTGGGCGGGCTATTAACCCTGCTCATCAAAACCCTGATTTACCACGTAACCTGGCGATTAAGCTGAAGGTCGTTGAAGACCTCTGCTCAGAGCTAAAGGCCTTTGGTAAGGAAGTCGAGCTGAAGTACTACTAGTCGACCGGTGTGCGCGAATTTTGGGGTCAGTTAATGAACTGGCCCTTTTTGGCGTGCAGAAGAAGCCATTAAGGGGTAGGGATTAACTGTCATGCAACCAACCGGTGGTGCATGGCGTCCTAACAAGCATCACCCCAACAAAAGTGGGTGCAATGTGCGAAGAAAACTGCTGCATTTGGAAAGAAATTGCGCCTTACGGCTCTGCAGTTGCGAGCAACTGGGTAAGCTATAGACGCAAATGTGTTAAATCGAGGGCAGTCTCTCAAAAAAGCGGGGTTTTCGACTTCTTTTCGAGTTGACGCAGTCGAAAGAGAAGAGTAAACTCACATATCGTTGACCTTGTGAACTGTGTGCACATCCAGAGGGGGTGAACGCGAGATAATGATGGCGGCGACGGCGTGCAACTGCCGGCACAGCTTCGAGGCCAAACAACCTTACGGCAGATTAACATCGACGTCTTTTGATGGGGTGAGTATATGTCTAATCCTGAGATAATCTACCTACTAGCGGTGGGAATGTATATAGTAATGTTCATGCTTTTCCTGCGCTTCTTTGTCTGGAAAACATACTCTGAGGGTAGCTACTGGAAAAGGCGACCGCAACTCAGTCTGGCTAAAGTGCAGGATGCTGCCAAGCGGAAGGGTGAAGGACTACCGTTCTTCTCTATCCTGGTGCCTGCCCGCAATGAGCCGGATGTTATTGAGAAGACCGTTCGTCACATGGCCGGGCTGCAGTATCCTAACGACTGCTACGAAGTGATTGTTGTCACTGACGCTAAAGAGCGTGCTCAGAACTTGGAGAACCAGGAGCACTATGTGCTTGACACAGTACAGTTTCTTGACTATGCCGCCAAGGGAGAATGGCATGGAGAGTTAAAGCCCCATGTTCAGTCGATGACCTTGGGTCTTCTGTCTGGACTGTATCTGGATGAGTACCGCCGCCCACGGTCTCAAGTAGAACCTTGGCTGCTGCAGCCAAGCGTGATGAAAGAGCCGCGCACGGTGGTTAGGCAGCTGTTGTTTGATCTTTCCAGCGAGATTATTTCCCGCAACGGGCGAATCTCCCTAAGTCAAGTCTATCGTCTGTTCCGGCGCTTTTACCCGGCGCTTTCTGATCGCGAGATTGAACGCATCTACCCGGGGTATTTATGCCTGGCGGTGCCGGTCTGCCAGCTTTACGCCAAGCTGTCGGGCAACGAACACGGCGATCTGATGAAAAACGTTATTACTTATGCTGCCAGAGCCAACAACCGTATTACCCGCGAGATTGTCGGTAAGCTGTCCGACATGGTGGGAATGCAAGTCAGCAAGAAGCTGGCTGGTATGCAGGCTAACGAGCAACTGAAGGCAAACCTGCGGGACATTTATGGTTTCTGCTTCCCGACGACGCAACGTATCGTTGAACGCATTCAGAAAGAGTGGTCAGCTAAGCGCGACCTGCCGACGCTGAAGCACGTGGAAGTGCCGGTCGACTTCGACGGGACGTATGGCGGCGAACTATTAGGCTATTCAGTTCCCTCAACCAAGGGGCGCGCTCTCAACTACGCCTTGCCCATTGCGGTTGATTCGCGCACGATCATGTGTGGTTTCTATGATGCCGAGAGTCGTCCAGATACAAGCGTGCTGTTGTATGTGGCCTGGAAGCGTCTAACAGACAAGACCCCGGTACGCATCTTCCAGGGGCCGGTATTCCAGGTGCGTAACTGGTATGAGATGGGCCCGTTTAGCAAGATCGCGTCTCTCTACCAGGCAGTGTCGCATGACTGGTATCTGCCGGTGGTGTTTAAACGTCTGCCGTTCGTCGGTGGAACAAACCTGTTCATCGAGAAACAACTGCTAGACGAGATTGGTGGGTACGACCACGAGTCACTTACCGAGGATCTGGAGCTAGGTGCCAGGGCGTACCTGAGGGCAGGCGCTTGGCCGGAATACCTACCTTATCCAAGCAGTGAACAGACCCCTACAGTCTATAGAGCTTTTTACCGCCAGCGGTTGCGTTGGGGTACTGGACATCTGCAAGTAATGGAGAAGCTAGCCAAGGACCGGGAGTATCCTGAAGATCGCAAGCGCCCACTGATGCGCGAGCTTTGGATCAAAGGGCCAGTAGAGTGGACATTTTACCAGTTTGCTACGCTGGTACCGCCTACTATCCTAGTTCTTTGGTGGCTTGGGCATGTAGATCCCAATGTTCTGCCGGATTCGGTCCGCTACATTCTGAACGGATTGAGCGTAGTCTACATTTCCTTTACCTTTTATGCTTTCTTCCGTTACCGTAAACACGTCGACGTCGCCGGTAGGCCACTGACCTTGCCAGGACGTGCATTTGTGGTTGCACAGCTCTTGGCGTTGCCTCTGGCAGCCTTCTTTTTCCCAGTGCCGTTTACTAGCGCGCTGGTGCTCAAGGGATTACGTCGCTCACCGACCGGTTGGACGAAAACACCAAGAAGCAAAGAATAACCCCTATACGCAGAGCGGCCCGAAAGGCCGCTCTTTGCTTTCAGTTCACTTAGGAGAAAATGATGTCGAGGATGTGCAACAGTTGTGGGCTAGCTTGCGTATTCTGCACGGCGGATAAGACGCGCATCTGTCCAAACACAACTTGTAAGAAGCCGGCGACCGTAAAGGCAGGCCACTCTGGCTTTGGAGCCTCGCGATGCAATATGTCAATAATCCCGCCCCTGATGGCGCGCATGCTCAGATACTCGTTGCCTACCGTCAGTCCGAGCTCTCCGGAGTAGTTGTAAAAGCGGGATTCGCGCAACCGCGATGACATCTGTCGTTGAATGCACTCCATCAGCTTATAAAGGTTGAGCAATATGGCGCACTGCCCCGATTGCCGACGGATTTGCTTGGCACCATTGCGGAACAGGCCACGGGTCAGCGGATGATCGTAGTGCAGCTGCAGGTGAGCTTCATCAGACCGTTTGCCTAACCAGGCCAAGAGAGGCAAATAATCGTCGCTGCTAGCGGCTGTCTCAAGGATTGCACCATCTGCACCCAGGCGCACGTATCCGGCAATTGCTCCTGTTGTATCGTGCCACCCTAACCACTTGCCATCAGCCAGATCCTCAAGCCAGTCAGCCGGTCGGCGTGCAAAGGTGCAGTTAAGCGAGCTTTGGACTACTTCAGACAAAACCTGGATGGCGGGAATGTCAGACTGCGTCAAAGGGTGCAGTTCCGGGGGTTGCCAAGCTGCTTCACCGGAGGCTGCTTCCACTACCGTCTCAGTCGAAGGGCAAATGGGCGTACTCACGCTCTGAAAATAAGGGTAGCTTGAGTGGTCTCCAACCAGCATTGCGCAGCCCAACATGCGCCCAGCTTGTAGTATATGCTGATGCAGTTCGCTGGCTAGTAAGGGTTCAGCTACGATTTCACCCTTGCCTTGCATTAGGTGTCCAACAGGTATATCGCACCCGCCGTAGCGCAGGCCTCGAGGAGCACGAAGATGCTGCACAAACGCAGGCTGATCCCCAAGGTAATGGGTAAAAACCCCGCACAGCTCTTTGTCTTTCCATTCCACTCTGACCACAAGCATTCCCTCCGATGACATATCCTTTTTTATACAGTTCGCAAAAAAAAGACAACTTCCTGCCATTATTGTGAAAAAAGACACAAAAGCAGACGAACCTAGTGAATGAAAGCACCATCTGGATAATTAGACAAGCTTACATGAGCGGATGGGGCAGTTACACCGGGGGTTAGAAACGTGTGGCTACCGTATGCTGGCAAATTGGTCTGCAGCCATACCCTAGCCGGGCAGGAATACGGGAACAATTCGGCGTATTGTAACGTATTGAGAATGTACACTGGTTATGAGAGGTGATAAAGAATGACTGAGCAACACGGTCTGGTGATGATCTATACAGGTGACGGCAAAGGCAAGACAACCGCGGCCATGGGCCTGGTTCTGCGAGCCGTTGGGCACGGGCAGCGGGTGAGCATTACCCAGTTCATGAAGGGGCAGGAGAGTGGCGAAATAGAGGCTATCAGACAGTACTTACCTGGCGTCGAGGTTTGGCGCAACGGGCGAGACGTATTTGTTGACCCGGATAATCCGGACGAGGTAGACATCAAACTGGCCCGGGAGGCGTTTGAACGCGCTGCCCAGGCCGTAAACAACGGGGAGTATGATCTTGTTGTCTTTGACGAGATAAATGTAGCCGTTAGTTTCGGGCTGATTGCTGAGGAAGCAGTGCTCCAGATGCTGGCTGCACGCGCACCCGGTGTGACCGTGGTTATGACCGGTCGTGGCGCTACCGCTAAAATGCAGGCAGCTGCCGACCTGGTGAGTGAAGTGAGGGAAGTCAAGCATCACTGGCGCAGGGGAGTTCAAGCACAGAAGGGCATTGAGTTCTAGTTGCTTACGGAAGCCGCCTGAGTGGATATTGTCAGGTCTGACACAAACTGATGAACAGCCTTGTAGATCTCATCCTTGTCGACCCCTCTAGTAACTACGTGTCCGGACCTGTTTACGGTTAGCAGCTTTTTCTGACTAGACCCCAACCGCTTGTGGATGAAATGACCATTCCCTGGCGGCACAGTCTCATCCAGTGATGAATGGATGATCAGGGCCGGAATGTTTATTAAAGGGAGTGTCGCCTTCGCACTGCGGACCAGTTTTAGCAGTTCTATGGCCGAGCAGATGGGTACGCGGTCGTAAACTGGCCTGGCGTCCTTAATGGCAGGATCAATTGTCTTTAAGTCCAGTATACGATGGTAACGCTTGAACAGACTGGCTATCGGTGCCAGATGCAGCACCCAGTTCAGGTATACCGGCGCGCACATGGTTACCACGGCTGCTACCTCGGCTTCAGCCGCGAGCAGTAGGGACAGTGTTCCACCCATACTGAGTCCCATTACCACGACGGGCAATTGTTCTGCAGCCAACTCCCTCACTGCCGCCCGGCAGCAGTTCAGCCAGTCTTGGGCGGTACAGGAGAGCATGTCCTCAGGGCAAGTCCCATGTCCGGGTAGCCTAATGCCTTTGGTTCGAAACCCTTGGCCGGCTAGATACTCCCCGAGAGGTCGCATCTCATACGGACTGCCAGTGAACCCGTGGATTAGCAGAAGAGCCGCATGTCTGCCGGGATAATCGAAAGGCTTTGCGCCGCTGTGTACTTCAAACATCGTAAACCTCTCCTCAGGGCATTCGCGCATACTGCAGATGCAGGCCAGTCTGGCATAGAAAGTGCAAAACGGCCTGCACTAGCGTTACTGCGCGAGCAGTTGCTATTAGCATGGCTCGGGGGATGGAAATTATTACATTAAGTAGACTAGGAATTAGGCTAAAGGAGTGGTATTCATGAACAGACAGGAAAGACGCCGTCATGCTAGACAAGGGAAGCGGGGGCCAGCGTGGGATCTGATTATCACTGCAACCGTTGCAGTGGCCATTGTCCTGATTTGGGGAGCTGTTCTCGCGTTTCCAAACCTTGATTTAGCCACCTTTGAGAAGGCAAGCCCTCGCATTATCAACAAAGCAGTAAATCGCAGCATCAATTGGTTGGTAGAAGATGAGTCCGGATTTGTGAAGTTTAACTTCGGTTATCTGTCTGACCCGGAAGAGAATGAGTGGATTAGCTACCTGGTCCACCGCGCTGACAGCGTCACCAAGTTTACCAATAGTCAGAGCAAGGAAGTGCTAGAAATCCAAGGTGGAGAGGCGCTACCTGACTTCTATAAGATGCTGCCCGAGGCAATTGCTGACTTGCAGGCTGCTGTAAAAGACAACGCATATGAACTCAAGTTCCAGCAAGCTACTGATGTGTACAATGTTTTCACGCTCACCAAAGAAACCGGTGAAGGCGATGATGTCGTGCGTGACCAGTATATCCTTGCACTGGATACCAACTACAAAATTGATTATCTCGCCCGCGTCACCGGTAAAGAAGGAGAAGCTACCGGTTACAGCTTCTCGAATCTCTACTCTCCAGCGGAGACAGAGACCGAGTAGTCAACTACTCGATAGTTGAGGCAAAACTAGCGCCCTGCAAACACAGGGCGCTTTAACAATTTTGCGAAATCTATAGGCGTAGCAGGATATTTATTTCGGCAAGCGAATATAAACCAGTACCAGTGATATCAGTACATGGGGGTGAAGTACAAATGCAAGCCAAAGAAGCATCGCAAGCGATAGAAAGGAGGGCCCCCCAGGTGGATAAGGTTATCATCACGTTAGTAGTCGCCTTTATTGGCGGATATATAGGTATTAAGCTCAAAATGCCAGCGGGTGCCCTGTTGGGAGCAATGCTGGCTGTGGCCATAGCCAACTTGGGTTTTGGGTTTGTAGGTCAAATTCCAAAGGATTTCCGAACAGTAGCCCAAATAGTGGTAGGCGGAATACTGGGGCTAAGCATCACTCGCTCAACCGTTGCGGAGTTGCGTACGATGTTGGTGCCCGCAATAGTACTGGTCTTTTCCATGATCGGTCTGAGCCTGATTGCAGGGTACATTCTGCATCGGGTAACCGGCTGGGACTTGGCTACCGCTTTCTTCAGCAGCAGTCCCGGGGGGATGACTGAGATGACTTTGACATCCATGAGCTTTGGAGCAGATACCCCTAAAGTTGCTTTGCTGCAGTTGATGCGCATGCTGTCAATCGTCTCGTTCATGCCGCTGGTGCTGAAGATTGTGCTGCGCAAATAGCGGAGCACTGGATAATACATCACAAATCAAGAGGAGGAACAGTTAGATGAAAGAGCAGTTGAAAGCACTTCTGGCAGAGCTCACCGCAATCCCGGGCATTTCCGGACAAGAGACAGAGGTAGTCAGATACCTGGCAGACCTGTTCAAGCCCATCGCGGACGAAGTAACTGTAGATAACTTTGGCAACATCTACGCTCTGAAAAAGGGCAGCCAGCCTGGTCCTACCGTCATGATCGCCGCTCATTCGGATGAAATCGGCGCCATGGTCAAAAGCATCGAGAAGAACGGCTGGGTGCGTTTCCAGAAGGTCGGCGGTACCCTCGACCCATTGCTGCTTGGTCGTAAGGTGAAGGTCAATGGCTATACCGGTATCATCGGTGTGAAGGCTGGCCACATGCAAACAGCAGAAGAGCGTACACGTGTTCTAAGTTCCGACCATCTTTACATCGATCTGGGTGTTAACTCAGAGGAAGAGGTTAAGGCGCTTGGCATCAAGGTGGGCGACCCAATCGTCTATGTTGCGGAGCTCGACTCGCTTGGCGGCAACCCCGACCGGGTCTTCGGCAAGGCAGTGGATGATCGCATCGGTTGCGCCATTCTGGTCAAGTTGTTTGAAAGCCTGCAAGGCAAAGAGATAGTGGGCAACCTGTATGCAGTGATTACTGTTCAGGAAGAGGTTGGCCTGCGCGGAGCGACCGTCGCTGCCCATAGGTTAAATCCAGATGTCGCTATTGCTTTGGATACTGTACCGGCTGGCGATACCCCGGATATCAACACTAACAAGGAACTGCCGATCTACATCGGCCGTGGCCCAGTACTCCAGGTCAGCAGCGGCGGCGCAGGTGGCAAGGGCTTCTTGCTCAACCCAATCATGAAGCGATATTTAGAGCAAAAGGCGCAGGAGTCTGGTATCCCGCACCAGTTTGCTGTTTTCAGCGGTGGCAATACCGATGCTACTGCCATGCATCTGGTAGGCAACGGAATCCTGGCTGCTGCCATCACTATGCCACGCCGTTACTCGCATTCCCCGGTGGAAATGCTGGACATGAACGATGCCGTATATACTCTCCAGTTCCTACAGTTCATCTGCGAAGACCTGGGAGCGCTCAGCAACTTAAGCTTCATCTAAACCATTCATCAACTGCTTTTACAACCCGGCTTCTCGCAAGGAGCCGGGTTCTTGCTTGCCTTCGGTTAGCATCTCTTTCCTACTGCATACTTGGGCAGGAAAAGTCAGCGAGCGCAGAGAAATATGAGAACGAGCTTGCTTTGGCAGTTAGTAAGCCGGTACATGCAATCAGCTAGCAAGGAGGGAGATTGATGAGCGACATTGCAGTGGAACAGTTCTCATTTCATTACCACCGGGCGGATCATGCGATACCACGCTTTCCCCCTCTTGCCATCTTGTGTGATGAGCTGCATACCATTGTAATCAAGCGTGACGGTGAACACGTGGCGCTGCATATAGGTAAGACAGACGAGGGGATGGTGCAATGCTTTTTGGCGTATAATGGAATAACAGTACATTCAGAAGCTGACCATTATAGTCATTTCCTTTTTGATTTCAACTTTGGTGGGCAGTATTTCATGGTGTTGCACTACCCGGCAGAATACTCACAGCGTGGCGAAGAAGAGTTTGAGCTGTCTGTGGCAGGCAGGAGCCTGATATTCTCTGAGTCGAAGGGTCTGCATGTTCACCAACCATTGCAGGCGGTGAGAGGCATAATCTATCCCTTCCCCAAACGCGTGAACTAAGCAGGAGGCAGTCTTTGTGAGCAAAGTTAGAACCGTTTTTTTCGATCTGGATGGAACACTGTGGCAGCCCCGTGATGTGGTATTGCCAGCCTATCACCTGGCCTTTGAGCGGTTGGGGAAGCCCGTCCCTGATGAGGTTACCTTACTAGATACCATGGGCTATCCAAATGCTGAGATCTGGGAACGACTGTTACCCGGCGCTAGCGCTAAAGAGCGCATGCAGGCCAACGAGCTCATGGGCGTGGCCGAACAGGAAGTGCTCAGCCAGGGGCTGGCAGGTCCTTTCCCCGGTGTGAAAACCACGCTAAAGCAGTTGCACGAACAGGGCGTCACACTGAGCATTATCAGCAATTGTGACAGGCACTACCTGCAAGCAGTGCCTGACAGCCTGGGTATCGGTGAGCTGTTTAGTCATCGGTTCTGTGCTGAAGATTACCGGGGATTGACCAAAGCCCAAATCCTTCGCAAATTACTTCCCAGGTTTCCCGAGCCAGCCGCTATGGTTGGTGACAGGCATCACGACATTCAGGCAGGACTGCAAAATGGTCTGCTGACCATCGGTTGTCTATTTGGCTTCGGCAAGCAGGAAGAATTTGAGGGAGCCGACCATCTCATACATAATTTCGTGGAGTTGCTTGAGGTATTGAACTGATATTCCGCACCTCGACTCGTCATAACTTATCCCATTTAGGCTAGGATAGAGAGTAGTAGGGTGCGGACTACCAGCAGACTTGCCGGTAGCGTCCAGAGTCCAACTGGAGGAGGGTGAATCATGTCAAAAGTACAATTGCCGGCGGGAACTGGCTTATTTCCTGTTCCAGCGGTGATGATCAGTTGCGCCAGTGTCGATGCCGGTCCGGACATCGTTACTGTGGCTTGGACAGGAGTCGTCTGTTCTGAGCCACCCATGGTGAGCATCTCGCTACGTGAGTCTCGTCATTCACATCACATCATTGCTGACTCGCGCGAGTTTGTGCTGAACATCCCGTCCGAGGAACAGGTTGCCGCCATGGACTATTGCGGGCTGGTCAGCGGGCGTGACCACGACAAGTTCAAGGAATGCGGCTTTACTGCCGAGAAGCCTTCGAAACTGGGCTATGCACCATTAATCAAAGAATGCCCCGTCAATCTCGAGTGCAAGGTACACCAGGTACATAACCTCGGTTCGCACAATGTGTTCATCGCGGAAGTTGTGGCAGTGCATGCCAACGAGGAGATCGTGGAGAACAACCGGGTGAAACATGATGCAGCCAAGCCGATATGCTATGCTGGATCTACATATTACGCACTCGGGCAGCCCGTCGCGCGTGTTGGCGCAGGCAAGGAAATCAAGAACCGCCAGGCTTAGCCTGGCGGTTTTCTCATCTCAATCTAAACCTCTATTCACTAGCCTCCAGCACTGCTGTTGGCACCATTACAGCCTCAGTCATACCGTGAATCACTGGTTTGCTTAATGGCACTATAGTTGCCAAAGCTCCACTCAGTACAGTGCCTTCCCCAATGACAAAATAATAGGGACAGAGCCTCACCTTTCCGGAAAAGCTACACATCCGTTGGTCAGTGAAGTCATAAAAACGCACAAGTATCGGGTCGCTATGCTGGTAATCCTGCAGTACATGCGGTAGTTCATAGGCTTGTGCCAGGCAGTCATCGATTGCTTGGGCCCAGCGACGCGTGGTATAGTCCTTTCCACGGCTAAATCCATGCCCGCCCCAGGCTAGAGGTGAGAACCCTGACGGCTTGATGACAAAAGGCCTTTCCCGCCGGCTGGCTGTTTTCAGTCTGTCTACGCTCCCGTGAGGCCCGCTACTGAAGGCCTCAGTGTTTGGGGTCAGTAGCCAAGTGTGGGGAAATAACTCAAGAAGCGCCTGGTAGTCCTCGTTGCCCAATAGCTCCAACCACCATTGCCTCAGCTCCGGATGATGCAGAAAAGCAAACCACATCTTTTCCTCCAAATGAGGTTTGGGTGGCGGTGTAACGGTAACTTTGCCGGTTGCTGCCAGGTCAAACAGCTGGTAGCTGCCAGGCACGTTATCCATGTCAAATAGCTCAAAAAACCGGTAGACCAAATCCAACTTTTCTCCGTTCAGCCATACGCCATCGTTGGTATAGCTTAGATCTTCGGGGCGCACAGTAGGAATCTCCAGCCCTGTTTCTGCCCACTCAGCAGAGAGCCAGGCAGTTTCATGGCGATAGCCCGAACACTCGTCCGAAATGACTATGGCAGCTTTTCCGCCAGGCGCTAAGGCTGAGAGGGCGGCTGCAAACGCATCAACTGTGCTTCGGTCTCCTAGCAGATTGCTGCTAAAGTTGCCGTATACTTGCTCCATGAAACCAAGCAAACCCATACTGCCTGGTACTGAGTCCAGCTCGGTAGCCCTTAGCCCATCTGTAGTAATCAATAAATCCGGACGAATAACAATTGGCAGCTGTTTAATGAACGCGGGGTGCCTGGCAAGCTCCAGCAGCCGCAGCGGTTTACCTGCATCCAGATGCTCTGCTATCCATGCTGGCGCTTCCCCTCTTACACTCAGATAATACAGCTCGTCTGCTGCCCGGTAGAACCTATGTAATAGACTGCCCAAAGCCTCGATCCGTTCAGCCTGTGCCGGGTGCAGCATAAACGGCTCCGGCCCTACCCGGAACGGAGCAAAGCGTTCTTCCGGTTTTGCCCGGGATGTGGTGCGTGTAATATTGCCTTCTGCTAACGCCCTGTCGATGGTTAGACAAACTTCATAATCCTGCATGGCATTCACCCTTTTGCTCATTATCTTTTCAGCACAAAAATACAATCCGAAATATCGTATGCGCGAGACACAGTGGCTGTGCAAGTGCTATAAGCGACTATAATAGTATAAGCTGTATCCATAAATCCAGGCAATAGGATGCTGTAGATTGAGCTGTTGTGAGGTATGTTTGCCGGCATCCCGTGGCAGATTAAGCGCAGCAGGCAAAACTTGTGACTCTTATTACTGAGGTGACGATATGCAAAACAATCCCGAGTTTATCAGCCGGTTGGAGCAGTTGTCCCGCAGAGCTGCGCGGTTACGCAGCCTGGCTAAGCAGAAAGTCGTTAATGCTGAAGATGGTACGCTCTGGATGTCGAGTCTTGATATCATGGGTGAGTTGCTCAACGTCGTCTACAAGCTGGTTGACGACCAGCAGCAGGCACAGTTGCATTCTCAGTTTGCCAGTTTCGGTGATAGCGATGACGATGATGATACGGGCGAGATTCTCATGCAGTGTCCTAACTGCCATGACATTGTCAATATCAGCTTCGGCGCAGTCGAGGAAGCGGCTGCTACTTGCCCCCATTGCGGCACTACGGTGCTGCTAACCAACCCAACTTAAGACCTGTTCATCCTGACGAGAGGAACCCGATCCCGGGTTCCTCTTTTTTGCGCGCGTAGAATGCTCCTTTTAGGATGTAGCGACGGAACATGTTCCGCCCAAGACCGCAGCTCCATGCTCTTTCTCTGCCCCTTTTTCGGTAGGGGCAGAATTGCATTCTGCCCTGGGCTGAGTAGAACTCAGCCCCTACGATTTTTTGGGAAGGTTTTGTGGGTCCGGGCAGAACATGTTCTGCCCCTACAATCTCCGCGGTATCAGCTGGTGAACAGGAATGCCAACAACACAGGGCCGGAGGCGAGTGGAAGGCGGGTCCGCGCAACCTGTGTACCGTCCATCGCGCGATGGACAAGTGTCATAAAAAGCGTGGACAGGCCATAAGCATGTAGCAGAAGTGGGGGATGGGACATGCAGTTTGATTGGATGGGCATCTACGCTCTGCTGCCTGCTGATTGGCAAGAATTGATCCGGCTAAGTAACCCGGTTGTGCTGGCTAGGTTACAGGAAATTAGAGTGAGACAAGGCCAACCGGTACTTGCTTACGCCACCGGCGCCGAGTACCTGCTCGGGCAGAAAGGGTTTCAAACGCAAGCCATCGGTGCTGTACGAGCCAGTGCCGAGCATATCAGGCACTTGCTTGCGACCGTGAGCAAGAACTCGCTCTATGCCCTGGAGGAGGAGCTGCGCAGTGGCTATGTGACAGTAGCCGGTGGGCATCGTATCGGCCTCGCTGGCAGGGCAGTGGTAGAAAGGGGCCGGGTTAAGACTCTGAAACATATCACCGGTTTCAACATTCGCTTGGCCAGGCAGGTGAAGGGGTGCGCCAAGCGGCTGCTGCCAGCCTTGGTTAGCAGCACAGGACTGGTAGATAGCACGCTGATTGTTTCACCGCCCCAGGCCGGCAAAACCACGTTATTGCGCGATTTAGCTCGAGCTCTCTCCACTGGCGAAGGGCTGAAAAGGGGATATAAGGTATCGATCATTGACGAGCGTTCGGAGCTGGCTGCCTGTTACCAGGGTGTGCCGCAACTGGATGTCGGCCCAAGGTCCGATGTGCTGGACGCCTGTCCCAAGGCTGAAGGGATGATGATGGCCTTACGCTCATTATCGCCCGAGGTGCTGGTGACCGATGAGATTGGTCGCCGAGAGGATACAGAGGCAATAGAAGAAGCGGTCCACTGCGGTGTAAGCATGTTGGTCACTGCCCACGGCCAGTCCTTTGAGGAACTAGAGCGCCGTCCGGCATTAGCCAGTTTGCTGAATCAAGGCGCCTTTGGACGATTTGTCTTCTTGAGCAACCGTCAGGGGCCAGGAACGATCGAAGGTGTTTACGACAGGCAAAGACGGACCTCAGCCGCTTTAAAAGGGGGGACAACTCTTGAACGTCTGGGCGATTAAACTGTTTGCTGCTTTACTGGTTGTGTTTGCTACCAGCATGACTGGTTTCTCAGTCGCCAGGAACTACCGTGAACGCCCGCGGCACTTGCGGCAGCTGCAATCGGCGCTGCAAGGCTTATCCACTGAGATTGGTTACGGTGCTACTCCGCTGCCGGACGCTTTTGCCCACCTGGCCGCTACCACCCGGGATCCAATCTCTACTTTGTTCAGCGTCAGCGCTCAAGTAGTTTCCCGACCCGGGGCCACGGCAGCCGAAGCTTGGGCTGAGGGGCTCGAGCAACTACAGACTAAATCGGCGCTGTTTAGTAGCGATATTCAAATTCTATTGCAGCTGGGTAGTGTGCTTGGCCTCTCAGACAAAACCGACCAGGAAAGGCACTTGCTTTTGACTGCGCAACAGCTGCAACGCGAGGAACAGAAGGCGGAGGACGATAGACAGAAGAACGAGCGCATGTGGAAATATCTCGGCGTACTATCCGGCATACTGCTTGTCATAGTTTTAGTGTAAGAGTTCATAGTCCAGTCAGTATGGGAGGGGGCATATTGTGAGCATCAACTATAGCATCATTCTACAGGTCGCCGTGTTTGGCTTCGTCGTAGCAATTCTCCACAAGATCCTCGATAAGTCTGGCCGCGAAGAGTACGCGCAAGTTCTTGTGTTGCTGGGTGTTATCGTGGTCATGTTCCGGGTAATAAGCGTCATCAACGACTTGTTTAGCACCATCAGAACTATGTTCATGTTCTAGGGGCTCGCGTTATGGAAATAGTCCCAATTGTCGCCTTGGCAATTGCCGCAACTGTACTGCTTTTGGTACTTCGTGAAAGCCGGCCCGAGCTTGCTATGCTGCTCTCTTTGGTGATTGGGGCGACCCTGTTCTTCTCTGTAGTATCGAAGATCGGTATGGTGGTTACTACCCTAAGCTCCATCGCCAACAAGTCTGACGTTGGCACGCTCCACTTGAGTACTTTATTAAAGATCGTAGGTGTGGCGTATATCACCGAGTTTGGCGCCCAAGTCTGCCGCGACGCCAACGAAGGTGCCATCGCTACGAAGGTTGAGCTTGCTGGTAAGGTAATCATCATGGTGCTGGCGATCCCAATCATTCTGGTGATCCTTGATACCATACTGAAGCTCTTGCCTTAAGCGCTGTCTGCACTATCTCATAAGCACATCATCAAGCGACCGTTGAAACGAGGTGATACCTTTGCGGCTCAAACTGCTATGCCTGAGCTTGCTGCTATGCATCCTGCTGCCACTGCACGCCCAAGCAGCTGAACCAGGCCCGGCTCCACCAGATATGGACCAGATTCTGAATGAGCAACTGCAATCAGTAGATACAGGCGATATAGAACAACATCTGGCTCAGTTGCAGCAGGAGTATGACGGCTTTCTGCCCGACCTCAGCATCCAAGGGGTACTGGCTATGTTGCGCGGCCAGGATGGAGGTTTCTCGGTAGCCAATCTGTTTCGAACCATCCTAACACTAGGTTTCAGGGAGATAGTTGGGCAATGGGCACTTTTGGTGCGTCTGATTGTACTATCCATCCTCTGTGTAATTCTGCAGCATCTGCATGACGCATTGGACGGCAAGGTGGCTGACGTGGCTTACATGATCTGTTACCTCGTACTGATTGGCTTTGCGCTGCAGAGTTTCGGTATGGCTATGGCAGTGACCAAGCAAGCCTTGCAGACGATGGTTAACTTCGTACACGCGTTGTATCCGGTACTGTTGACCATACTGCTTTCCATTGGCAACGTTAGTTCGGCTGCTCTTTTTCATCCTGTTCTGACCATGGCATTGAGCGCTGTTACCACTATCATCGGTGGCACTGCTGTTCCGTTAATCTTCTTTGCAGGGGTTCTAATCATGGTCAACGATCTGGCAGAACACGTCCAGGTTTCGCGCCTGGCTTATCTATTGCGAGACATAGGGACAGGCATCATGGGAGTGCTGTTCATGATGTTTGTTGGGCTAACCATCGCCCAGGGTACTGCCGGGGCGGTCGTAGACGGTGTGGCGTTCCGGGCGGGCAAGTTTGCCGTTAAGGCGTTTCTCCCGGTGGTGGGAAGCCTGGTAGCTGACAGTTTCGAAACGGTAGCCGGCTGTTCTCTATTGATGAAGAACGCAATTGGGTTTATTGGAGTTGTAGGCGTGGTGCTGTTTTGCACCTTGCCCGCATTGAAGATCGTGGCCATGATAGCTGTCTATCGTTTGGCTGGAGCAATTATCGAGCCACTAGGAAAGACTCCTTTGGTTGGAATGCTCAACAACATCGCGGGAATGTTAACCTATTTCTTTGGTGCTCTCGCGCTGGTAGGCGTAATGCTGTTCGTGTTGATCACGGTGGTTGTGAGCACAGGTAACAGTGCCTTGATGCTAAGGTAGTGGAGCGAAAGGGGAGAGAGGATGGTAGCCTGGCTGCGTACCTACATTCAGAACATTATCATTGTGATTATCCTGGCAAGCTTTATGCAGATCATCTTGCCCTCTGGCACCGTCAGGCGCTACGCCCAACTGGCCGTTGGGTTGGTTCTGGTGCTAACCCTGCTTAGCCCGCTGCTCGCGTTGGCCCGCGCGCCCTTTGGTATCAGCGAGTTACTGGGGCAGGCCACGGTACAGACAGCCTGGGCGGAATTACGGACAGAAAGCACCCTGTTGAAGAACAGCCAGGACAGACAGCTGCTTACCGCTTACGAACTGGCCCTCAAACAGGAAGCCAGCCGGGTGATAGCAACGCAAGGCGGGCTGCAACTGGTGGAAGCGACGTTTGAGTTCGTCACAGAACGTGAGGCAGAGGATTTTGGGCGGATCAAGCAGATGCAGGTTGTAGTAAGCCAAGGGAGTGGTGTGCAGCCTGTGACTGCTGTCAAACCTGTGCAGATCGGACCGGCCAGCGGCCCCAAACCGAGAGAAGGCGCTTCTCCGGTAGATTCAGCGCTCATAACCAGACTTAAGTCAGCATTGGCTACTCACTTCGCCATCAATACAGATCAAGTTTTGATAACGATTAGGTAGGAGGTAAGGAAGGATGCAGAAGAGTAATTCTCAAAGTGCTGAACAACCGTGGGGAGATATCTGGGAGCGGTTAGGGAAGAATCGGCTGCTGCTTATTGGCATGGTTGGTGTTGCAGTGCTGCTGGCGGTACAATTACTGCTACCTCAAGCGACCTCTCAGCCATCTCCTAGTGCAGTGCCGGTAGATGGCCCTAGCATCCATGATGGCGTGCTTGCGCAGGTAACTACCTATAAGCAGGGGCTGGAGCGGCAGCTCGCTACCACTTTAGGTCAGATGCAGGGCGTGGGTAAGGTGAGTGTCAACTTGTCTCTCGAAACAGGGCCAGAGGTTGTCCCAGCTATCAACATAGACAAAACCGAACGCACCACTGAAGAAAAGGACGCGCAGAGTGGCACCCGGGTTACTAAAGAGCAGACCCAGTCTAACACCATGGTTACCAGCACTAACGGGATTGTCACCCTCAAAGAAAAGCTGCCGACCATCAGCGGTGTGGTAGTGGTAGCGCAAGGGGCGGAAGTTCCTAGTGTTCAGTTAGCCATTATGCGGGCTGTGCAGGCCAGCCTGAACATTCCCTTCCACAAAATCGTGGTTTATCCAGGAAAGTAGGTGATAGCATGATTATAGACCGCAAGGCAATCCTCTCTTCTTTGTTGGTGTTTACTATTCTTGGGGTATGTGGCTACTATCTCTTAAGCTACTACTCCAATCTAGACAGCAGTTTGGCCGGCGATCCAACTGAGCCGACTCTGGGAGGTAACCTTACTTCTCCAGTAGTTGATCCGACGCCTGGACCGGTGAGCGAGCCAAGCAGAGACTTTTTTACCGAGCACAGGCTGGAGCGCGAGAAACAGCGCAGCATGCAAGTCGAACTGCTTAGGGAAATCATCAACAACACCAACACCTCTGCGGAAGTGCGGCAGCAGGCGCAGAGAGATTGGCTGGCTCTTACTGCCGTGATGGAGAAAGAGCTGATGATTGAGAAACTGATAATCAGCAAGGGGTTTGATAATGCGGTGTTGGTCCTTAACAACGATACGGCCCATGTGGTGATCAAGTCGGAGGGTCTGACGCAGGCGCAAGCTGTAAACATTACTGAACTGGTGGCTAGTACCCTTGGAATGGGATTTGACAAGGTAAGAGTAATCGAACATAAATAGTTAAAATCAGGGTCGGATAAACTCCGACCCCTTTATTTCTGCATGTAGTAGACTTGAGTTGTCAAACTTGGACATAATGGAAGATATGCCCTAATTAGGTAGGTAGCGTGGTGAGGCAGGGGAAAAGATTGTTATATATTCCCCCCTCGAGTATAATATATGTACTAAGGTCGGGCTAAAGCTGTCCCGCAGCCTGCCGAGTGCCGTGTCTTTTGTGTTAGCGGGAAAAGGAGGTGCCGAGATTGGACAAAATGATGCATGAGGATTATAGAGAAGCGGGCACGATTCGCATATCTAACGAAGTAGTAGGGATTATTGCAGGGTTGGCAGCTGCTGAGGTGCCTGGAGTAACTGGTATGACTGGCAGCAGTATCGCTGGTAGTGTTGTCGAAATGCTGGGCAAGAAGAACCTGCAGAAAGGCGTCAAGGTTAGCGTCGGTGAGAAGCAGGCCTCTGTAGATTTGTACATAATGGTGGATTACGGTGTCAGAATTCCTGAAGTGGCCATAGGGGTACAAGAGAACGTGTGCCGGGCTATTGAGAGTATGACCGGTCTGCAAGTTGTTGAGGTGAACGTCCACGTACAGGGCGTTGCGTTTGTCGATACCAAGGAAGAATAACAACCCCAACGGGGCAAATAACGGGGGCGTGACTAGTGAACTCCTTTGACAGGGTACTGTTTCTGATCTTTGCGTTGGCTGTAGCATTGGTTTCGGGCTACGTGCTGGCTGCAGGAGTGGGCATTTTGGGCCCTCTCCTAACGTGGACAAGCCTTGTGTTTGTTAGCCACCAGTTGGAGACTGGTTTGGTTGCGCTTGGACTGTTGCTGCTCTCGCTACGCTTCATCTATTTGTCCGTCGTGCCGAGGCATGACAATCAAAGGCTTGGCTTTGTTCAACCAGGTGAGCTAGGCAGCATCAAGGTCTCGTTGGAGGCGATTGAGCAGCTGGTACTACAGGCGTCGCATTCACAGCGCGGCATTAAGCAGGTAAAAGCCAGATTGCAGTTGGTGCCAGGTGGAGTTTTAGTAGCGCTTAGAGCAACCGCCACTCCCAACCATAACTTGATTGAACTGGCAGCAGTTTTACAGAGCGTTGTCAAAGAGCAGGTTGAGAAGACTACCAACATTGATGTCAAGGAAGTTTCAGTCACATTCGCAGAGGTCTCAACCACTGCGCCGCGCGTATTCTAGGGCCGATTGGTAACTGGGGGGATGCTTGGTGGATTGGCGCTTGATTGATGAACTGCTCGGTCCTTATAAAGGGCGAGTTCTGGGGGCAATGGCAGGCTTAGTTCTTAGCCTGCTAATAATCAACTATGGATTGTTGCGCACCATCTTCATCGGTAGCGCAATAGCGCTCGGTTACTACATTGGGTTGCGCTGGGATGAGACTGGTGGATTTGAAGGTCTGCTGAGGCCGGACCGCCGGCGCGATTAATAGCGCCGCTATACGTTTGTCTACAAGACGCCGCTCATCAAAGCGGCTTTTTTGTGGGGAGAGATAGCGCCTTAGCTGTTCTGCTTGTCCTATGGTGACAATTAGCCAGTTTGGGGATGCTAACCACATACACCGACATTTACGAAAAAGGAATGATACATATGAGTCGTCGACTGGCCCGGGAAGTGGCTCTACGCACACTGTACCAGTTGGATATTGGGCATAGCGGTAAATCGGAGGCATTCAGCTTTGCTCTCGAGACAACCCCTGTCGCTGCCGAACACGAAGCTTTTGCTCGCCAGCTGGTTGATAAAGCAATCACCCATGCAGACGAGGCCGACCAGATCATCAGCCGCAAGAGCGTCGATTGGGACATCAAACGGTTGGCCCGGGTTGACCGTGCCATCTTGCGCCTGAGTTTGGCAGAGCTAATTGACCCCTCTGACGCTCCCACTGGAGTAGTAATCAGTGAAGCGGTTGAACTGGCCAACAGATACAGCACTGATGAGTCCGGCAAATTCATCAACGGCATCCTAGGCAGCTATGTGCGTGAACGGGACAATGCCTGACCGGGCATACCTCGGGATTGATACGAGTTGCTACACTACCTCTGTGGCATTGGTTGGTGAAAATGGGCGGCTGCTGAGAGATGAACGACAGCTTCTGCCTGTACCCGCGGGAGAACATGGACTTCGCCAGAGTGATGGAGTTTTCCACCATGTGCGCCAAATACCCGCTTTGTTGCAGAAACTACAGTTGCATGACTTCATGGTGCAGGCTGTAGGGGTCAGTGCCCGGCCGAGACCTGTGGAAGGGTCGTACATGCCGGTTTTCTTGCCCGGTGTAGCCGTAGCAGAGGCCGTAGCAGAGGCGCTCGGGGTGAGTTTATATCATTTATCGCATCAGGAAGGCCACATATCGGCAGGCTTGAGCGGAGAGCCACTACGCAATCGCGTTATGGCAGTACATCTTTCCGGGGGCACTTCCGAGGTGATGCTGGTTGAGCCACAGGGAGAAGGATTTCATGTTGAACTTTTGGGCGGGACAAACGATCTTAGCGCCGGCCAGATGATTGACCGCGTTGGGGTAGCTTTGGGACTGCCTTTTCCAGCCGGCCCAGCCATGGAACAGCAGGCAAATGGAGCCATTGGCAGTATATCCTTGCCCTCTGCGGCGCAAGGATATGAGTTTAGCTTTTCCGGCCCGTGCAGCGCAGCTTTGCGCCTGGTAGAGGAGCAGGCTGCGCCAGCGGAAATTGCTTTCGCAGTGCTTAGAGTGGTGGCAAACTCTTTAGAGAAAACTCTGCGTCATGCTGCCGATGAAACAGGTGTTAAATCAGCGCTTTTGGTTGGCGGTGTTGTAAGTAATCTGCTTATTAGGAAGCGCTTGCAGAAACGGATGGGTCCAGGCTACAAGCTGCAGTTTGCGCCGGTTGAGCTGGCTAGTGATAACGCCGCAGGCATAGCATGGTTAGCTCGTAGACATCATCTGGCTGAACAAGGGAGAGGTGACTAAGTTGTCGAGCATTTTTACCGTCAGTCAGCTGAACAGTTACCTCCGCGCGCTCCTCGATGGCGATGAGATACTAAGCCACGTCCTAGTTAAAGGTGAAATCTCCAACTTCAAGCATCATAGTTCAGGCCACATGTACTTCACTCTGAAGGATAGGGGTGGGTGCTTGAAGGCGGTGATGTTTCGCGCCAGGGCCGACGCATTGCGCTTTCGACCAAATGATGGCATGAGCGTGATTGTCCAGGGCAATGTGTCCGTATATGAACGTGATGGTCAGTATCAACTCTACGTGAACAGTATGCAGCCAGATGGCGTGGGGACACTATTTCTTGCCTTTGAGCAGCTCAAAGAAAAGCTGGAGCGGGAGGGGTTGTTTGAGACCACACGCAAGCGTTCCATCCCCAGCTTCCCTCAGGGAGTTGGCATAGCAACTTCACCGACGGGCGCTGCCATACAAGACATGATCAGTATCATTCGGCGTCGCTATCCTAAGTGTAAGTTGCTGCTCGCTCCCATTATGGTGCAAGGGGTGGGAGCCCCGGAGTCCATTGTTAAGGCTATAGAACAGCTTAACCGTCAGGCTGATTTGGATGTGATTATCGTCGGACGCGGAGGGGGTTCCATAGAAGAACTTTGGGCCTTTAACGATGAAAGGGTTGCCAGGGCCATTGCTGCATCCAGGTTACCTGTCATCTCCGCTGTAGGTCATGAGACTGACTACACTATCGCTGACTTTGTGGCTGACCTGCGCGCCCCAACTCCTAGCGCCGCGGCTGAAGCCGTTGTACCAGTGCTTCAGGATGTTGAGGTTGCGCTTGCTACCTTGCAGAGTCGGATGTCTCTGGCATTGCGTAACCGGCTGGCTAGTTCGCGCCACATGCTGAAAGTACTGGCGGTGAGACGTGCGCTGCAGGACCCCGGCAGGTTGGTGGAGAACCGTCAAATGGCGCTAGATAATCTGCGACAACGTATGCAGTACTTGGTGGACGGTTTAGCCAAAGAACACAGGCGTCAACTCGGTCAGCTTGCCGGTCAGATGCAAGCGCTTAATCCGTTGGCAGTATTGTCGCGGGGTTATAGCTTGACGCTGCATGGCGAAAACCTAATCCGGCGGCCAGATACAGCCTTGATAGGTCAAGATATAGAAACAGTATTGGCAGAGGGTAGGATAATCAGTAAAGTTATAGCTGTAAGGGGGCACAAGAATGCCGCGCAAGAAAACTGAGGCGGTTGCTATGCCTAGTTTTGAGGATTGTCTTGAAAGGTTGCAGCAGGTGGTAGCAATGCTGGAAGCCGGCAGCCTCACATTGGAAGAATCCTTGAAGTTGTATTCCGAAGGAATAGAATTGATGCGGTGTGCTAATGAACATTTGGACAAAGCTGAACATACTATAGAGATGTTGACAAGTACGGATGGCCGCACACCGTTCAGTCCACAGGAGGGGTCTCGCAGTGGCCTTTGACTTAACTGATTACCTGGCTTCCCGCGCGGATCTGGTGAACCAGGCGCTGCAACGCATGCTACCGGTTGCTGACAGTTTCCCGCCTGCCCTGCATGCGTCCATGCTGTATAGCATCAATGCGGGTGGCAAGCGTCTCCGCCCTATCCTGACTCTGGCTGCTGCGGAAGCTGTCGGGGGCAGTCCTGAACTGGTGATGCCGGCTGCCTGCGCGCTTGAGTGCATCCACACGTACTCCCTAATCCACGATGACTTGCCTGCCATGGACAACGATGAGCTGCGCAGGGGTAAACCAACCAATCACAAGGTTTACGGAGAAGCCATTGCCATTCTAGCTGGTGACGGGTTATTAACGCATGCATTTGCTCTACTCGCCCAGCAGAGCCTCGGCCGCATACCAGCAGACAGGATTGTGCAGGCAGTAGGAGAACTCGCCCTGGCTGCCGGCACTCAGGGGATGGTAGCCGGACAGGCGGCTGATGTTCTCGCCGAGCGTGGTGAACTGAGTGGTGAGTCTTCTCAGTTGCTCCACTTCATTCATGCTAACAAGACTGGTGCGTTGTTGTCTGCTTCGGTAAGGATAGGGGCCATACTATCGGGTGCTTCCATTGATCAGCTGAAGTCGTTGACCAAGTACGCAACATTGCTCGGTTTGGCCTTTCAGATAACTGATGACTTACTCGATGTCTGTGGTGATGAGACCAAAATGGGGAAGAGGGTGGGCAAGGATGCGGTTTTAGGCAAACTTACCTATCCCGGTGTCTATGGCATAGAAGAATCCCGTCGGAAAAATCAAGAACTGCTACAGGCAGCTCTGCTGCAACTTTCCTGGTTTGGCAGGGAAGCAGACCCGTTAAGGGCAATTGCTAAATACCTGGTCAAGCGGGATCACTAGCCGTGATATCCAACCTCTATAGGGGAGGTGTTTGATAGATGCTGCTCGATGTTTTCTGGGGTCTGCTGCACAACCGCATCTTGGTGGCTTCCACGCTAGCGTGGTTGATTGCCCAATTACTCAAGTTTTTTGGCACCTTCATCCGCGAAGGCCGCTTCAGTGCTGAACGACTGTTCGGCGCTGGTGGCATGCCCAGTTCTCACTCCGCATTTGTCGTAACCTTAGCTGTCGGTGTTGGCCAGTCAGTCGGCTGGGACCAACCGCTAACCGCTGTAACGATTGTCTTCTCGATGATTGTAATGTATGACGCGGCTGGCGTTCGCCGGGCTGCAGGCAAGCAAGCGCGAGTGTTAAACCGCATAATCCACGACCTGGCTGAGAGTAAGCAGTTCAAAGAAGAACGCCTGAAGGAACTGCTCGGCCACACCCCGTTTGAGGTGATTTCCGGAGCTTTACTCGGAATCATGATTGGCGCTTTGATGTTCAGGTAGCCTTAAAGACTGGATGCATCCCCGCGGCTGGCCGACGGCCGCTTTTTGCTATATCCGCTCTGTTGAGCTTACTGTGCGAAAGTGGTGATAGAACTTGCCCAATCTACTTCCGGCGATAACGTCGCCTAATAATATCAAAAAGCTTAGTCAAGCGCAGCTCAAACAATTGGGTGACGAGTTGCGAGCTGAACTGATCAAGGTAGTATCCGATACAGGGGGCCATCTCGCATCCAATCTTGGCGTTGTAGAGCTCACCCTGGCTTTGCATCTCACCTTCGATTTCAGCTTGGACCGCCTGGTGTGGGATGTTGGCCATCAGGCATACGTGCACAAACTGATCACAGGACGTTTCAAAGAGTTCCCTACCCTTAGGCAGTTTGGAGGGCTTTCAGGCTTTCCCAAACCGCAGGAGAGTGAATATGACCATTTCATCGCTGGCCACAGCAGCACATCCATTTCCGCAGCGTTGGGCATGGCGATGGCTCGAGATTTAGAGAAGCGAAAGCACGACGTAGTCGCTGTGATCGGAGACGGCGCCCTTACGGGCGGCATGGCTTGGGAAGCTTTGAACCACGCGGGTGATGCGGGGACTCGCCTGATTGTCGTTCTCAACGATAATGAAATGTCTATCGCTAGGAATGTTGGTGCATTGTCTACCTACCTAGCCAATGCCCGTTCGACCACCGCTTACCGCCGTACTAAAGCGGACGTGGCCGGCTTGCTCAAACGAATTCCACTGGTTGGCGAGCAGCTAGCCGGGGCCGCTGAGCGGGTTAAAGACAGCCTGAAGTATCTACTGGTCCGGGGTATGCTGTTTGAGGAACTGGGCTTTACCTATCTCGGACCGGTGGACGGGCATAACCTGCCCGCCCTTTGTTCAATGCTGAACGATGCCAAATCCCTCTCTGGGCCAGTATTAGTGCATTGTATCACCACCAAAGGAAAGGGATATGAGCATGCGGAGCGAAACCCCGACCGCTTCCATGGGCCAGGTCCCTTTGATCCGGTCACTGGCAAGAGCCGCGCGGTTAAAGAGGCATTGTCCTATACAGAAGTGTTTAGCCGCACGCTGATTGACTTGGCGGAAAAGCGGGATGATATCGTGGCGATTACGGCAGCCATGCCTGGCGGTACTGGCTTGGATGTGTTCCAAGAGCGTTTCCCGAGACGTACATTTGACGTAGGCATTGCCGAGCAGCATGCCGTCACTATGGCCGCAGGAATGGCTGCTTCCGGCTACCGACCAGTTTTTGCTGTCTACTCTACGTTTCTGCAGCGGGCTTATGACCAACTGGTCCATGATGTCTGCCTACCGAACCTGCCGGTGGTAATCGCTGTAGACCGGGCAGGCTTAGTAGGGGCTGACGGCGAGACACACCAGGGAGTTTTTGATCTGGCCATGCTCAGACAGATGCCGAACATGACGGTGCTTGCGCCGCGTGATGAGGTGGAACTCGTACATCTGCTGCATTACGCCTTTGAAGCGAATGGGCCGGTCGCGATTCGCTATCCCAGGGGCACAACCAATGGGCTCACTCTTGTTAGCCCGGAACGGGTTGAGTTTGGCAGGTCGGTCTGCCTGGCAAAAGGCGAGGAAGTGCTGTTGGTCAACTGTGGCGCAATTTGGGACCTTACGCAGGAAGTGATTAAGAAGCTTCGGGAGGCAGGCATAAGCCCCACTGTTTACGATGCCCGTTTCGTCAAACCGGTTGATCCCGCCCTGGTGCAGGTGGCCACAAACCATGCTCTGACTGTTGTTTTGGAAGAGGGGATAATAGCGGGGGGCTATGGCTCAGCCCTGTTGGAGCAGGCGAGCAGGCAGCAGGTCAAGCTTCAGGACACACTGCTTTGTGGCATCCCGGACCGTTTTGTCCCACATGGACAGCGTGAGCAGCTGTTGACGGCAATTGGTCTTGACGCGGACCTAATCGTCGCTGAGATTATCAAGAGAGTAGGAAGGCGATAGCATTGGCACAGCAAAAGGAACGTCTGGATATATTACTGGTGAATGCGGGCCTCTTTGCTTCGCGCGAGCGGGCAAGGGGGGCTATCATGGCTGGCCTGGTACTGGTCAACGGGCAGCGCGTCGACAAAGCAGGGACCAAGCTGCCTGTGGACGTGGCCCTGCAGGTACTCGGCGACGACTTGCCTTACGTCAGCCGTGGCGGACTGAAGCTAGCCAAGGCGATAGAGACGTTTGGGTTTGATCCTGGCGGTAAGGTCATGCTGGACGTAGGAGCTTCGACGGGTGGGTTTACAGACTGCGCCCTGCAGAACGGCGCCAGTAAGGTGTACGCTATAGACGTCGGGTATGCGCAGTTAGCTTGGAGCCTGCGCCAAAACCCGCAGGTAGTTGTTATGGAGCGCACCAACATTCGCTATGTCACTCCGGATCAGTTGCCAGAATTAGCTGATGCAGCCACTATCGATGTTTCCTTTATCTCTCTCGGCCTGGTGTTGCCACCAGTCCGAAATCTGCTAAAAGATCAAGCAGAAATCATTGCGTTGATTAAACCGCAGTTTGAGGCTGGTCGGGAGCAGGTGGGTAAACGGGGGGTTGTGCGCGACCAAGAAGTGCATCGAGAGGTAATAGAGCGTGTCATGGAAGCAGCCAAGCAGTGCGGTTTACGGATGCAGGCGCTAACCTGGTCGCCAATCACCGGCCCGGAGGGGAATATTGAGTTCTTGGGTTACTGGACCAAGCATGGTGAGGAAGTAGTGCAGGTCTACCATATTGAACAGGTGGTTGCGGCAGCGCACACAGAACTGCGTGCGAAGCAGGATTAAGTGATTAGCGGAACGAAATCTAGATTTGTGATTTATTGCGCGATGTGAAAGCGAGAGCTAAGGGAGGTGTCACCGTGGCTATCGGGCTAATTCCCAATTTAGGTAAAGAGACGGCTCTCACTGTCTGCCATGAACTGATGGGATGGCTGGAAGGCAGGGGCGAACAGGTGCTTCTGACCAGGGAAGCTGCAGTGGCGGTTGGGCGTGCTGAGCTTGCCGTTGAAGACGAGGAAATGGCACGGGCTAGTCGCCTGATTGCAGTTCTCGGTGGGGATGGCACCTTGCTCAGCGTAGCTCGCAGGTGGCCGTTCTGGGGTGTGCCGGTGCTCGGCATTAATCTGGGCCACCTTGGCTTTTTGACGGAAATAGAGTGCAATGATTTGTATGTCGGCATGGAGCGGGTGCTTGATGGCGACTATTTCGTGCAGGAGCGGATGATGCTGCGGGCGATTGTGCGTCGCGGTCAACGTACAGTAAACGAGCTCTATGGTTTAAATGACGTTGTGATCACCAAAGGAGCATTCAGTCGGATGCTGCATCTGGATGTTCATATTGAGCAGCAGTATTTTGATACTATTCCTTGTGACGGGGTGGTTATTGCCACTCCGACTGGTTCTACAGCTTACAGTCTCTCTGCCGGTGGGCCAATCGTAGATCCCAACATCAATGTGATGCTTTTAACACCTATTTGCGCACACAGCCTGCAATCCAGGCCGATGGTGATTTCACCAGAGAACAAGCTGGGGATCGTGGTACACGCTCAGCACGAAGACATTGTGCTTACAATGGACGGGCAAGAGGCATTTAAGCTTAATCCTGAAGATCGGATTGTCATCAGTAGGGCACCTATGGTGGCCCGGCTGGTTAAACTGCCGCCACGCAGTTTCTTTGAGGTCCTGCGCAGAAAGTTTAGCGGGCGCAAGTCGCCTTTTAGAGGGCAGGAGGTAGAATAGATGCTAGTAAAGCTAATCGTTGAAAATCTTGCTCTCATTGACTATCTGGACCTGGATTTTGGTCCGGGCCTGGTTGTAGTCTCTGGTGAGACTGGCGCGGGCAAGTCCTTGATCCTAGACGCACTATCGTTAATTCTGGGAGACAGATCTACCAGCGATTTCGTGCGCGCTGGTTGTGACAAAGCGACAGTGCAGGCAGTGTTTGAAGACGTAAGCCTGCCAGAGGAGTACAGCCACATGCTGGAAGATGGGCAACTGATCATCGCCCGTGAGGTTAGCAAAAGCGGACGGAGCGTGGCCAGGGTCAATGGTCAGCTGGTGACTATCGGCACACTGCGCGACCTTGGGGCCCATCTGATAGACTTGCACGGACAGCATGAACATCAATCACTGCTAAAAGTCGACAAGCATAGGCAACTACTGGACGAATTCGCTGGGGAGGCAGCTGCGAAACTGTTACAGGATGTAGCTGAGTTGGCTGCTAACTACCGCAGCCTGCACAAAGAACTGAGCGCTTTGGCTGGCGACGACCGGGAACGTGAACGCCTGCTCGATATGCTTAGGTTCCAACAGGAAGAAATCGCAGCAGCTCGCTTGCGCCCACAGGAAGAGGAGCAGCTACTTAGCGAGCGCAAGCTGCTGGCCAATTTCGAAAAACTGCACGGCGCGGTGTCCAAGGCATATGAAATGCTATACAGCGGACGGAACCGGCAACAGTCAGCTATTGATCTTCTGGGAGAAGCAGCCCAGGAACTGGCTGCCGCTTCGCGTTTTGATGATAAGCTAACGAGCCTCAGCGAGGCTTTGTCCAGCGCGCTGTATGCCATTGAGGACGTCGCTCACAGCCTGCGCGATTACCAGGAAGGTTTATCCTTCGAGCCAGATCAGTTGGAACGAGTAGAAAAGCGGCTTGATCAGATAACCAAGCTTAAACGAAAGTATGGCGAAACTGTCGAAGGAATTATTCGCTACGCTGAAAACCTCCAAAATGAGGTCAGTCGCATTGAAAACAGCGCGGAGCTTGCAGCAAAACTGCAAAGACAGCGCGAGCAGAGGCTCGTTCAATACAGTGAAAAATCTCGTGAGCTATCGCAACTGCGCAAGCAAGTGAGTGGAAGCTTAGAAGCTAGCCTGTCCAAACAGTTCACGGATTTAGGCTTGAAGCATGCCAGGCTGCAAGTTCGGGTAGACTACGAGTCAAACAGAGAGCCTAGAAGCTCTGGAGTAGATGAAGTTGAGTTCTTATTTTCAGCCAATCCTGGCGAACAGCCTCGTCCGTTGGCGAAAGTCGCATCAGGTGGTGAAATGTCCAGGTTGATGTTGGCAATGAAAACCGTGCTCAGCGCTCATGACGACATAGGCACAATGGTTTTTGATGAAATCGACGCCGGGCTCGGTGGAAGGATTGCCCACGCAGTCGGCGAAAAACTCTGTCAGTTGGCGCTGTCGCACCAGATCATCTGCATCTCACACCTTGCGAGCATTGCTGCCCTGGCTGATCAACACCTGGCAATCGCCAAGGAAGTAGTAGACGGTCAGACATACACACGGGTGTGCTGTCTAGGCGACGAAGAACGGATTCAAGAGCTGACCAGAATGTTGGCAGGAGATGATAGTTCAATAGCTCGCCAGCATGCGCGGGAACTGTTGGAACAGTCTGCTGTCGCCAAGCAGGCAGCAGCCGGCTCATATTGGTCAAGAGCATAAAAATCCGACGTTTGTGTCTGCGCAAATGCAAGTATGACTTTAATAAACTTACAGTATAGCCAAATAACACTGCAGCCTTATGTCAACTAAACCGCATAGCAATGTAGAACCGAGGTTATCTTAAAAACAGAACGTGAGTTCTGGACCTGCCTTGGTTCTACTTTTTTTGTCTTTTATTGGCACCCAGAAAGGGGATTGTTGCCAGGCACGGTCGGGCAATCTCCAAAAACAGAGGAGGTGGTTCACCGGCATGGGCAGAAGACAGTGGGCTGGTGTCCTGCTGGCACTATCAATAGTGGCTTTTTGCTTTACGCCTTATTTTAACAACTGGGTTAACTTTCCCAGTGAAGTGCGTATCATGGCCGGATCACACTATCAGCTGAAAATGCCGTTGCCCGTCGGCATGACTGTCAAGGCGGACACAGCAGGGCTAACGATGAATGAGAAGGAAGTTCCGCCCGAAAAGCTGCTAGTTGAACGGGGAAACTGCGCCTTATTCTCCGATGAACCAGGGCAAGTCAGCTTGGAGTTTCGTTTGTTTGGCCTGCTTCCGCTGAAGAAGTTGAATGTGCAGGTGGTTCCACCTATTGAGGTGGTTCCAAGCGGCCAATCAGTTGGAGTGACAATCAGGGCCACAACCATGGTTGTCGGGTATGCTTCTGTGAAATCAGAGCAGGGTACAACACAGCCTGCCAAGCAAGCAGGTTTTAGGTTAGGTGACCTGATTCTACAGATCAACGGCAGGAAGGACCCGACTGTAAATGTGGTTGCTGAGGAAATTGCACGTAGCGGAAGCGCCGGTCAAGAGGTGACTTTTGTGGTGAGACGCGAAGGGCAACAACACAAAATCATGATAAAGCCGGTTTTGTGCTCAGACTCGGGGCGATTCAGAATTGGGCTCTATGTGCGGGATGATGCTGCAGGTGTAGGAACACTGACGTTTGTAGACAGGCAAAGTGGTGTTTTTGGCGCTCTTGGGCACGTCATCTCTGATGTAGATACCAATCAACCTCTGGTAATCGAAGACGGACGTATTATGCGTTCCCGGGTAACTTCCATCGATCAAGGTCGCACGGGACATCCAGGTGAAAAGCGTAGTATCATTGTTGACGAGCACAAAGTAGTTGGACGGTTTCAGACCAATACCGACATTGGCATCTATGGGGAAATGTGCGAGGATATCACCGGAACCACGGCGGCTATGCCGGTTGCGATGGTTGACCAGGTAGAGGTTGGGCCGGCTCAGATTTGGACCGTCATCAACGGTGAGACGGTTGAGACTTTTGACATCGAAATCATCAGGGTAATAAAGCAGTACTCTCCAGGCAGCAAGGGACTGGTTATTAAGGTAACGGACCCAAAACTGCTGAAAGAGACCGGTGGCATCGTCCAAGGAATGTCCGGAAGTCCTATTCTGCAGAACGGACATTTGGTTGGAGC
>JAWLDB010000008.1:0-43557 GCA_041686915.1 Bacillota bacterium
GAACTGCTCACTGGAGAGGAAGCGGACAGTGTCTTCTTTGAACATGTCCGGCTTACCAGCGGCCAGGTAACCCTGACGCACGATTTCCTGTGCAATCGGGAAAACAACAGGAGTGCGGATGGTGACGATTAGCTCTGTGTTGTACTTGGCTGTCAACTCAGTGACAAAGCCGAGTATCTCCATACCAGCGAAGGTCTGGGGAGCAACGTCATCGGTGATACCACCGATACCAGGGGTGAAATGGACTGGCTTACCCATTTCAGTCGCGCGACCGACAGCTTCTTCAACGGAGTCCAGACCAGCGATGCGGCGGATGTGAGGAGTCCATTTGCCGGAGCGGGAAAGGCTCACACACACCAGAGCAGCGACAGCCATAAAGACTTCCAAGAAGAATAGGAACTTGAGACCGTGAAATTCCATTAGTTTGCACCTCCTTTCATTTGCAGCGGTGAACACTCACCACTCTAATTAAGTATTATGCGAGTAGTCATACTATTCCTGCTTATATCCGACATTATTTTTAGAAAATTTGTAGTACTGCAAATGATTTAACAACTATGTTTGATTTTGTTATTTTCGTTAGAATGTATGAATTTACCGAAACCTGGAAGGTGCGGCCAACTCAATTTTCGCCTCTCTTAATGGTGGGGCATTTGGCTGGCTGACGTTGTTTGTTGCATAATCAAAAGAGACCTTAGAGCAAAGTCTAAGGCCTCTTTTGATTATGCTGGTAGGTTGTATATCCTGCGGGCAAGCTGGGCAAAAAAAAACCCCAGACTGACGTCTAGGGCGAGTTTCCGTTCGATATATCTTTTTACTCTATCCGAGTAATCCGAGCCATCCACCGAGAATATCCTGCAAAGCACCGAGCATCAGGGAGATACGTCCCATAACCACGTTACCGAAGGATACACCGAAGGTAACCATCATAATCCAACGGCCAAAGCTAGCACTGTGCTTGATTGCTCCCTTCTGCTCCATGGAGAAGAAGAAGTACAGCAGGATTGACAGTACACCGAAGACCATTACAACGTTGTTGACGCTGTTCAACGGGATCATGGTGGCCCTAATCTGCGCGAGGAACTGAGAGTTCACTACACCGTAGATCGAAAGACCGGAACCGATACCGACAAGGAACGCCATACTCCAACGGCTAAGCCATGCGATGCTCTTGAAGAAGCGAGCGTATAGCAGGACGCCAAGGATAATCGGGATAATGAGTACGAACTCGCCTTCCTGTAAGATAGGCCTGATAGCACGCTTAACAATGTTGTCAATGTTGACGCCGATGGCGTAACCAGCTGCGGAACCTACGTACAGATGCTCGAAGGCGCGGTATATCGGGTTCTCCTTGAATGCGAAGGAGAAGATAGCGATCATGCCGAATGCCGAAAACCATACCCACGGGTTGCTGGAAATGTTCATCATGTCACCTCCTCATCTTGAGTATTAGATGAAGTTATCCAACCCTTACGGTTTACTTTACTTTTTTGTCTAACAGGAATGCGATGTTACCAACGAGGATGAAGGCAATAATCGCCATGTGACCAAGGGACTGTGCGTCCATACCTGCTGCAGCAGTACCCGGTACACCGATGAGAATTTCGTACTCAGCGGCGCCACGGAGACCCTGGAGCAGACCGAGAACCTGACCAGACTGTACGAAAGGCATAGTCTGCGGAACGTTAACGGTAACAGCACCAGCAGCAAGCTTAATTCCCAAGGGGCCTTGTACTTGGCGAACCCACTCGTTGATACCAGGGTTACCGGAAACGAAGTCGATAACCAGGGCGAAGTCACGAGCGTCTTTGATGCCTTCCATAATCGGCATACCAGCGGTGTTCTTACCGCGGAAGTCGACCTTCACAGTACCAGGTACGTCGAAACCGAACTGACGGATAGCTGTCTCACCACCAGAGACGAAGCCCAGGTTGACTACGTCAGTACCGTAGACAAGGCCTTGCTCTTCGTACTTCTTGAGGATCTGCTCGCCGTACATCGGACCAGCATCCCAGAAGGATACCATAGCCATCTTTACGCCCTTCTTGTAAAGGTGTTCAGCAACGGCTACTGCCTGCGGATGAACGTCAGGTGATCCACCTGGAGAGTAGTCGAGAGACATCAGTACAACGTCACCAGGCTGCAAGCTTTCGACGAGATTGTAAACGTCTTCTGTAAGCGGGCTGATCGACAGCGGAATACCGAGAGGGTTAATCAGCGGAATTGCCAATGCCAACAGCACGATTACGTAAATGACCCTACGGTCAATGTTCTGCAATTTGCTGAGGAAGCTCACTTCAAGGCACCTCCTTTCTTATAAGAGTAGATTATTCTGCGCCACCAAGGTGACCGCGCTCAATACCAAGGAGAATACGCAGGGAGGTGGCAAAACCACCGATAGCGGCACCAATCATGATGGCACGCTGACCTGCAGTGTTAGGAATGTCCAGCAACCACTTAGCGATACCAGGGAACTGGTTCCACATAAGCTCACCAATCGGTGCACGGCCCAACATAACGAGCACAGCAGCAATCAGAAGCACGGTTGCTTCAGCACTACGCATACGGAAAGCACGGTAGGATGCGGATGCAATGTAGAAGCACAGAATGGCGAACATTGCAGCACCTAGCGGCGACATCACATAGTCGAACAGGTTTTGGTTGAGTTCAGCGGTAGCAGTACCTGGGTTGAGTCGGGCAATTGTACCGATGATAGCAAAAGCGATTAGAGAACCAACCAGGATCAAGCTGTTGACCCAACCTGGACGCTGACGAGTGATGTTGTTACTGTGGATCTTCATCAAGTTGACAGAAGCCAAACCGACAGCAAAAGCGGCTACGATAATAACCCAGTTACTGAGTTCTGAAGACCACTGCTGTATCAGACCGACTTCACCAGCACCAATCTTGATGAAGTTGGTAAGCAGCATAATGATACCAACGACAAACGTAATGACTATAGGAACTTCTCGACGCACTTCTCACACCTCCTTCTTTTAAAAGTATCCGAGTCATGCGTCGGACCGCATTTAAGTCTAGAGTTTAGTTTACTTCTTCAGCAGGTCAACCAGCATCTGGCTGCCAGCTGTAGCCATCAAGGAACCAGCCAGGATTAGAGCCATGGTGATACCCTTGATAATGTCCTGACCACCGATAGAACCGAGCTTAACCTTGTCCTGGGACAGGTAAGCGCCACCAGCGTACAGTTCCTCACCGATCAGAGTGTAGTCACATGCAGCAACGAAGAACGGGATCTGTGCCATAGCAGCGGTACCAGCAACCTGGATTGCGCCGACCTGAGCACCGGCCTCAGCGAAGAGCAGAGACTCAGCCCAGAAAGCACCCATCATAATGTTGGCAGCAACTTTCTGACGATGGAAGATACCCATAACACCTGCGGCGTAAGCGAACTGCTCACTGGAGAGGAAGCGCACTGTGTCTTCCTTGAACATGTCCGGCTTACCAGCTGCAATGTAACCCTGACGAACGATTTCCTGAGCAATCGGGAAAACGTTAGGGATACGGATGGTAACGATCAACTCGGTGTTGTACTTCGCGGTCAGCTCTGTTACGAAACCGAGAACTTCGAGACCAGCAAAGGTCTGCGGAGCAACTTCTGCAGTAACGTCACCAAGACCGGGAGTGAAGTGAACCGGGTTGCCCATCTCTGTTGCACGACCTACAGCCTCTTCGATGGAGTCAAGACCAGCGATACGGCGGATGTTTGGCGTCCATGCACCGGACTTGGACAGGTTAACTGCCACGACGGTGATGATAGCCATAACGAGGGTTGTAGCAAACAGGAAGTACGTTCCAGTCAAAAACGTCATTCTGTTTCACCTCCTTTCAGGTCAGAGTGTGGACAAACTTTATTGTTCGTCTATATGACAATTTCGACACCTTGTGACAATCTCCTTCTAAAGTTCAGGAGAAATGAAATGTTTTTTCGCTTTTGTAGACAACTTACGCTTTCATGTTGACGAATAGACCATTGTCAGTCAACTCAGTCTAGTGACAATTTTCGCACTAATGCATAGCCAGCGTCAATACTGTATCTCTAGTTTACATAACACACTTCGTCTTGGCAATGGTAATTTGCGGTGACATCTGCTGCACTGATGTCGCGACGGGTGTGCACTTAGTATGTTAAGGGATGATGAACGTCTGACGCAATGGAAGTTATTGCACTAATCTGATACGCCCGACAAAGTGGTCAACAGAAAGCCCGTGCCAGCCGGCTTTGTGACTAACATATAAGCAAATGTAGTATGAGCGTTCGTCAGACATACAGCATGGCGACTGCAGTCTGTGTCAAGCTTGTTTATAGAAAGTGAGTTCCCTAAAACAGCAAAAAAACAGCGCCCGCTGAAGACGCTGTTTTAAAAGCTAATAGCACATGGTGGCCGTTTGCATATAGCTGTCTAATTACCACGCATCAAACTGACGCGATTTCTGCCGCCCTGCTTGGCCGCATACATGGCCTCATCCGCAGCCTTGAACAGTTGCTCTGGAGTTTTGGCGTCATCGGGAAAGACTGCAACACCTATGCTAACGGTAGCCGCCACTTTGCCACCTTCAGTGGTTAGATAATGGTCTGCCACTGACTCTCTAATGCGCTCAGCTATGATGTGAGCAGCATGCCGGCTTGCGCCAGGCAACACGACCATAAACTCATCTCCGGCGTACCTGGCTGCAAGGTCGGTGGTACGTATCTGGCTGCGAATAATCGATGCCAAAGTCACGATGTGCTCGTCGCCGGCCGGATGGCCATAGCGGTCGTTAATCTGTTTAAGACTGTCTGAGTCGATCATCAGCAAACTAACCTGCCCGTTACTTTCAGCTGCTACGCTCAACATATGCTCAAGCTCTTGATAGAATCTGCGCGCATTCGCTAATCCCGTCATGCTGTCGGTTAAGGAGAGCTCGCGTGTCCGCTCATACAAGCGGACGTTGGAGAGAACCACCGCGGCCTGACTGGCAACTGTCTCTAGAAGCTGCACATGCTCATCCGAATAAGCTTGCACCTCATAGCTCTGGCCAGAAACAGCACCAATCACACGCTGTCCAATTTTCATTGGCACCACTAGCATGGACTGTACAAAACGGGTTGTATCGCCGAGGAAGCTAACACCCGGAATATTGCGGCTGTCTATATTCCATAGTACGGGCTTGCCGCTCTTAATTGCCCTTGATGTAGGACCATTGTTGATCTGCATAGCGGCTGGCGGATAGCGTTTGCCTCCGTCGTACAGATAGCGGATATCAACGTGATCACCGCGCGCATCATATAAGGCCACAAAAAACGCATCAATGGACATAACTTTTGAGACTTCACGATACATTGTTTCAAACAATTGCTCCATATCCAGATTTGCAGACAAGCTGCGACCAATCTCGTTAAGCAGAAGCAAATGAGAATTGCGCTTTTGCAGCTGACTATACAGCCTAGCGCCACTCATGGACAACGATAATGACGAGGCCAAACTTTGCAGAGTCTGCCCTTCATGACTAGTAAAACACCTTCTGTCACGAGAACGCACAAACAATAATGCACCTTGTCTAGAATGCTCTCCTTGTAGCGACAGGGCTGCAGCAAGCGCACTGATCCAGCCTTCTGTAGTAGGACTGTTCCAATTGTGGACGCCTGGGTTAGCCAGAACGTGTCCAAGTGGTGCATCGGCAGCTTCTATCCAGATCCCCTGCCAATCTGCCAAGGTGCCGACGGCCTGCTCAACCTGCATTGCCTGTCCATCTGGGAGGGCAGCTAGTGCTCCATCTGCTTGCAATAGTTGCAGCCCTTCGCTTAGAACCAACTGCAAAGCGCCTTCCTGGTCTAACTGTGCTAACAGGCTCTGGTTGATTGATGACAATTGCTCGGTAAAACGCAATTGCTGCAAGTGTTCTTGTTGTTCGCGTCTGAGCAATGAAAGATGCAGTCGTATTCTTTCCCCCCAAAGGCCACATCCTGTTCCGACCAGTAACAAACAGCTGGACTTGAACCAGAATACCAGCCAGTCGTGCAGCGTTGCCATGTGTGCAATCGTGGCAAAAAGATATGTCACGCATGAAACAAGGGCTGTAGAAACGCTGAGCAGTATGCCTCCGTAGGGACTGATCAGCATCAACTGAACAAAATAGAGCAAGTAGGCGGTGCTGTGCAGCCTCCCTGTAGACGCAATACTCCAGAAAATCAACAGCTGATCAATAGCGAGCAGCAATATATTCAATAAGGGAAGTCTTTTTCTGAAGTGCCAGCCTAAAGCGTACACCAGCAGATAACCGAGGATTACTGCCGAAAACTCCTGGCTTTTTGCAGGATAAGCCATCACCAGGAATATAGCTGTTATTACAAAGGCTGTAGAACGCAGGACCATAACACTCAGATTGGTAGTGGCATCACCAGCCCCGCCGAAGGCGGTATTCAATCCACGTCGAAAGCTCACTTCCACTAAGCACCTCCCGCTGCCAGCATTACAGAGATGCTTATGTAGTTCGTTTATCAGTCATATTATTCCTTTTTTTCAGTCAATAAAGTTTCCCTGAGGTGGATATTCGGCAGCAGAAATATGCCAGCAGCATAAGCAGAACAATGTAGCAGGAACCTGACTATGCGAGCCGAACTATTATTAAGGTAGCCGAATGAATTAAGGAGGGGTCAAATGGACACACAGACACTTAAAGAACGAGTATTGGCAGCCATTGATGCCAGGCGAGACGAAATCATTGCCCTTGGGGAAAAAATCCGGGTGAATCCGGAGCTCGGATACAAAGAACACCAAACAGCCGCAATGGTGCATGACGTCTACGAGCAACTACGCCTGAAGTACCGGTCAGGTTTAGCTATCACCGGGTCAAAAGCTGAGTTGCCAGGGGCTGACAACAAGGTCCGCCTGGCCGTTATGGGTGAGCTTGATGCCGTCGTATGTCCGGAGCATCCAGACGCCAACCTGGAAACAGGTGCCGCCCATTCCTGCGGGCACAATGCACAGATCGCAGCGATGCTAGGCATGGCCATGGGACTGATTGATGCTAACGCTATGCCAGAGCTAGCTGGCGATGTAGTACTGATGGCAGTACCAGCGGAAGAACCGGTTGAGATTGAGTGGCGTGAACGCTTGCGCAGACAAGGCAAAATCAGCTTCCTGGGTGGCAAGCAGGAGTTAATCGCCTTGGGAGAGCTGGATGATATCGATATGACAGTGATGTTCCACAGCACCAGCACCCAGCCAGGCAGAAAAGCGGCAGTCGGCGGAACTGCCAACGGTTTCGTCGCCAAGTTTATACAGTATAAAGGCAGGGAAGCGCACGCCGGTGGAGCGCCACACGCAGGGGTAAACGCCCTGAACGCTGCAATACTGGGACTCCAGGGCATCCATGCTAATCGCGAAACCTTCAAGGATCATGACACAATCCGCATCCATCCGATCATCACCAAGGGCGGCGATCTGGTGAACATCATCCCGGCCGATGTACGCATGGAAACGTATGTGCGCGGCAAAACGATGGACGCCATCCTCGATGCCAGCAAGAAGGTCAACCGTGCGCTCAGCGCAGGTGCAATGGCTGTCGGGGCTGAGGTGGAAATCACCGAAATCCCAGGTTTCCTGCCCCGTGTCAATAATGTGCAGATGAGCGAGTTGTTCAGAGCAAACCTTATCCAGCTGCTGGGTGAGGAGAACGTCGCAACCGGAGGACATGGAACAGGGTCCAGCGATATCGGTGACGTAATGCACATCATGCCGGCTATTCACCCATACGTTGGTGGAGCCAAGGGAGCCGGCCATACTAAGGATTATGTAGTGGATGACCCGGAACTGTTCTACATCGTCCCGGCTAAGGCGATGGCTATGACTGTAATCGATCTGCTCGCTAACGGAGCCCAAGCAGCCTTATCAGTTAAGGATAATTACCCATCGCTGATGACCAAGGATGAATATCTGAAAATGTGGAAGGAATTCTGCGAACAGTAGGCCAGGGGCGGAACATGTACCGCCGCCACTAGGTCGTAGGGGATGGACCCTGTCCATCCCGAGCAAAACATTGCAGAATCAAGAGTGCGGAAGCCGGATGGCTTCCGCACATTTTTTCATGCATTTCCACCCGGGCGGGGCGGACAGGGTCCGACCCTACGTCGGGGTTACGGTTTAGGTCGGACAGGGTTCGACCACTACTCGATGCGTTTGATACACGCGCCCAAGGAGTTAAATTTCAGGTCAAGGCGCTCGTATCCACGGTCAGCATGATCAAAACCGTTGACCAGGGTCTCTCCTTCAGCGTCCATGCCGGCAATCGTTAAGGCAGCCGCTGCGCGAAGATCGGTGCCGGTCACTTCCGCTCCGGTAAGCCTTTCTACACCTTCAACAATGGCGGTACGACCGTCAATACGCACTCTCGCACCCATCTTTACCATCTGATTGAGATGCTCAAATCTCTCGTCCCAGATGGTTTCTGTGATAATACTCATGCCACTAGCCGTAGTTAAGAGAGCACTCATCGGCGCCTGGAAATCGGTGAAGAAGCCAGGCAAGGGCAAAGTCTTTACGTTCACAGGCCTTACCCGGCTGTCATTACGTACTCGTATCTTATCATCTGATACAGTGACATCAACGCCAGCCTCGTGCAGCTTGGCAATGATAGCATCTAAATGGTCTGGAATGGTGTTCGTCACAAGTACGTCGCCCCTAGTCATGGCAGCAGCCACCATCAGCGTAGCTGCTTCACTCTGGTCGGGAATAATGGCATGCCGGCATCCATGCAGCGACTTGACGCCATGAATGCGAATAGTCTCTGTACCAGCGCCAAAAATGCGGGCACCCATGGCATTTAGGAAGCTGGCCAGGTCAACGATGAACGGGCCACGATATGCATTGAAAATGGTGGTGGATCCCTCTGACAGCACCGCAGCCAGCATCAGATTGACGGTAGCCCCAACAGTTAGAACATCCAGATAGATGGTATGGCCAGCAAGCTGTCTTGCCTTTACTTTTACAATACCGTGCTCAATCGCCGTCTCAGATCCAAGCGCACGGAAACCCTTAAGGTGTTGGTCGATTGGACGAGGTCCTATATCATCTCCGCCTGGAAGAGCTACCTGAGCCTCACCAAAGCGAGCAAGCATTGCCCCAAGTAGATAATAGGAAGCGCGCATCTTTTTGACCAAGGGTTGATTAGCAACCTCGTTCCGCAGACCGGAAGGGTCAATCGTCATCCACCCCTGGTGGGTGTATTCCACCTTGGCGCCCAACTGACGCAGAATTTCCGCAAAGACTTCTACATCACTAATATTAGGTAAGTTTTCAATAGTGCTAGGGGTATCAGCCAGCAGAGCCGCAGGAATTGCAGCTAGCGCCACGTACTTAGAGCCGCCTACCGGCACACAGCCGGAGAGGCGAGTTTGACCGTGGACCAACAGAGACGTCATCGCACTCGCTCCTTATCTCTAACACCCGTAAACGGGCAAATCTTTCACAAATAGCGCAACAAAGCGCCATGACGCCTATTACGACGCCCCTAAATCGCTTTTCCCATTATCCACTACAGCCAGGTTATTGTCAACCAGATGCAGCGACACATAAGCGACCCGGCACCCATCTAGAAGTTTAGCATAAACTGCCACCAGCTAAACCATACCCGCAGCGATAACGGCCGAGAATACACTGATTTTGCAGGTGAAAGCTTGTTGACGGGTTGCGGGGCCTGAACATATAATGTTAGATGATGAAGGGGAGTAGCTATGGCTTCACAGCCATGCTCGGGTCGTCAACACGCTCTTCGCCGGCCCGAACACAAAACGCAAGTTTTGATGCAAGACCTTCGCCCCACGCGGCGAAGGTCTTTTTCCTTTGCTCGGCGATACAATAACAACAAGAGAGGTGTTGTAATCCCATGCTACCAAGCCCCCCTATTCTAGCGGCGTCTATCTTTGTGCTTGCTTATGTGCTGATCATTGCACGCGCTGCCCGCCCAATTCTAATCGTTTTTCTTGCCGGAGCACTACTTCTGCTCACAGGAGCTATAACTCCATATGACGCGCTTGCTTCAATCAATTACAACGTTCTCGGGATATTTTGGGGAACGATGGTCCTGGCGGAGCTCTTCATCGCTTCACGAGCGCCAGATTATCTGGCCGGAAGAGTAGTGGCGCGTGTTCGAACTGCCGGCCTAGCCCTAGTTGCAGTTAGCGCCTTTTCCGGTTTTATCTCTTCCTTTGTAGACAACGTAGCAACCGTCTTGATTGTCGCTCCCATTGCTTTTGACATAGCTCATCGACTGAAGATTTCTCCTGCTCCATTTCTGATTGGCATTGCTATATCATCCAACCTGCAGGGGACGGCCACCATGATTGGCGATTCGACCAGCATCATTTTGGCAACAACTGCCAAGATGAATTTCATGGATTTCTTTTTCCTGCAGGGTAAACCAAGTATCTTCTTCGCCGTTGAGCTTGGTGCTGTGACCGCCACTCTGATGCTATGGTTCTTGTTCCGCAAGATGCGGCAACCTATTAAGTTGCGGCAAGCAAGTGTAGTACTAACCTGGACGCCCACCTGGCTGCTGGTGGCGCTCGTAGCAACCTTGGCAGGCGTTGGCTTTATTCCAGCAAAGCCAGACTATGTCATCGGGCTGATCACAGTTGTCTATGGCATCATCGGCTTGGTCTGGAACAGTGTTTGGGGCAAGCTACCCATTAGTGTGTTCAAGCTCGATTGGGAGACGTTCTTCTTCTTGATAGGTATCTTCATCCTGGTTGGCAGCCTCTCCGTTACTGGAATTGTCGGAATGTTGGCTGATGGCATCACCAACCTGACGGGGGGCAGCGCCTTCGTAGCCTTTATGGTACTTGTCTGGTTCTCAGTAGTGGTTTCGGCTTTTGTGGATAACATCCCATACACGATTGCCATGCTGCCGGTTGCGCAGCAAGTAGCCGTTGCCTTGGGCGCATCGCCATACTTGCTGATGTTTGGACTGCTTGTTGGAACGTCTCTTGGGGGTAATATCACCCCTATCGGTGCCTCTGCTAACGTAGTAGCAATGGGAATGCTACGCAAACGTGGGGTAAACGTATCATTTGGGGAATTCGTCTCGATTGGGCTGCCTTTCACTCTGGCAGCAGTAGGGTCAGCCGCTATCTTCCTATGGCTCGTATGGGTATAGACTAAACCAGAATGAGGGGTGCCACCTGTGGCACCCCTCACTACTTCCTGACTTGTGCAATTGGTGTTTTCTACACCTCTAAGACCTGCTCGTCAACCTGCTCACTCTTTTTCGACAGAGTGCCAGCTACCAGTGGATGCTCGCGGTTTAACTTGCAGGCTGTTGTCGGAAACTCAGGTTTGTAGGGGTTGGGTACGGAGTACGTGACGATAATCTCTTCACCGATTGACTGGTTTATTAGGGCTTGTGGATCGCCCATGCCGGTCAGCAGCTTATTAATCAGCATTTTTAGCCCTACAAAGGGCAAATTGCCCTTTTCCAGGGTATCCAAACGTTGAATAAGCATGCCAAGCTCCAATCGAGGAGTGTGTTCCACGGCAACAGCTCGAACAGGCGATATGCCCAGCATGCCCTCGATCTGGGTAAAATCATCAGCGAACATCATCAGATCGTTGCTCGTGGTACGCGACACGCCGATTACATGCACACGCTTGTTGCGCGTGTGCAGCTTACGAATCAGCTGAATCATATCGCGATCACCACAGACCAGGACATAAGTATCAATGTCATCCCGGGTATACATGAGTTCCAATGCGTCTAAGGACAACTCAATGTCAGCCGCGTTTTTGCGTATACCTTCTGGTGATGCCTTTGAGAATACATGCCGGGGCTCCACACTACGTCTTTGCAGTTCGGTTTGCAGGCCCTTGAACTCGTGCTGATCAAAATCTGCATAAGCCATCATCAAGACCACTTGGCCCTCTTTCTGGGTTTCCTGTTTTATCAAATCGATTAACCTACCCGGCTGAGGTACAACTGAATAGTTGTTTTTCATGCTCCAGTGTACGTTCTCATAGTCAATGAATAAAGCTATATTTGCTACCAAGACTTCAGCTCCTTCCTTTGCGATGTCAGGTACTCCAACCCGTCCTGTTTTAGACTGCCCAGGCAAGGTGCCGGCTATGTTGGCTAGCCTGCAAAACTTGATTGGTCAGCCAGATGGGATACAAAAACGCCTGAACTATTTTCTCAAACAGGAAGGATTTACATTGTGACATCAGAAATAATAGAGCCTGGGCGGCAAGCTAACGCCCAAATAATGCCCTTTGAAGGGCATATAGCTGCAGGCTAATGCCTGCACAGGTTTTGAAAGGTGGTCTCAGGTTGTTCAGTCTTCTTCCTAAGGCCAAGGCAACGCCCCTGCTCCCACTATCCCTGTGGGGACTACAGATGATACTGGGTGCGATGGTGCTACTAGTGGCCTTTGTATTCTTTCCTTCCAGTTTGGTAAACCAAGCGCAACTGTCCAGGCAAATGGAATTGCAGGAGCTAGCCAACAGAATGATTGTCAACTCCAGGGTGATGGCAAATACGCAGTCCCTGGATTTGCTGTCTGTGCTGAACGACGTAGTAGAACAACACCAGATACTGCATCCAGAAACCCATTTATCCATTGATCGGCCCATTCAGGAGGTCGGCATACTCGGCGTTGCGGACAACAATAATGACTTAATGGGCCAAGTAGAGTTCACTGACCAACACGACGTTCAACACACCCTATACTTTCAGGAGGCACGAGCAGAGCAACAACTGCCTCTGCATTTGCTGCAAATAGGCTTGATACTTTTCTACATGACGGTTGCTCTTGGATTACCTTGGGTGTTGCGTGGGCGGACACCAACTAAGCGTGTAGCCACTCAACAGGTGCAGTCTGACCAAAAAACGTCTGATGCTTTCCCAAAGACTGAAAACGATGGCCTCCCGTTTGGAGTAGTTATCCTCGACAGTTCTGGATCAGTAGAATACGCCAACACAGAGGCTACTCGCATGCTCAACCTCTCCCCCAACCTTCTGCTTGGGTCTTCGGCTCAGCGCCTCGAGAGCTTACTTAACATTCCAGGCGCAGGCAAGCAAACCCTTAGCGTATTGGAGAGAGGCCAGAACAAGGGATACGTCGTTGAGGTGCTTCAGCAGCAACAACCCCAGCAAGTGTTCGTTAGCATTTCACGCATTGGCACAAGCCCACCCCGCGCACTGATGATGCTGCAGGACAGAAGCGATTACCGCCGCCTTTCAGCAAAGACAAATCTGCTACAGCAGGTTCTGGATGCCCTACCTTGCGCGATAATAGCTATTGATCGGCGCAATAGAGTGATAGCACTAAATGATACTGCTGCGATAATCTTTGATGTGGACAAGTTCAAGTGCCTTGGGAGGCTGCTTGCCAGCAGCCTGGCACAGATGCTACCTTCGCTAGCTAACCATGAGGAAGCCGTTGGCCTCAAGCTCCGTTTGGGAGATGGTGCAGATGATGCGCAGTACGATATACGCACCCGTCACTTACGCGATTTCCATGGCAGGATGCAGGGCACAGTCTGTATCATCAGCGACAAGTCAACAGAACTCTCCTTGGCTGAACAGGTGAAGCGAAATGAGCGTCTGGCAGTGATCGGTCAGATGGCTGCCGGAACAGTTCACGAAATCCGCAATCCGTTGGCGGCTGTCCGCGGGTTCGCGCAGCTACTGGCTCAAGGTTCCGAGGGAGGGAAAGCGCGGGAGTACAGTGAACTGACGATGCTGGAAATTGACCGCATCGATCAGATATTCTCGGAGTTTCTGTTGCTATCCAGAGCAGTCGAACCGGACATGGTGCCGGTAGAGCTCAGCAGTGTCCTGCAGGATGTGCTGCAGTTACTGCAGGCTCTGTTTGAACAGAAACACATCCGGCTACACATTGATAGATGGCAAGCAGCACAAGTACTCGGCGACGCCCACTACCTGCAGCATGTTTTTCTGCACTTATTGTATAACGCCTTGGATGCTACTCATGCAGGCGGCAGCATCAGCATTGAGTTAGCTCGGCTTGGAGAAGTGGTGAGTGTCACCATCACTGATACCGGGAAAGGGATGGATGAAGAAGCCCTAAACAGCTGCTTCGATCCGTTCTTTACAACCAAGGAGACAGGAACAGGCCTTGGACTGACAATTTGCCAACGCCTGTTGGATCAGATGAACGGCTTTATTAAGATAGAGAGTCTTCCAGGCGCCGGAACAACAGTTCTGTTGAGTTTCCCTCTGGCTATGGAAAATACTGATTAGAATCACAAGACGGCTTGTCAGAAGACAAAGCCGTCTTTCAGTTATCAGAAGCTAATTTCGCTCCAAATGCACTGTGACCTCACGCCGGTTGTGGAACAAATGCTGTACATGCAAAACCCGCAAACTGTCGTCGAACTCCTGCAGTACTTTGCTAAGTGTGGTTCTAGCCTTTCTACCCATCAGTTTAACAGTCACGATTGCTTGGCCCCGAACCTTCAGGTACTTGGAAAGACGATTGATCATATCAACGGTAAAGAATGGACTCCAGCTCATATCACAGGTGATTAGGTCGAACTGTTCTCCCGGCCGTAGCCGCAAGTCATTAACATTCTGCTTGCGAAACTCAAGACCCGGTGCCTTAAGCAAGCGAGGGTCCAAGTCTCCAGTATCGACAGCCAGTACCTGCATCCCGCGCTCGAGCAATACCGAGGTCCATCCTCCAGGTGCCGCACCCAAGTCCAGAGCCCTTCCTTGAGATGGCAGGCTTGGCTGAAATCGTATCAGAGCCTCTAGCAGCTTAAACTTAGCGCGGGATATGTCGGAAGCATCCTTGCGAAAATGGATCATCCCGCCGGTCCAGTCTGACAAGTTATAAGCAGCTCGGTCTAAACCATAGTAGAGCATATCACCACAGACTGTTACAGAAATAACCCATACCGGATCCTTAATCACGGATCTACAGCCCCGTTCTTCCAACAGCGCATCGCAAGCTACCTTCAGCCCCCGCGCGGTGAACCCAAAGCGAGTAGCGAAAGCACGCGCCTGGGTCGCAACCGCCGCCTCGCCGTCAACCTGCTGCAGATCAGTATTCAGACGCTCAAGCACGGTCTCCATGATTTCGTCAAAACCCTGGACTTGTGCTCGGTCAGCAAGATGCATGTGGTGAACGAACACCGCAGGCTGCCTGAGAAGAGCATCGCGGATGTGTTTGGCCTGTCCATCCATTTCTACAAAAAATACGCCGTCGGTAAGACTGAACTGCCTGTAATCGGGAAAACGTTCTTTTATTTCCGCCATAGCTTCTGCCAGGAACTCCTGGCTGGCTGTAAAGACTATACCATGCAATTTAGCCACACTCCCCAAGTTTATACCATTCTTCTGCTTATCTTATCCATCGGTTAGCGGAAAAGTCAAACGTTAGAGCTCAACCGCCTTAAGCAGCAGACACGTTTCCGAGAAAAGTCCAGCTACACCGGTATGAATACTGGTAATGCAAGGAAGACTGTAACTGGTGATGTATGAGTGTCTTTACCATTAATGTTCCTATCGGTTATTGTAGCACTGTCCCTATTGCCCGTGTTGCGCGATGACAAAGGCAGAGGCCTCCTGGCGATTGCATGCGCTTGTTCCTTCTATCTCTATACCAGCTATATGGTCTGGGCTCTAGCTATCCTTGTTTTTGTGCTGCTAGCGAGAGACGATAAAGAGTGCGAACGTTTTTCGCTATGGCCTGCAATAGGAGCAGCTGTCTTCATCTTTGTTGCACTGATGCCCTTATCTTCAAGCAGCGTATCTGCGCTGACCGAGTTACTTGGTCCATCAGTGCCTGCCTCAACAGTAACGAACCAGTTCCACAACTGGCTTGGGTCTGCACAGTTGGTGATCGCCATCCCGGTCTTGGAAACGTACATAATATGCGTGTGGATGTACGGCACCTTAGCTAAGCCCAAGGTTGGCATCCACTCAGGCAGGCTGGTGACCGGGTTGTTCTTTGGCCTGATGCATTTTCATCCTGTTGCTCTGGTCTTCTACTCATTGGCCGGCTGGACACTCGTTTGGCTATACGAGAAGCACGGCTTCTGGTGCGCCCTGACAGCAAACAGCTTGGTGGCAGTACTTATCTTGATACTGGGTGGCATTGTTTAGCTATTTGACCGGCTTGGCATTTTCCTTCGAGGCTTTCACCCACTGGGTTAGATCATGCACTACGCTTGAGCCGCCAGCCATGAATAAGGCTGTGAAAAACGGCCCTAGATGTGGCCAGATAAACCTGATATCGAATAACTCGAAGAAGTTTAGGCGTGCTCCATAGGACAATACCAGAGAAAAGCCCAGGCTTAGCAGCAAACCGATATCCACCGCCCTAATTTTCCTTTTATGCAGTATGGGGAAAAGCTGTAGAACCAGCTCAACCAGCCGCTCCACGGTAAAGGATAAGAATAGCCATGTTGTTATTAACCCCAAAACACAAATCCTCCTTTCTGTACAATCTGCAAAGAGGTATATATCTCCCATACAGTTTATTCGTGTAGGCGTAGATACGTGCAAAATGCAAAGCGGGGCCATCAGCCCCGCTTTAACCATAGATCCTGCACTATTTGCCTGATAGAGCTTTTCCGCCACTATAAAGCCCGCTAGCTGATAGACCGATCATTAACCCAACAATCACCGCCTGACTAACATTACCCGGATGCATAACAAATCCGGCCCCTACACCTAGGACTACGGACAGCAACGCTGCAAAGCGTGAAGGCAACCCGAGCTTCTTAACGAGTTGCACCAAGCCCACAATCAATGGGATGATGGCAACACCATAGATCTCCTGCAAACCCACTACCTCCTCTCTATGGACGCCAAAATGTCTAATACACCATATGACTTAGCCAAGAGAGCTGTACTATTCCTTAAGCATAAACGCAAACAAAAACACCAAGCTCAGCTTGGTGCTTAGATTACATGTGGTGTCGAAGGTGGGACTTGAACCCACACGGTCTCCCATACGCCCCTCAAACGTACGCGTCTGCCAGTTCCGCCACTCCGACATGTTTGGAGAAATGTGCATTTGAAATAAGATGGTGCCGAAGGTGGGATTTGAACCCACACGAGCATTGCGCTCACTGCGCCCTGAACACAGCGTGTCTGCCGTTCCACCACTTCGGCGTGTTATGGAGAAAATTAAAGCACCTGGGCATTGCCTGGTGCCAGTTTACTATGGTGTCGGAGGCGGGACTTGAACCCGCACGGTCTCCCATACGCCCCTCAAACGTACGCGTCTGCCAGTTCCGCCACTCCGACATATTTGGGAAGTCATATGCTGTTTGTGAATGAGATGTGGTGCCGAAGGTGGGATTTGAACCCACACGAGCATTGCGCTCACTGCGCCCTGAACACAGCGTGTCTGCCGTTCCACCACTTCGGCACATCTTCACGTCACGTTATCTATAATACGACCATCTGGCTTGCTTGTCAAGCAGTCAAAGCCATCCAACTTTTGCCCGATGAAATAGCGATTTGTGCCTACCGCCACTCATATAAGTTACGATAGACCTGATAGTGCCTCAGAACCTTCTGAACATAGCGCCTTGTTTCACCAAAGGGGATTCGGTCGATATGCCCGACACTGCCATCCCAAATGCCAGTGTCCAGCCAATTGCGTACGTTGCCACGCCCACCGTTATATGCTGCCAATGCGACAGCCAGATTGTTATCAAACTGCTTGAGCAGATCAGCAATATACCAAGTACCCAGCTCTATGTTCACCTCAGGCTTTAGCAGCTGGTCACGAGTAGTTCCGGCATTACCCGTCTTACTGGCCGCCCAATCAGCAGTTGCAGGCATCAACTGCATGAGACCGTTGGCACCTTTGGGAGATATGGCGTTTGGCTTCCAACGGCTTTCTACGTTGATAATGGCTGCAATTAAGAAGGGGTCAACGTCACGCTCGGCGGCCTGTTGGCTGATGATATCCCTATAGTGAAGCGGGAACAGCTGACGCACCATAAACGGCGCAGCCTTGATGGCAACTACAACTAAAACGACCAACAATATTAACAGGAACAATTGCTGCAATGCCCGGCGTAAAACTATTATCATAAACTGCTTAAGTCCCTTCCTGGTATTTGCAGACTAACAAGCTTAACATCAATCTGCTTCACGCTTAAATGTATGCAGCTACCAAGGGATGTTTGCCACCGTCGGTTAACTGCTCTGCCGCGCCTCTTTCCACAACAAAGCAACTTGCTTCCTTGTATCTTCCATGCTTCCGCTGTTGTCGATAATCCGGTGAGCGTAACTCCTCTTCTCGGCTAACGGCATTTGCGCCAAAATGCGAGCCCTTGCCTCTGCCTCGCTTAAGCGATTGCGCCGCATCAGTCTCTCCAGCTGTACATTCGGGTTAGCTACCACCAACCACACCTCGTCGACCGATTCTGCCATGTTTGCTTCTATCAGCAAAGGCACGTCAAGCACTACCGGTTCTGCATGTCCCTGCTCTGCCATGTCTGACAACATGCTATTCATTCTAGCAATCACCCGCGGATGTGTAAACTCATTCAGTTTGACACGGGCTGTGCTGTCACTAAAAATGACCTGGCCCAGTTTGGCCCGGTCAATCTCACCATTTGGCAGCAACACATCCCTCCCAAACCAGGCTACAATGTCTTGCCAGGCAGGGCATCCCTGCCTAACGACTTCGCGCGCCAAGCGGTCAGCGTCAATGACTACAGCACCCAGTTCGGTGAGCATTTGTGAGACAGTGCTCTTGCCGGTGGCAATGCCACCGGTCAATCCAATTCGCTTCATTCATTGCACTCCCGTTAGAAGATGTTTAATATCCCTAGGCAAATGAGTAGCACGCCTGGCATCCGGGATAGTAGTGTCTGATTAAGGGCTCCGCGTACCCTGTAACCAAACTCCCAGCCGGTTATTAAGGCTAGCAGCTTAACTATCCCAATGGTTATCGCTGTCTGCATTGCCGGCATACCTGCCATAGAGGCGCCAATGCCAGCGCCGAAGGCATCAAGCGCGAGGGCAACGCCAAGCAGTAATGACTCTTGCCAGCTAATCACCCCACTATTATCCTGGTCTGCGGCCATGGGGTCCTGCAAAATCTGTATGACGATGCCTAAAGCCCTGAGCCGGATTTGGGCTATGGGTTTGGCAGGAACCGCTTTAGGCGTTGGTTCGTTGTTCTGCCCAGTTGAAATGCTTGCCCCGTGCTGTAGTAACAGATATAGCCCGAGAACAATCAGAATACCAGCGCCTATGTACTTGCCAAGCTCGGGCGCCAGCCAACTCGCAGCTAACTGTCCAAACAGCATGGCCACGAACATGGTTAACGCCGAGCTTAAGCTGATAATCACTAAAGCCATGGGGCTAATCCGCACCTTTTTAGCCCCGTAAGCCAACGCAGCGGAAAACCCATCCAGACTGACTACCATGCTTAGCAGCAAAATCATCGTGAACACTACTACTCACCCCTTCCTGCCCATCATATGAGCAGCAGACGGGGTACGTGTCTGAGCTAGGCTTCTTCAGTCTGGCACCAGGGACAGATATGAGCACTCCGACCAGCGATTTTGCGTCGCACTATCATCGCCCCGCAAAGCTTACATGGTTCTCCCTCGCGGCCATACACGTTCAATTGATGCTGAAACTCGCCGCTCTTGCCAAGTCCATCAACGTAATCGCTAAAGGAAGTACCTCGCATGGCTACTCCCTTTTGAAGGATCTTGATGAGTTCGGCGTGCAGACACTCGACCTCTTCAGATTTCAGAGTGTTTGCCGCCCGTTCAGGATGAACCCCTGCTGCAAACAAGCTCTCGTCAGCATAGATGTTGCCAATGCCGGCAACTAGCCGCTGGTCAAGCAACAGGTTCTTGATCTTAGTAGATCGCCTAGACAGCAATTCCCGGAAACCCTCAAGTGGAAAATCCTCGAGTGGCTCCCAGCCAAGCTTGTGCATGCCGGAAACCTGCTCGATATCCTGATCAGGTGCGAGATACATAGTGCCAAACTGACGCATGTCTGTATAGCGCAGCTCCTTGCCATCTGAAAGCTCGAAGATTACGTGCGTGTGTTTAGGCATCGCATCATCGGGGTTGGCGTAGCGCAGTTGGCCGGTCATCCTTAGATGGATGACCAATGAATAATTGCCGGATAGCCGTACTAACAAGTACTTGCCACGCCTGCAAATCTCCCGGAATGAGCGTCCTTTGATCACATGCACGAACTCCTCGACTTCCGGATATTTGATGATGCGCGGCAGGCTAACACGGACGTGTTCTATCGTAAGCCCAGGTAAGAATTCCTGCAGCGTCTTACGTACTGTTTCTACCTCTGGTAACTCTGGCATGGTTTTCTCCTTTGCTGTTTAGCTAGGCTGATACGGTTTGACGTTGTACCAGTTGGTACCCATCTTCAGGTCTACTTTCAGCGGCACGAGCAAACTAAGAGCTGTCTCCATCTCATGCCTGACCAAAGCGGCCAGCTTATCCAACTCTTCTTTACATACGTCAAAAATCAGTTCGTCGTGCACCTGTAAAATCATCTTGCTCTTATAGCCTTCCCTGCGCAGGCGTTGGTCAATATTCACCATAGCCAGTTTAATCTGGTCGGCAGCGCTGCCCTGGATTGGAGTATTCATCGCTGTTCGTTCGGCAAACGAGCGCAGATTAAAGTTGCGGCTGTTGATATCGGGCAGGTAGCGACGACGATTAAGCAATGTCGTTACATAGCCGTCTTCTCGCGCCTGTTTAATCACCCGGTCGATATAGTTTTTGACGCCGGCGTACCGAGTGAAGTAGCTCTCAATATATGCCTTGGCTTCCGCCCGCGTAATCTTCAAGTCACGGGACAGGCCATAGTCACTGATTCCATAGACAATGCCAAAGTTCACTGCCTTGGCACGCGAGCGCATCTCACGGCTGACCAGGTCGGGATCAACTCCAAATACTTCAGCCGCGGTTCGGGTATGAATGTCCTCATCGCGAATAAACGCCTTCATCATAATCGGGTCCTGCGAGATATGGGCCAGAATGCGCAGCTCAATCTGTGAATAGTCGGCAGTCAAAATGAGATCGAAGCCTGGGCTAGGCCCGAAGGCGCGCCTGATCTCCCTGCCCTCTTGCAACCTAACCGGGATATTCTGCAGGTTGGGTTCACTGCTGCTCAGCCTGCCGGTGGTCGTCACAGTTTGATGATAAGTCGTATGCACCTTTTGGTCGGCCGGGTTGATTACTTGCAGCAGGCCGTCGAGGTAGGTTGATTTCAGCTTGGCTAGCTGACGGTACTCCAAAATCATGCTGACTACTGCATGCTGATCTGCCAGCGCTTCCAGAACCTCGGCATCGGTAGAATAGCCTGTCTTGGTTTTCTTGATAATCGGCAGCTTCAGTTTCTCGAACAGCACAACTCCCAGCTGCTTGGGAGAATTGATGTTGAAGGTCTCCCCCGCTGCCTCGTAGATGCTGCTCATTATGTCGTTCAGCCTGTGATCGAGGCTCTGTTGCATATCAACTAGCACGTGTTTGTCAACATGTACTCCTTGCAGTTCCATGGCGCCGAGCACCGCACTCAGAGGCAGCTCTACCTGACGATAGAGATATGCCAACTCCCGTTCTTCCAGCATACCTTCCAGCATCTCGAGCAGCGGTGCTATAGCCGAGCACTCGGCTGCCAGCTCGGCCAGCACATCATCGCCATTTTGGGTAAGGGTAAGACGCAGATATTGGTCGGTTAACCGGATTAGCGAGTAGTCGGTTTGGCTCGGTTCGAGCAGATAAGCGGCAAGCAGCACATCGCCTCCAAACTCGCCAACCGACACGTCAAAACCTGCCAGGGTGGTAATAGCGCCCTTCAGGTCATAGCCTACAAAGGATATGTTGTCCAGATGCAAGAGGGCGTTAAGCCGTTCGGCATGATGACCAGCATCAGCCACCACGTAGGTGCGCCCATCTCCAGGAGACAATGCTACCGCCAGCCTGTCGTTGAGCAGGCGATAAGCCAGGGAGCATGTGTCCTGCTCAGCCATGGCGACCTGCAGCGCATCCCACTCATCGTCCTGCTCCAAGACTAGCCATTCGCCGGCATCCAGTTCTTCATACTGCGCTTCTACGACGCCCTCGACCTCGGGTAGGCGGTCCAGCAGACTGCGCATTTCATACTCGCGGTAGGCTGTCGCCAGGGCCTGATAGTCAGTCGCCTGGCGCTTCAGTTCCCGAATGGAGAGATCAAGCTCCAAGTCACGTACGATGGTGGCGAGATACTGGCTTAGCCTGGCCTGGTCGCCATAAGTTGTAAGCAGCTCGAGCTGTTTCTTTGACGCGTACTTCTCCGGCTCTGCCAGCAGGACATCCAGGCTGCCGGCAGCTGTAAGCAACTTGACGCCTGTCTTCTCACCAATCCCTGGAACACCGGGGATATTGTCGGAAGTATCGCCCATCAGGGCCTTTAAGTCTATAAGCTGATGCGGTACGAGGCTATAGCGGGCTTCCACCGCTGCTACATCGTATTCCTCGACGTCGGTAATCCCACGTTTGGTCAGGAGCACATGCGTGCTGGGGGAAACCAGCTGCAGGGCATCCTTGTCGCCGGTGACGATCATCGTCTGCAGGCCCTCGGCTTCAGCCTGAGCCGAGAGCGTACCAATGATATCGTCGGCTTCGTGACCGTCAATCTCTAAAATCGGTATGTGGAATGCATCCAGGATCTGCTTGATGTAAGGAATCTGCTCCGACATCTCTGTTGGGGTCTTCTGCCGGGTACCTTTGTATTCGGCATAACGGTCTAGCCTGACGGTAGGTTTGCCCCGGTCGAAGGTACAGGCTATGTACTCTGGCTTGTGGTCGTCCAGCAGCCTGGTCAGCATCATCGCAAAGCCATGGGCAGCGTTGGTATAGCGGCCAGTGCTAGTGCTCAGTAGTGGCAAAGCAAAAAATGCCCGGAAGGCCAGGCTGTGGCCGTCGAGCAGGAATAGGCGCGGTTTCTTGGTCATCTTGCTCCTCCTTCAAACCTCTATTTCTAGCTTCTTCTATTATTCTACCAGAAGGCGCAAGAAGACGCATGTACGTTCGGGAAGTGTGGGCGCGCGGAATGTGGTCGAGGACGGTGCGGGACGGGGACTGGGGTCTTGGACCATGTGGCCTGAGCAGGATGCGCATGCAATCCGCGTTGGCTCTTCAGTAGGAGCAGAATTTAATCCTGCCCAAAGTCCCTTTTCGTCGTAAGGTATCGCTAGAAGCAGTATCCGAACTCCCAAGGGCCGAAGGCGGATGGAAACCGCGCCGCTAAAAAAACACACCGCGTCAAGCGGTGTGTTTTATGTCTAGCTCTGTTTGCGATACCGATAGATCCAGAAACCGGCAGCGCCGGAGAAAACAACGATAGATAGACCGGTGGACCAAATCCAGGCTTGGGTGATTAGCGGATCACGCTGCGGCCATTCTTTAACGCGGGTCAGCTGCGCATCGCCGGTACCCTTAACGGCAAAATTCTCAGGCTGCGCATCTGGCCCTTCGCTCATGATACCCACACCTGGCGGTGCATCCTGCGCGACACTCCGCTGCTCGATGTACTCGGGAACGAAGTAGAGATTGGTTGTAAGAACTATCAGAAGCAGCGCCGCTGCCAGCGAAGAAAAGCGCGGAACAAAATATCGCCATGCGTTCTTATTCTTGTTTGCTTGCTTTATAGGTCTTTCTTCAGCCTCGATCCGTGCCATCAGGTCACGACGGAAAGAGGAAGGAACTTGCACTTCAGGCTGGCTGCGCAGGGCAGCTTGATCCTCCCTTAGGAGCTCGAGCATTGTACGGCAAGATTCACAGCTAATCAGATGACTGTCAACTTGGCTAATCTCATCGGGAGTGAGGACATCGTCCAAGTATAGCGGCAATAAATCCAGAATTTCATTGCAGGACATCTCTCAACCCCCCTTTCAATCAGTTAGACGCCAGTCAGCGCCGTGTTGTTCCCGTTCTTCCAGCACCTTTCGCAAAGCAAGCCTCGCACGGCTGATCCGCGACTTCACAGTCCCCAAGTTAATGTCCAGCATAGATGCAATTTCATCATAAGTATAACCCTGCAAATCCCGCAGAATTAGGACAACCCGGTAATCCTCGGGCAGCTTCTGCATGCCAGCGCGCACTGTCTGTTGCAGCTCGTGCTGCGCAGATAAGTCTTCCGGCCCCAGATCGTGACTAGGCAGTTCGCGACTGAGCTCACCCTCTTCAGTAACAATGCTATCATCAAGAGAAATGGCCACCACTGGGCGGCGTTTGCGTTTACGCATCTCATCCAAAAAAACGTTAGTGACTACCCTGTACAACCAGGTAGAAAAAGCAGCCTGTCCACGAAATTGGCCCAGGTTGCGATATACCTTTATGAATGCATCTTGTGCCAGGTCGGCGGCGTCGTCATAATCACCTGTCAGCCGATAGGCCAAGCCATATACCTTCTGCTCATATCGTTCTACTATGGTGGCAAAGGCCTCTTTGTTGCCCTGCAAAAAACATTCCACCAGTGCTTCATCAGTTAGAGCCATTCCTGTCCCCCCTCCGTGGCGAAAAAATGCAATGTATTAGACGCCCGAAACCCCCAAACTGTTCCTGGCATAACCAGGAGAGCGTTACGCCATCTCTATATCATTCTAGTTTGTTTCACCATAAATAGCCATACCGAGTTTGTTTATCAGTTTACAGAAACGTTATACTATAGTGAGTTGATGCATTGGAGGGAGTACCTTGAACGAAGCGCTAGTTACAGTAATTACCTGGCTGTTCTTCATTGCGGGAATGGCTGGCGCCTTAATCCCTATACTGCCTTCTTTGCCGCTTATTGTTGGTGGGATCTTGTTCTACGGTTACTTTCACGCCTGGCAGGGGCTGAGCCTACAGTTCTGGGCTGTGACAGCCACACTGGCTGCGTTAGGCTGGCTGCTTGAGCTAAAAGCCGGCACGGCGCTCTTGAGGAAACGCCAAGCATCAAAGAGCACTAGCCGTGCCGCACTCTTTGGCATACTGTTCGGGCCTATAGTGCTTGGTCCTATTGGCATCATAGCAGGTCCACTTGCTCTCGCCGTTCTTGCGGAACTGATACAGGGAAAGCCCTTTGGTACAGCTTTGAATACGGGACTACGAGCCTTGGGAGGGGTCTTCCTGGCGGCACTGGTGAAGCTTGGGTCCATTTGGGCCATCATCTTCTGGTTCTGGCGTAGTATCTAACGCAGATGTTGCACTGCCACGATTTGTATGGTAGAAATAGAGATAACCTATGGAGGGCTGACTTAGCCCGGAGAGGAAAGATGACATATGGTAACGAGTAAACAACGCAGCTACCTGCGCGGTTTGGCCAACACCCTTGACCCGCTGTTCCAAGTGGGCAAAGGTGGTGTAAACGAAGGCGTGGTTACTGCCGTAGATAAGGCGTTGACAGCAAGGGAACTGATCAAGCTCAAAGTTCTTAAGACCAGTGAAGAAGGTCCAAAGGAAGTAGCAAACGCCCTGGCTGAAGCTACTGCTTCCGACGTGATCCAAGTGATCGGCTTCAATATCGTGCTGTACCGACGCAATCCGGAAGAACCAAAAATTGAACTACCATAGAATCAAACAGGCCCGCAAGGGCCTGTTTGACTGTCTACACCTGCTGTCTTTTGGGACACACTTTGGGCATATCACTAAACCATATGTACTGTTTATGACTGCTTATTGGGCACATTTGGGAGACTGTCTTTCTCTGCTTTGTTCAGCTGATAGTCTTCGTATTTGTGTTCAGGCCAGCTGACAGGTTTCTCCCGGACAAGCTCTTCGGCCAGCTTGCGTTCAGTGTGGCTCTCTCCTGGCCTGCTGGCTAGCTTTTCATGTAAGTTATGCCGCTTAAACAGATGGTCGTCATACTTGTCCACATAGAGCTCGAGGTTATCATCAATCGTGGCAAGAGCGATTTCACTGACAAACTCCACTCCATAAGCGCGGATACGATCGCGCAACCATTTCTCGTTCAGATTGCAGGCTTCAAGATTCTCATGGAGTACCTGCCCGTCTATGATCACTTCCAGAGGTAAACCAGTCGGCCGACCTGCCACCAACATGTCCTGTTTCGTCAAGGGTTCTGCCTGCGGATTGCGCAATACTGATAAGTCTCCGCCGGGTTCCAGCACTGCAACTTCCACATCTGCCAGGCGGAAGACATTCCGCCGGCGCAAGCGGGAGAGCAGTTCCTCGGAGGATAGCCTTCTCTTGTGCAGGTTATGTTCGAGCATATGTCCTTGATAAACTAGAATGGTTGGCTCGCCATCCAAAGCTGATCGCACGGTACGGCTGCGCAGCAGTACGTAACGTTCGAGCACGAACAAGCCCACCCAGATAAGAAACACAACGGCAGCATTGACGGGCGATATTGGGACGCCGACAGCAGCTTGTAGGACGGCCAGGGTGATGCCGGCCAGCACCAGGAATTGCAGTGCCGTCATCTGGCTGACTTCACGAGCGCCTAGCAAGTAAACAGCCAAGCGCAGCACAACATACGCGGCAAAAGCCCTGAACAGGCCGGCTAATATCAGATCCATCGTCATGTCCCCCTTAACACAAACAGATTGCGCAATTAGTTTGCGTCAAACAGGGCAGATAAAAACCCTCTGCCATGCAGAGGGTTTTTGTAGATTATCGCTGTTTGTTCTTGTTAGTTAGGTTTGCCTGAGTAGGCAGTATGGCACTACCGTAAGTAGGCTGAATTTCCGAAGCATACTGAGGCTCTTCCTGCATTAAGTAATTCAAACGGGACTTCAGTTGCGATACAGTATTGTCCATGGTTTGGGCTAACTGCTGGAACATCTGCTTGGCCTGCTGATCCTTAGTTTCAAGTGCAAAGGTCTTTAGATTAGCTGCAACGCTTTCGGCACTGGCAACGGTAGTGGCGAACTTGCTGGCAACGGTCAAGTGGAATTCCTCCTCTTTTCTTGTTTGTTACGCCTTCAGTTTGCCCAGCCGGACTGCTACACCATCATACTTGGCAGGTGACATTATATGTAATGAGCATGCACAATCGATGCGGCAAAGTTGCCAAGCAATTAAACGCACCAATTGGCTTATCGACCATAAATTAGCTCCCAAACCTCGCTTGACAGCGATTTGCACCCGCGCTATACTAGTAAAGCAAGCCGAAGTGGCGGAATGGCAGACGCACTTGACTCAAAATCAAGCGTGGTTTCCACGTGTCGGTTCGAGTCCGACCTTCGGCACCATTTGAGTTCTTAATGCAGAGCAGCAATGCTCTGCATTTTTTGTTGGCTCTCAATCCAATCTTATAACCAGGGTCTACTGCCCATTACCGAAGTTCTTACAGATGGAACTTAACCGCAGGCTGCATGTCCTGCGGTTTTGTTATGCCCCGCTGTCTCTTTGCCGTTAGCTAGCCACTTGAACCGATTCTGTTAGATATTCCTTTGCCAATGAGGCAAAAAACACCCCAATAGGAGTATAATATAATAAAGTGATTATTCTGTATTTGCTGCCTTGGGGCTGGTGTACCAGGTACGGCGGCTCAGACAACACTGCAATAGGGAGTGATAAGATTGGCATGGATTATAGCTGGCATGGTCCTCGTCTATATGGTCTCCTTCGCTGTTGCACGCAGAAGATTACGGGATAAATGGCATACGCGAACTCAAGATGATGAATGTGCGACATGCCCCAGAGCAGAAATATGTGATAGGACCCCTCTTTTGTGACGAGCTCATTTCCCCTGTCAGTATATGCATGCGCCGAAGTTTAATAGATGTTGCTACTATTGCTCCTGGGTGAAAACTAAAGCGAGACCAAACGGCCTCGCTTTTTTGGTACCTGTATTACAGCTTGTTCTCTCGCATGAACTGAGCGTTCGTGCCGTTGACTGCGTTGAACTGTTCAGTAGCCTGCTCGCCAATGATTGCCGGGAACTGTTGCACTGCGTCGAGGTACTCATTCTCATTGATGGCCAGAATCCTGCCGTCCCGATAAATCACCCTACCGTCAACTACAGAAAGGACCACTTCGTCTCCTCTGGCGCTGTACACCAAATTGGGGACTATGTTGCGCATGGGGTGGGTGTATACAGGCAGCATAGAGGGCCTCTTGAGGTCGATAGCGATGAAGTCTGCGCGCTTGCCTACTTCCAAGGAGCCAACCAAATCACCAAGTCCGACCGCTCTGGCGCCCTCGATGGTAGCCATGCGCAGCGCTCGCCAGGCTGGCACCATCTCCGGATTCTGGTATTTGATCTTATTGAACAGGGCCACCAGCTTCATCTCGTTGATGATGTTGTGGCAGTTGTTGCCCGGAGCCTGGTCTGAGCCGAGGGCTACGTTACCGCCTGCTTGTTGGAAAGCAGTAGACGGGGGAACAATCCCATCGATGATGCCGATAGAACCCGGACAGACAATCATGGAGGCTCCACTCTCCGCCACTATCCTGGCTTCCTCATCATCGGCATCGGTCAGATGAACTGCCAACAAGCTTTCATCCAGATACCCAATCTCTTTTAGCCAAGCTATCGGCCGCTTACCATAGCGCTTGACGACTTGGTACGTCTCCCTGTCTCCCTGCTGAGTATGCATATGAATCTTAGTATTGCGCTCCTTTGCGAGCTTCTGTACCCTCAACAACAGCTCCTCACTCAAAAAGTCTGCTCCCTGTGGCCCGAACAGTATCTTGATGCGCCCATCTCCCCGGTTTTGCCACCTGTCGTATAGCTCCAGGTTCTCCGTAAGCGATGCTTCTCCGAGAGCTGGGTCATACTCATACAGTTCTCCTGGGTTGTAGATGCGTCGCTTTGCTTCTCTGATAGTGTGAGTGATGTTGCCTCTAGCCCCCAGCTTGTAGATGAACTCACAGACTGGATCCATGTCTGTAGAATAGTCACCCAAGGTTGTTGTGCCTGTTCGGATTGCTTCGATGATGGCCAATCGGCTGCCCGCCAACATTGCTTCACTACTTGCAACAGCGCTAAACGGCCCTAGCCCATACATCATCCAGTAGTTGGTATCCTGCGCCAGACCTCGCAAAATGGCCAAGGGCGTATGCATATGGCCATCGATGAACCCAGGGAGCACTGCATGATGCGACAGGTCCAAAGTCTCTTCAGCCTGGTAAGCTTGCTCAATCACACTTTCAGGCTCGATAGCGACTATCTTGCCAGAGTCAACAGCCATAGCGACCCCACTCTTATAGCCGACGCCTTTCCCTTCCATCGTGTAGAAGTGCGGCGATTTTACTATCATATCGATTGTTTGCATGCGACCATCCCTTCCGTTGTTCTTGTTTGAGAAATCTGCTTTCAGGCTATTAGTTCACTGCCCCCTGGCTGCCTTCCTGCTTTCGAAGTCAAAACCCGCTACCTTGCTCAATAGTCAAACTGTTTACCAGCACTGCCGGGAGGACTATGATGCCAGCGCATAGAAAGATAGAAGACTACAACTTTCCTTACAACGAATGGAGTGACAGACGTGACCAACAAGCCCAGGTCCCTCGCAGCCTGCGATATCAATACTGTTGTCAAACAGCTGTTTTCATTGCTGCCGGGGGGCGTTTCCATAGCCCTGGATAGCTCTTGTCAGAAAGTAATCCATAATGACATTGCCGCCCGCTTCTTGAGGATTGGACCAGAAGTATCTCTGTCACTCTCCTGCACAAGCTCTCCCGCTTTGAGGGTCTTCCAAGCACAGCGCGAGCTTCAGCCGCATGAGCTGCCTATACAGCGGGCTGCGTTCTATGGTATAGAGACTTCTCGCGAAGAGTATCGATTAGTTTGGCCTGACGGAGTAGAGAAGCATTGCATCACCAGCTGCAAACCGTTGTATGGTGATGATGGCCAGATCGTGGGAGCGGTTGCTACCGTGGAGGACATCACAGACCGTAAACAGCAACAGATGGAGCTACAGAGGTTGGATGGAGAGCTGCACTATCTGTTTAATGCCGCCAAGGATATTATCACAGTTGCTGATATCAATGAACGACGCTTTATCCGGGTCAACCCGGCAGTTCAGCAAATACTGGGATATTCTCGGGAAGAGATGACGGCCCAGCCCTTCAACACCTTCTTTCACCCTGATGACATCCAGCCGATGAATGAACACCGGCGACGGATCCTGCGGGGTGACGGACCTCACAACTACCTTAATCGCTACCGCTGCAAGGACGGGTCATATCGTTGGCTATCCTGGACTACAGTACTGGACAAGGACAAGCGCTACAGCTATTCCATCGCACGCGATATTACGGCCCAGAAAGAAATGGAGCAGGAGCTTCAACGTCTCGACTCGGAACTGCATCAACTATATAACCTGGCTGAGGACATCATTGGTATAGCGGATGTTGCTGCGCGCCGATTTATACGTGTTAATCCTGCAGTGCAGCGCCTATTGGGGTACACTCAGGATGAGTTCACAGCTAGGCCTTACAGTTGCTTGTTTCACCCTGATGACACGTCGCTCTTGGACGAGCAATACAGAGAACTGATTGAAAGGAAAAGCGGCAACCATTTACTAGCTAGGTATAGAGCCAAAACAGGAGACTATAAATGGATATCCTGGGTCGGAGTGGTAGATCCTGTGACAATGTACAGTTACTGTATCGGGCGTGATGTTACTAGACAGATCGAGACCGAACAGAAACTTGAGGAGCTTACCCGTGAACTACGCCAACTCTATGCAGTGTGTAGCGATATTATTGGCATAGCAGACCAGGTTAGCCACAGCTTCACCGCAGTAAACCCAGCAGTGCAGAAGATCCTCGGTTACACACCCGATGAGTTTACGTCATGTTCGTACTTTGATCTCGTTCACCCTGATGACCTGGCGGCAAGCATGCAAGCTGAAACGCTAGAAGTAGGCACCCACGGTATCTTCTCAAACCGATTGCGATGCAAAAACGGGGACTACAAGTGGATTTCCTGGACTTGGAGCCATAACCACGAAAGCAACCTCATCTACGCTATCGGACGAGATATCACCACCCATAAGGCGATGGAGCAGGAGATGCTCAGGTTAGATCGCCTTAACCTGGCCGGGGAACTGGCCGTATCCATCGGCCACGAGATACGCAACCCTATGACGACAGTGCGTGGCTATCTACAGCTAATGCTGAGAAAAGCGGCCTATGCCGCTGACCGCGAGAATATCGAGCTGATGATAGAAGAAATTGACCGTGCTAACGGGATTATTTCGGAGTTTCTGTCCGTTGCCAAAACGAAAGCAATTAACCGCCAGGCCACAAGCTTGCATGAGCTTGTACAAGCAATTTTGCCCCTAATCGAAGCTGATGCCTTCATGACTAGCCAGGAAGTTGTATCAGAACTTAGCAAAGTGCCTGAACTCTACCTTGATCCTAAGGAAATCCGCCAGCTGGTTCTTAATCTGACACGCAACGGCCTGGAAGCGATGCAGTGCAGAGGAACCCTTACCATCAAGACTTATGAGACCACTAATGCAGTAGTGCTGGAGGTAAGTGACAGAGGGCCGGGCATCCCTGACCATGTACTGGAGAGAATGTTTGATCCTTTCTACACAAATAAACCGACTGGCACAGGGCTAGGACTCTCAGTTTGCCATCGGATCGCTGAGCAACACAAAGCAGCAATTAGGGTGGATACAAGCGGAAAGGGGACAACGTTTTCGGTGATTTTCCCGCTAAATGCCAATCAGATGCCATAGATGCAGAGGGGGCGCCAGTTTTACTGGTGCCCCCTCTGTCATTCCTGCCCCATGTCGTGTCACTTTCTGCCACATACAGCTTTGGGTAAAGGTACATACTTATCGTGACACACCTGGAGTAATCAGGCTATTTGTCAGGAGGCGACAAGATGACCGAATCTACCAGAAACCTGTTTTTGGACGGCAAGGTCAGCGTCCATGACTCTATCAATCAGATGTATGAACGTATTCACGCGGCAGGGCTCTCCAACGTATTTGACCGATATGATCCGCAGGTAAGGATCCGCTGTAACTATTGTGTGGAGGGGGTCAGCTGCCAGCTATGCACCCACGGCCCATGCCGGATTTCTGATAAGGTGGGAGCAGAGGCGGGCGTCTGCGGTATCGACCGCAACGCCATGCCCATGCGCAACATGCTGCTTCGCAATGCAATGGGTACAGCCACCTACTCACATCACGCCTATGAGGCATTTAGAACCCTGAAGGCAACCGCTGAAGGCAAGACCCCCTACCAAATAACTGATACCGGAAAGCTGCAAATGATGCTGGAGCGTATCGGGCTCGATACTTCCGGTTCTTTGAAGGACCAAGCTACGCGTTTGGCAGACTTTCTAATGGACCAATTAGATGCAGATTACGATGAGCCCCCGGTAATGGTGGAGAAGTTCGCCCCAGAGAAACGCAAGAAACTCTGGAAGGAGATTGCTATCTACCCAGCAGGAGTATTGCACGAAATCAAAGACTCTGTCGCGAGCTGCCTGACTAACGTGGATGGCGATCATGTATCCATGGCCAAGAAAGCTCTGCGGCTTGGCATTGCTTGCATCTACGGAGCACAGCTGCCACTGGAGATGGTTCAGGACATTTTATTCGGTACCCCTAAACCCCATGAAGTCAATATGGATCTTGGCATTCTCGATCCAGACTACGTTAACATCGTCTTCAATGGTCATGAGCCCTGGATGGGAATCAGCACCATGCTCTTGGCACGACAACCTGAGTGGCAGGAAAAGGCACGCAAAGCTGGAGCAAAGGGCATTCACATCGTTGCATCAATTGAGACGGGCCAGGAGCTGCTGCAGCGGTTTGAGATGGATGATGTCTTCGTTGGTCACACTGGTAACTGGTTGGCCATAGAGCCTGTTCTGGCAACCGGCACCATCGACGTGTTCGCAATGGATGAGAACTGTTCACCGCCCGGGCTTAAGCCGTACGCCGAGAAGTACCAAATTGAACTAGTCTGCGTGAACGACCTAGTGCGCATCCCAGGAGTTGACAAAATCCTGGACTACAAGCCACCAGAGGTAGAAAGCCAAGGTAAGCAGTTGATTGAGTGGGGCATTTCCAACTTCAAGAAGCGCAAAGAGCGTGAGATTGAAGCCTTTGTTCCACCAAAGGTGCAGAAGGCGATAGCTGGTTTCAGCACTGAGGCCGTGCTGGATGCCATAGGCAATGATCTGGATACCTTGGTGAAGGTAATTGCTGAGAACAAGATCCGGGGTGTTGTCGCTTTGGTCAACTGCACCACCCTTGCCAACGGCCCGCATGACTATATGACTACTGAACTGACCAAAGAACTGATCAAGCATAACATTTTGGTAGTAAGCGGTGGTTGTGGCAACCACGGTCTTGAGGTATATGGCTTGGCACATACGGACGCGCTTAAATGGGCAGGCGATGGTTTGCGAGAAGTTTGTACTGCACTGAAGATCCCACCCGTTCTAAGCTTCGGCACGTGCACTGATACGGGGCGCATTTCTATGCTCACCACAGCACTGGCTGAACACTTGGGTGTAGATACTTCAGATTTGCCGGTAGCTGTCACAGCGCCACAGTACCTAGAGCAAAAGGCGACCATCGATGCCATCTTTGCCCTGGCTTATGGCCTCTACACACATCTTTCACCGACTCCCCCAATCACGGGAGGCGATGACCTGGTCAGCCTGCTGACGGATGGACTGGAAGGAATAACTGGAGGCAAGGTTGGCTTGGGCAATGACCCGGCCGAGGCTGTAAGCGGGATCCTGGAACACATCAACAAGAAGCGGAAGGCATTAGGCTTACCAGTCTAGACTATCCTCAGCCAGACGCCTGCCTATCTGTAGGCGCATAGACGCGCAATAGCAGTGGGAAACTGGAAGAGAAGCACGGATCTGAACGGAGAGTGATGGTATGAGCCTCAAGACAGGGCGCAGCACCACCGTAGTGGTCAAAATTCCGGATACAGTTGTCGCAGAACTAAAGAAAATCAAAGGGGTAGCGATGAGTGATATCATCAACGCTAGCCTGGTGTCTTTCCTGCGCATGGACCAGAAAGCAAAGATTAATCTTTTGGCTTTCAACTCGCCTGATTTCGTGCAGGAACAGGAGATCAAGATAGAGCCGATTGATTGGAAGAGTGTCATTGAGACTCATTTGACTGGCATGCATGAGAACACAGTCACCAGTTTGGCCTATCAGCCGAAGTTAGCCCTGCAAATATTGGCTGCAACCATGCAAAACAAACAACCTGGCAGCGCTAGCGAGCCAGGAGCAGACAGGTAATCGCATAACAGCATTAGGTAACAGGCAGGACCGTCGTCCTGCCTGTTTTTGCATGTCTATTCGCGACGGTTGGCGTGGGTTATTGCAGGAGCGTGCAGGAATCTGCGTTACCAACTGGTAAATATCTCAAATAGGATTGTTATTGACAGGGCGCTCAGATGCATGAAGGGGGCTTGTATGTGTCACCAGCAAAAGTACTGATTGTTGACGATGAGCCGGAAATCAAGGAGTTAATTAACCTATATCTAACCAGAGAAGGTTATGAAGTTTTATCCGCAGGAAGTGCGGCAACGGCAGTCAATGCAACTAGAGACAACAACCCGGATCTGATCATCCTCGATATCCTGTTGCCCGACCAGAACGGCATTGACACTTGTCAGGAACTCCGCGAGTTGACAAAGGCTCCAATCCTGTTCGTCAGCTGCAAAGACGAAGATCAGGACAAGATTCAGGGCCTCCAGGCAGGGGGCGATGATTATATTACCAAGCCCTTTAGCCCCGGAGAACTGGTTGCCCGGGTTAACGCCCATCTCCGCCGCAACAAGCTGCTCCGCATCCTCCAGCCAGAACGCAGCCCGATCCAGTTCCCGGGCCTGCGAATAGATGCATCATGCTATTCCGTCACCGTCGACGACGCCGAGATAATGCTAACATCCAAAGAGTTTGAGTTACTCGAACTCCTGGCCCGCCACCCCAACCAAGTTTTTACGCCTGAGCGGTTGTTTGACCTAATATGGCATGAAAACAGTTTGGGCGACTACCGCACAGTGGTAGTACATATCAGCAACCTGCGCAGAAAGATTGAGCCTGACCCATCCAACCCAAAATACGTACTGACCGTCAGAGGCGCAGGGTATAAGTTTGCATCCCTCTAACGTGGCTGCAAAGGAGCGATAAGCAATGCCCTGGTATGTGCCGTTTCAGCTCTCCCAGATGGTGATAGCTGTGGTCTTTACGGGTGTGTTCATTTACCTTTTCCGGCATGATCAAAAGCCATACTTATTAGACTTGGTTTACAGTTGGGGCAGTTGGTCCTGTATGTATTTCCTGACGGTGGCTATTTACAACGACTGGGGCCCCAGCTTCCTCCTAACTGCAGCGAGCAGACTCTGCTGGTTGCTCGGCGGTATACTCTTGGTAGTAGGCGTCTTTCGCTTTATAAGCAGGCCTTTTCCTACCAGATGGTACATGATTGCATGTGCGGTTTATTGGTTTAGTTTGCTGGCCTTGGGAATGGAGTTGCATGTAATCCTGCAGTTGGCACCAGTTTTCTTCTTCATCGGCTATACCTACATTCGCTCAGGTACTCTGCTACTTTCTCCGGGGCTGCGCGCTATTGCCGGATTACGTCCTACCGGGTTGGCATTTTACCTTTGGGGCTTGCATCTAATTTGCTGCCCCCTGTGGGCACAGATTGAGTCCTTCATACCATGGGGCAACTTTGTCTCTCTGGTGTTGGCCATCATTACCGCCCATGGCACTCTAATAGCCTATTATCAGAAAATCCGGGGGGAGCTAGTAGCGAGTGAGGCGCACCTGCGCTTGCTGGCCGACAACGCGCAGGATGTTATCTACCGCCAACGCTTCTGGCCAGAGTTGCGGCTTGACTATATCAGCCCCTCAGTAACACGTATGACAGGGTATGAGCAGATTGAGCTATATACTGACCATGAACTGGCCAAGAAGATGGTGCATCCTGAAGACTTGCCCAGATTAATGAACAACCTGCCAACAGAGCGAACCAATGTGAAAACCAGGTGGGTGCACAAGGATGGGTCCATACGGTTCATGGATATGAACGTAGGACCAGTTTTTGATGATGATGGCGTTTTGATCGCTGTTGAGGGCATAGCTCGGGATGTCACTGATCAGATGAGAGCAGAACAGGAAGTAATCCGCATGCAGGAGGCCCGGCAAAGGCTGTTATCGAACATATCCCACGACTTACGTTCCCCTATGACCTCAATTCAAGGCTATCTGGAGGCTTTGTTGGATGGGGTGGTGACCAAACCAGAAGATCAGCAACGCTACTTAAGGGTGATCCATGCACGGGTTTTAGGTCTTAAACGTCTTATTCAGGACCTGTTTGAGTTGGCCCGATTGGAACAGAGACAGATATCATTCAACTTCAGGGACATCGCTCTAGAGTCTTTGTTCCAGCAGATCTCAGAAAGGTTTAAGTTGGATGTGACAGACGCCGGACTAAGCTTCCAAGTAGAACACCATTGCCTGTTCGCAGGATGGCTGGTAGTCAGGGTAGACCTAGACCGGGTTGACCAGGTGTTTGGCAATCTGGTTAGCAATGCTATCAGGCATGCTCGCAAGGGTGGGTGCCTCCGACTTGGGATTGCGTCCTGTAACGAAACCGATGTCATACTCTACCTGGAAGACGACGGCAGCGGCATCAGCGAGTCCGACGCCCCTTTTGTATTCGAGCGTTTCTATAAGGCATCCAAGTCCCGCAACCAAGACGATGGCGGTAGTGGTTTAGGCTTAGCCATTGCAAAGGAGATTACAGAGAGCCACGGAGGGAACATCTGGGTCGAGAGTGTACCTGGAGCAGGGGCTACGTTTTATATCCGCTTACCTTTGATAGGAAGTGAAAGGATGACTCCGGCCGGAATAGAGCAGGAAGTTCTTACGCACCTGCTGAAGCAGACACAAAACGATGAAGAAGCATAAAAGCAGGGCTCGTTGCCCTGCTTTTGGTCCGTGGCGATATCTGTCAGAAAAGCCATAACACGCGCATATACATGAGGCAGAACATAGTTTCAGTTGCTTAATCCTGTGCTAGAAACGGAGGTATTGGAATGTCCAAGTTCATGAACAAGCTAGGCCAGAGAATCTCCAGTGCTGCTAACAATGCAGTAGAGAAGTCCAAGGAAATGGTCGAAATCGCTAAGTTGAGCAAACAGATTAGCGATGCAGACGGTGACATAGCCCGCCTTGAGCAGGAGATTGGCAGCCGGTTTTACGCTGCCTATGCGGCAAAGAGTGAGGTGCACGATATACAGTTGCAGGAGCTCTGTCAGCAAATCGATCAACTGTACTGCAAGATTGAAGGCCTACAGATGCAGTTGGATGAGATTCGTGGCATCCCGCACTGCCCGTCGTGCAGTAGCCCACTAGGTGACGCTACCAAGTTCTGCCCCAACTGCGGAGAAAAACTAACAGAATAGCTGCTGCAGCCTCTGAAACACCTGTTTGGCTTCTTCATTACCCAAGATTAGCAACAGCAATGAATACGAGACTATTCCCAGCAAAATTGCCAATGGAACAGCCGTGGTGTTGCCGTATGCACTGAATCGTCCGTAGAATACTGCTACAAGCACACCCATCGCGGCGGCAGCCGCGGCGACCTGCAATAGTGGCTGCAGCACCTTGAGGGGTACTTGCCACTTGTGCTGCAGCAACCAGGCCAGGCAGGTCATTTGAGTCAGTACGGACAAGGAGTTAGCCAACGCCAGCCCACCATGGCCAAGCGGGCCAACCAATACCACATCCAAGAGAATATTCAGGACGGCGGTACCAACTCCCACTTTTACTGGAGTGATAGCATCATGCAGCGAGTAGAACGCACGACTGAGCAACAGTATGTTAGCCACTCCCAACAAACCCACCGCGTAGTACGCCAAGGCTATTGTCGTCTTGCCAGTGGCGAGCTGATCGAAAGTTCCGCGCTCGAAGGCCAACTTGACGATAGGGACCCGCAGCACAATCATGCCAACTGCTGCCGGCAGGACGAGCAGCGCCAAAAGACGCAATCCCGCTGTGATGGCTCGACCCAGAGCTAGACGGTCACCGCGCCCTGCAAACTCTGCCAAAGTAGGGTAAATGGCAGTAGTAATTGCGGTGACAAAAATGCTGACAGGCAGTTGAACCAGCTTGCTTGCGTAGTTGAGGGCGGCGATACTGCCTTCAACCAAACCGGATGCTAAGCTCTTGTCTACAAAGACATAAAGCTGGCTAAATAGCGTTCCAATGAGGATCGGTACGGCCAGTTTACCTACTTGCTTTATCCCTTCCTGGTTCCATGGGGCGCGCCGGAATAGCGGCAATCGTTGCCGCTTGATCTGCCCCCACAGTAGTAGCTGCTGGGCCAGCACCCCAACCAGGGTTGACCAGGCCAGGCCTACAATGCCCATGCGCCCGGACAAGATGAGCGTAGATACTACCAGGCCGATACTCATTGCAGTGGGAGCGAGCGCCGGCCAGGCGAATTGCTTGAAAGCATTGAGGATTGCGCTGTATAACAGAGCTGTACCCATCAGCACAACACCCGGAAGCATTATCCGTAGCATTTGTACAGTCAAAGCATGCTCTGCCGCGCTAAAGTTTGGAACCAGCAGACGCGCAATGGGCGGAGCCGCCAACCAGACCAGACCGGTGGAAGTCAAGAGCAGCACCAGGCTGAGACTCCATACGCCCTGTGCGAACTTCCAGGCATCCTCTCGCTTACCGGTGGTCAGAAAGCGCAAAAATACAGGCAGAAATGCAGTGCTGAGGGATCCACCCACCAACCCGACCAGCATCAGGGGGATAGTCCAGGCCGCAAAGTAAGCATCAGTTAGGCCGGTTGCGCCAAACTGGCTGGCAATAACCTGCTCACGTACGAGGCCGAGCCCCTTCCCGACGACCGAAATGATAGAGATCACCAGCGTTGCCTTGGCAATCTGGCGCTTGGCCTGGCTCATTTTGCTAACCCCCTTAGGTCTGTAGTGCTAATTATAACCCTAATTACCAGTTGTATAGACGTAAAAACAACCAGACGGACACAATCCTTCTGGTTGTTCTGATTCACCGCTATATTAAGCGACCTTCGCTCTGCGGCCTCAAAGCATTAGTAACAACGCTGACGGAACCGAACGCCATAGCTGCGTCGGCAATGATCGGATTGAGGAAAAGACAAAGAGGGCGCGTGTGCGCCCTCAAAGCACATTAATGTCTTTCACCCTTGAAGCCTGACGTTTGGTGATACTGTTCAACTAAGTGACAGTTGATATCGCCACCCAAGGGTTCATCTGCTACCCAGCGCGGGTGACCGAGATGGCACCAGCCACCGAGGGAATGGTATCTACAGTCATGACGGTCACAGTAAGCTTTAGGCATATTAGGTCCCTCCTTGGTTTGTCTAAACGTATCCACCGTGCTTCTTGATAACCTGAACAGCCGTTTCGACGTGCTCATCATCAGTCACTACCGTTAGAATGAACGGATGGCGCCCGGCGATTTCCTCTGAAGACATACCACTGACGGCCGGGTCGCTGGACATCAATATGGCTGCATCATCATAGGCAGCCGTGCTTTGTGTAAGATTGGTCAGACTAGAGATTTCGCCGGTCATTGCATTATGCATGCTGTCCCGCAGATCTGAAGGATAGCGGCTGATGCGGTCAATCTGCAGCTCCTCGAAACCGAGTTCTTCTAGTTCAGATTTAGCTTCCTGTGCTTTGCCTGAACTGGGGAAGTACGACAGTATGCTGCGTTCACCCAAGTTGCCTACCTCCTTTGCTTCCCAATAACTTTCTCTCGTATTCTGCCTCTTAAGCTAGGGATGAATACGGGTTGTCTTAACGATAGGTAACTCAGGGTATATTAGGCTTAACGACAGCATTCTTTCAAGGAGCTGAAAATGCATGATTTTGACGATAGGGAACTTTTGGTGGCTGATTGTCCTAGCCATTACTGCCGTGTTGTCCATTTGGTATTGGTCAATCCGCGCGCAGCATAGGGTAGTGGAACGTATCTCAAGAGACGATCCAAAACGCTTCAATTTTAAGTTCAAAGTGGACGATCCCCACCGCAAACGTAGATAATGACGCACAAACAAACGCCACAGCTTTGAGCTGTGGCGTTTGATCTTTCTTGACACTATTCCCTTGTATATACTGCTTGCCCGTCAATATAGGTCTCGAGCACGTGGCTACGGATGGAAAACGGACAACCATCCCAGACGGTAAAGTCGGCATCCTTCCCTGCTTCCAGGCTACCAACCCTCTCATCCACCCCAACGATCTCGGCGGCACTCAGTGTGTACGCTCGCAGAGCCCCCATCGGGGACATGCCGGCGGCGTGGGCCATAGCCACTGCAATCGACATGTACTGAATCGGGAAGAATGGATGATCGGAGATGAGCGAGAGTTTCACACCGGCCTTCTCCAAAACCCCCGCGGTCTCGAATGATACAGCCTGGGTCTCGATCTTGGCCCGATGCCAGAAGGAAGGACCAAGGTTGACCGGGACCTGCTTCTCTGCAAGGAAATCGGCGATTACGGCCGAGTCTGTGCCGTGCTCTATGGCTATCTTGATACCAAACTCTTCACCTATCCGCACCGCGGTTACAATATCGTCAGCCCGGTGGGCGTGCACCCGCAGCGGCACCTTGCCTTTCAGCACTTGCGCCAAAGGCTCCCAGCGCAAATCAAGCACCGTTCCTTCATCTTTCTCTCGCTTTTCCAAATAGGCCTTAGCCTGGTTAAGAGCACCACGGATAGCGGCGGCTGTACCCATGCGGGTAGCAGGAAAACGGCGACGGCTGATGCCATAGGAGTTCTTCGGGTTCTCACCTAACGCCGCCTTCATGCCGTTAAAAGGTAGCAACACCATCTCGTCGACCAAAGTACCTGCTGTCTTCAGCACGCACATCTGCCCGCCTATCGGGTTTCCGGAACCCGGGGTAACCTGTACAGTCGTTACGCCCCCCATGCGAGCGTCAGCAAAACTCTGGTGCAGCGGGTTGATTGCATCCAAGGCACGCACCTGCGGAGTGATCGGGTCCGTGCCTTCGTTACCGTCGTAGCTGGATTGGCCTTCACCTTCACCCCACATGCCCACATGCGTGTGAGTGTCAATGAAGCCTGGAATGATAACCTTTCCGCTGCAGTCAACAACCTCTGCTTGGGCGGGGACGTCAACGTGTGTTCCCACAGCCACAATTTTCCCCTGGCTGATTAGCAGAGTACCTTGTTCGTAAGACTCGCCTGAGACAGTATGGATCTTGGCGTTGATAAATGCCTTCATCTGCTACTTCTCCTCCCCGCTGTGCTGATATACTACTTCGCCGTTGATGATAGTCATTACGCAGTGGGTGAGCGGTTCAAACGGATCACCGGTCCAAATGACCAGGTCCGCATCCTTGCCTACTTCCAGGCTACCGACGCGGTCATCCACACCGATAATCTCCGCAGCATTGATGGTCACGGCCTTAAGTGCCTCATCCTCCGGCATACCTTCGCGGATTGTGAGTCCTACTGCTATGCGGAAGTAGTGCTGGGGAACGATATTATGGTCGGTGATAATAGCGACTTTGCCCCCAGCCTTGATTATTGCACCAGGCGTTGTGGGCGAAATGTCTCGGGTCTCCACCTTGGCCCGCTGCCAAACGGAAGGCCCCACGCAGGCCGGTACGCCGTTTCGGGCAATTACGTCTGCTACTTTATGGCCTTCGGTACAATGCTCCAACGTAATGTTGATATCGAACTCTTTGGCAACGCGAATGGCGGTCAAGATATCATCTGCCCGGTGGCAGTGCACCCTTAGCGGGATTTCCTTACGGATGACCATGGCCAGGTTGTGGAGTTTATCGTCATACTTAAAATCCTTGTCCCCGCGCGATTGCTTTGCATCATACTGTTTGGCTTTCAGCAGATATTCACGCAGCATAGCAGCTGTGCCCATGCGGGTAGAAGGAGATTTGCCCTGAGTACCGTAGTTTCGCTTGGGGTTCTCTCCTAAAGCAGCTTTCATGCCAGATGGGTATTTAATCACCATACGGTCCACGATGTTGCCATTAGTCTTCATAGCAAGCATCAAGCCACCAATGACGTTACCCGACCCAGGCATGGTTTGCACCGTGGTGACCCCGCCTTTTCGGGCATCCGCAAAGCCGATGTCGGCCGGGTTGATGCCGTCAAGGATGGAAACCTGGGGGGTGGATGGATCAGTGAACTCATTGATGTCGTTGCCTTCCCATCCAATACCTTCTTCCCAGCCTCCGACATGACTATGTTCATCGATCAAGCCGGGTGTTACAATCTGTCCCTGCGCATCGACAACCCGCGCTCCTGGAGGAATATCCAGTCCTGCGCCGATGGCAGCTATCTTCCCGGCCTCAATCAAAATGGAGCCGTTATCAATCACGCCGTTGGTTACTGTATAGATCCGAGCATTAGTGATGGCTAGCACTTAGTGACCTCCTTCAAAATAGCTTGGTGTGGCGATAGGTGTACATCGCCTGATATGTAGGAGTTCTCGACAACAACTGCATCTCCTGCAAAATGAGCGGTAGATTATGCACAGACAACTCTGAATAGATGTTCCTTAGCTATGCGAAACATGCTAGAATTGTTGTATAAACGGCGCAGGAGGCAATAGCTAATGAACCAGATTATGGACTCGCTTAGAAGGAACAAGGCGTTCCTGATCATCTGCATCGGAGCCCTGTTCTTTAACATGGGCAGCGGCATTCAGAACACCATCTACACCAACTTTGTATCCAATGAACTGCAAATAGGTGCTGACTCAGTCGGATTGCTTGCTGGGATTCGCGAAGTTCCAGGCCTGTTAACTGCAGCCCTGGCCATGGCCACTCTCTTTTTCACTGAATCAATACTCGCTGCACTCTGTATGGGCCTGGTAGCCTTAGGCCTGTTCAGCTTCTCCACAGCCAACAGCTTTGCAACGCTGGTAGTGGCGATGACTATCATGAGCACAGGTCAGCATCTGTATTTCCCGCTGCAGAGCGCCATGGTGATGAAGGTCTCCAAGCAGAATGAACGAGCAGCCCGCTTGGGTACGCTCAACAGCGTAGCTGCCTTTGCAACACTGTCTGCAACTCTTCTGGTCCGTTTCCTCACGCCGGTGCTGACTAACTTGCAAGGTATGTTCAACTACCGGGTAATGTTCCGGATTGCTGCAGTGATAGCCCTGCTGGGCGGTATATTCCAGCTGTCACTGCGTCGTGGCGGTAAGGCTGACCTACGCAAAGCTCTGGTATTCAGATGGAAGTACAAGACTTACTACATCCTCACTTTCCTGGCGGGTTCCCGACGTCACATGAACCAGACCTTCGCCACCCTCGCACTGGTATCACTACATGGTGTTGATGTTGCAACCATCGCCACCCTCTTCCTGATCAGCAACGTGATGTCCATTTTCTCACGCCCGCTGCTTGGCAAGCTGATCGACAAATGGGGGGAAGGCAAGAGCCTGACTCTCAACTACGCTGTTGTAGCAGGGCTGTTCGTAGGCTATGCCTTTGTCGGCAACGTCAACCTGCTGTACGTAATCTTCATCATTGACCAGTTGTTTTTGGGTTTTGAAATTGCCATCACTACGCACCTGGATAAGATTTGTGACCGGGC
>JAWLDB010000009.1:0-4129 GCA_041686915.1 Bacillota bacterium
ATCAGGTCTGGTGCTGTCAACGTGATTATCTCCGCCGGGGGTTCGTCTGGCGCACTTTTCAGACCTGCCTGCGGGTTAGCGATTTCGTAGGTGATTTCAAGGTGGTCAGCAGACTCTCCCTTGTCCAGCCCGATGGCGATAACATACGCCCGTTCCTCTACTTCTTCCCGGTCCCAACAACCGGTTATGGCGAGTGATAGAAGTATGATGAGTAATGTAACTCGCATAGCTACTTTCATGCTATCTGCTTACACCTCCACCTGTGCAGAACCCATAGAACCGGGGGCAGTAGGATGATTGCCGGCCACGTCGCATTGTATAGAACGCCGTAGCGTAGCAACATGGTGTTGACCACCGGGTTTGCCGGGAGCAAGCCCAGCAATAGGGACAAAGCTCCGAGCGGAATGACCAATGGTTCATATTCCCTTATCCTGAAAGTAGCACCAAAAATCACCGCTGTCATGTATAGATAGATTGAGGTCCTCACAACAGCTACCAGGGCCCAAAGGCCAACAAATACCCCTTCCACCTGAGTCAGAAAGCGGGCAAGGCTGATGGAGCGTGATAGTTGCAAGAATGGGTAAAGTACTCCAGTGGCGCCCGTGTAATCGTAAATCATGATGTAGACTGCCAGCAGCAGCGAGAGCAGCACTGCACTTACTATCAGGCCAACAACTGCCCCCTTTTTCAGGGCTCCGTGACTACGCAGTTTGTGGGCCATCGCCGTTAGAACGAGCAAATCGGCATAGGTAGCGGCAAATACTACGCTCTTGGTGGCAAGCGCCGGAATGCCTCGGCCCAAAAGGGGAAAGAGGAAGGCTGGTCTGGCTTCTCTGGCAGACAGCACCAGTAGCGTAAGTAGTCCCAGACCGGCGATCGGTACCACCAGGGTCGATGTTCTACCAAGCGACTCCCAGCCGCGGAGTGCAATGTAGATGGCAATGCCGACAAAAACGGCGTAACTGATCACCTGCGGCGTTCTTGGGAAATAAAGTATCTGCATGGCGTCAACATAACTACGGCTGTTAAGAGTCGCACCCCCCAGGGTGATCACGAAAAGCGAAAAGTTAAGGATGAACCCGACTGGCTTGCCTGCAAGATAGTAGATTGTTTCATTCAGGTTCTTGCCTGTCTTGCGTAGCACAGACAGCAGCAGCCAAAACGGGGCTGCTACCACCAGCAAGGACATCAGCGGCAACATCCAAGCCGCAGTCTGTGCATCCTGTAAAAACAAGGTCGGCGAAGTATGCACCAGTTTGGCGGCTATAGTTAGCAGCATAATGGCCAAGAACTCTTTATAACCAATCTTGCCGTCCGACTGTTCTAGCACTATCTCTCACCTCCCTGACCAGAATGCTCATTCACTTGTTTGAGGGCTCAGGTTCTGCCTGGCGCTCCTGGTCTTGTGGCTTGATATGGAACGGGCGTAACCACTGCTTCCACACCGGTGAACGGATAACCATGTCATGTGATGCACAGTAGTTTGGCGCTATCGGAGCTAAGAACGGAACATCAAAGGACTTAAATGTGGACATGTAGGCCAACCCTACGGCGGCAAAGAAACCAATCCCGACCACTCCGAAGAATGATGCGAACACTATACAAGTGAACCTGGCTAAGCGAGCTGCAAAGCCAAGACTCACGTTTGGCAGGGCAAACGATGCCAAACCAGTAATTGCGACCACGATGACCAGGATGGGACTGACCAGATTGGCCTCAACGGCCGCCTGACCAAGGATTAGCGCTCCAACAATACCAATAGTTGACCCCAGGGGCGAGGGTATGCGCACGCCTGCTTCCCGCAGCAGTTCGAAGGCAACTTCCATTATCAGCAACTCAACTAGTGCTGGGAAGGGTACTACTTCTCTGGTACCTGCTATTGCCAGTAAAAGATCTGTGGGTATCATTTCCGCATGGTAGGTGGTGAACGCTATGTAGACCGCAGGCGTGAAAACAGCGACATGCAGGGCAATAAACCTGACAATGCGGATGAAGTTTGCGTATGCCCACCTCTCGTAGAAATCCTCGGAAGTGTGGAAAAATGACCAAAATGTAACCGGGACAATCAGACAGCCGGCGGAATTATCGATCAAAACTACATGGCCTTCGCGGAGGAAGGCTGATGCACGGTCTGGTAGTTCTGTCCAGAGTACAGACGGTAGTATTGAGTATGGCCTATCTTCAATGTACTGCTCCAGGACGGACAGGTTAGGGATGTCCGCTGTGATGTCCGACAACCTCTGCTTAACCTGTTCCACCAAACGAGGATTTGCCACTCCATCTATGTACATTATTTGCACCGGGGTTTTGGTTCGTTTCCCCAAGACCATGGCTTCATTGACGAGGTTTTGGTCTCTCACAGTCTTCCTTATTAGCGAGCGATTGGTTTTGGCATCTTCCACGAAGCCTTCATGCGGGCCCTTGATGACGGTCTCATTTTGCGGCTTCTCTACTGCTCTGTGGCTGAAACCTACGGTGTCAAGTTGCAGTGCCTCAGACTCACCGTCTACCAACAGGACGGCCCTGCCTGTCAAGATCTGCTCGACCGCCTCAATGTAGGTTCTTACGCCCTTACTGCGTATCTCCAGCAGCGCTGCTATAGTGTCGAGCGTACCCTTTGCCGCACCTGCAATTTGCTTGCTGTTGAGCGGGCGAAGCACATGGTTGCTAATCGTCTTTTCGTTGGTCATAGCCTCCAGGTAGACAATCGCTATGGCTTTGGTCAGCCCGGGATAACGCTGTGACCTGATGGAAAGGTCTTGATTGCGTGGGCTGTGAAAGGCCTGCTTAATTACCTCCAGGTCTTGGGCAAGGTCCCCTGTTAATGGCTTTTCCAGTTGTATGTGATCCTTCTGTCGCCCTTTTTGGTCAGAAGTAGGCTTGTGCAAGATCTTCGTCAGGAACGTGAAAGGCACTGTTATCACCCTTCCATAACATCCTACAGGTGCATCCTAGTTTTCCCTTAGAGATCTTAGGGTATCCCGTAAGGCGGTATTCGGAGTGAGAATGGATTGTCTGTCCACGATGTATCATACAATAACCATGTAAATAACATCGTGAACAGGAGTGTTTCTTGATGACAGCTCACCCCTTTCTATTCCAACCCCTCCATTTCGGTGGTCTTGCTCTTAGAAACAGAATTGTAGTCCCTCCGATGTGCCAATATACGGCTACCCCTGATGGCATGCCGACTGACTATCACCTGGTCCACTATGGTTCCAGGGCACTCGGTGGGGCTGGCATGCTCATCATCGAGGCAACTGCTGTGGAACCGGATGGCAGAATTTCCGGTAGGGATCTCGGTATCTGGTCCGATGAACATGTCCCAGCTCTATCGAGGATTGCGAGGATTATCGAGGAGTTTGGGTGTGTGCCAGCTATTCAATTGGCGCACGCCGGACGCAAGTGCCTGCCGGAAGCAGAGCGTATGGTGGCTCCTTCCCCCATACCCTTCGCCCCAGATAAGCGTGTACCAGCAGAGTTAAGCATTGCAGAAATAGATGGGCTCGTCCAATCATTTGCTGTGGCGGCCAAGCGTGCAGTGGCTGCAGGGTTCAAGGTGCTTGAACTGCATGCTGCCCATGGCTATCTCTTGCATGAGTTTTTGTCCCCGCTGGCCAATCAGCGCCAGGATGAGTATGGTGGCTCTCTACAGAACCGCTTGCGTTTTCCACTGCAGGTGGCTCAGGTGGTTAGGCAGGCTATCCCTAAGTATGCGATGATGACCGTCAGGTTATCTGGAGACGAGTTTGCCGAGGGCGGCTATTCTTTGCCGGAAATGGTGCAAATGTCAGAAGCGTTTGTAGAAGCCGGTTGCGATATGGTGCACATGAGTTCGGGCGGCAGTGTTCCGGTAAGGCCTGAAGTCTGGCCTGGGTATCAGCTGCAGTATGCGCGGGCTGTCAAGCAAACTGTCAGGGTACCGGTGATCGGCGTGGGCCTGCTCGACAAGGTTGAATTGGCGGAGTTTGCATTAAGAGAAGGCTTCTGTGACCTAGTTGCAGTTGGCCGAGGTATCCTGCGTGATCCAAACTGGCCGGTGGCAGCAGCCCAGCTGCTGGGAGCTGAGCCACCTGTTCCGGAAAACATGCAAATAGCCTTCAGGAGATAAGCCTAAGCAGCCTCCTTG
>JAWLDB010000009.1:4229-36262 GCA_041686915.1 Bacillota bacterium
AGCGGGCCATGTATGGGAAGTTTGGAAACCCGAGTAAGCGGGCAATAGAGGATAAAACAAACAGGCAGGATGGTCAATAACCATCCTGCCTGTTGTTTTGGGGGAGGATTGATGTACGGGAAGAAGAACCTGGAACGTGAAGCATTAGTGTGCTCCCCCACCTCACATTCCGTTTGTTCATATTATGAGACAAACGCAGATTTGGATACAAAGAGTAGGCACTAGGGGCAAATTCCAACCGCTATTCCCTGGGAACTGCCATAGTCGGCACTGTTTGTTCCGGTTCTGGTGCAGGCCCGCGTTCTACAACCCTGGCTAGCGGCGCATATACACTGGTACCCATGTCCTTTCGCACTTCCCTGCCATCCGCATAGGTAATAGCTATCCAGGATTTTACTGTCATCCCCTCACTGCCGTTGCGAATGACGCGTTCTTCGCCTGGTTGCAGGTCTCGGTTTTCTTTGATTAACACCGGTGGCTCTTCACGCTTGATAACAGTATGATGCCATGTCACCTTGGGCGGTTGCTCGGAACCATAAGCTGCCATGATCAGCCTGCTGCCGTCGATGGCTGCTTTGAGCATCACTGGAGCAGATGACGTGTTTTTGAACTTAAGATCTGGGGCTTGAGTGCTGACCGTGGCGTCTTGCCCTGGCTTTACGTAGGGCACCATCAGTCCGTGATTGCGCCTTTCCACAATCTCCAGGTTTGCCAGCACTGCCACATTATACAGGGTAGTAGCCACCTTGCAGACGCCTCCACCCGGACTGCTGACCACCGCGCCCTGCACATATGTGGCTCCATTCTTCCAGCCTGCGCTGCTGGTGTATGGCTCCATTAGCTCGTTGAAAGAGAAAACCTCGCCAGGCTCAAGCACCAGACCGTCGACTTTTTCGGCTGCGCGGCGCACGTTGTAGGCTGGTCCGGCAGGGATTGAGCCCATGTCTATGAAGAAGCCGGCCATCGCTACCGGGAACTTGCCCTTCGGCCTGGTAGGCACCGGTTGTTCCAACTGTTGTGGTGCAGGTGCCTCAGGTTCTGCAAATGCCAGCGGTTCAATAGCAAGTCCGGAGTTCGGGTTGGGCGGCAAGTTATCTGGGTTTTCCGGATTGACCAGAGTTGTTCGCGGATTAGGCTGGCGGAAATGCAAGTTACGCCGCTGGCATGCCGGTAGTATCGTGCAAGCCAAAAGCATAACAAGCAGCAGTAATGGCAACTTGTGTTTGGACATAAGAAATCACGCTCCCCTTATGGGTAGCGTGCGCGTTTGAGCGGTGAGATATGAGATATGCAATCTCTATTCCCACGCCTTGACGACGGATTTCATCTCTTTCACATCCAAATGGTCGTGGATGAATGCCTTGCGCAACAACGGAGCCGGAACAAACTCGTCATACTTCTGAAGCCGTGGGCTTTCGTTGAGCGCAACTAATGACTCGCCGGTTTCGAGGCCCATCACCTGACGCACTATCGCCTGCTGCAGTATCTCCGAGCTGTCGGTGTCAGCAAGCAAGGTAAAGAAATGGGGGGCTACTCCACCGATGCCATAAATGCTGAACCGACCCCGCCCTAGCATGCGCAGGCTGCGATCCAAGGTGCGGTATGAGCGCGTGCCCATCCAAGGTAGAATAGCAAAGGTCTGACCACCAAGCGGTAAGATGTTGCGCTGATCGAGCCGGTGCGCAGCAGCCAACTGACGGGCTTCCCTCAGCCGCTCTCTGGCCTGGGGTTGCAGGTACCGGTATTCTTTATCCTCAAACAATACCTGCCGCATGCGCTGCAAAATCCGCCCGTGTACTCGACCGCAAGTCCCCTTCCAGGAAACAGATGCCCGGCCGGAGATCTGCTTGACCTGTACCAGTTTGCGCTTAGGGTCTATTTCAAGCACTTCCCAGGTACGGCCTGCCAGGGCAAAACGTTCACCAGGGGGCGGTGGCTGAATGATGCTGCCGATTTCCCGGCTTTCGTCCTGTACTGTATACTCTTCGTTATCGGCAAAAACGGCATAGAACTTGAAGTTGCGGACCACTCGCTCACCAGTTAACCCAATGATCAGGCCGCCTTCTTCGGTGCGCTGGATATGATCTATGTCCAACAAATAGAGCAGTAGCTGACGAAAATCTTCCGGATGAACCGCCTTAAACGGCGGCAGCGTAAGAACTTTTTGGGCCAAAGCGCGCGGAGTCTGCTCGCCCTGCGCCAACAAGCTCATCGTCTGGTGATAAAGTAAGCTATAAGGGAGCTGGCTGCTCTCAATTGGCTCAATCCAACGCTCTTCCAAGTAGAGCTGAATGACGGCGATACTCTGCAGCAGCTGCCAGGGTAGCATCTCCGGCAAAGCTTCGCCTCCGGTCTTCTCTGTCTCAGACGTTACAAACCACATCTCCATCGGACCACCGCGCCGTCCTGACCGCCCGAGGCGCTGCAGGAAGCTCGATACTGCCAACGGGGCTTCCAGCTGCACAACTCGCTCTAACTGCCCAAGGTCAATACCAAGCTCCAGAGTAACAGTCGCAGCCGTCACTGCATCCGTCTCCGGGTCACGCATTGCGGCCTCGGCTGCTTCGCGCAAAGGAGCTGAGATGCTGCCATGATGCACGTGGTATACATCGGGTAATTGTTCGGCTTCTGCTATCTGCCTAAGCGACGCGGTGACTGTTTCTGTTTGGGCACGATTGTTGGAGAAAACCAAAGCCTTACCAGGGCGAGTTACACCGAAGATGTAACGGTAGTAAGGATCAGCCTGCGCTGGAGGTAAGGGTTTCTCCTTGTCTTCCTCGTCGGGACGCTGAAAATGCTCCAAGGCCAGCCGCACGCTCTGTCCTCCGGCTGAAATCCTGGGAGTTACTACTGTGCGTTTGCTACCAGAGCCGAGCCATTGTTCAGCCAGAGCGTAATCTCCGAGCGTTGCAGAAAGCCCAATCCGCCTGGGTTCCTGCTTGGCATAGCGGGCCAAGCGTTGCAGCTGCGCCAAGATCTGCAAACCGCGGTCCGACCCCATGAAGACATGCACTTCATCGACAATTACATATCGTAGGTCGTGGAAGATTGGCTGCAGCACTTGTGTACGGTTGATTAGCAAGCTTTCCAACGACTCAGGGGTGATTTGCAGCACCCCTTTAGGTTGGCGCACCAGCCTTTCCTTGCTGCTGCGGCCCACGTCGCCATGCCAATGCCAGACCGGGATGTCTGCTTCCTGCAGCAAACCCTGCAAGCGATAGAACTGGTCGTTGATCAAGGCCTTGGTCGGCCCGATATACAGTACACCGACGCTGCTGGAGGGCTGTTGCTGCAGCTGGGTGAGCACAGGCAGAAAAGCCGCCTCGGTCTTCCCCGAGGCAGTTCCGCTAGCCAGCAACAGGTGTGAGTCAGTATCAAACAACACATGGGCTGCTTCTACCTGGATCTCTCTCAGTTCAGTCCACCCGTGCCGGTAGATATACTCCTGAATGAACGGTGAAAGGCGGTAGAAGGGATTATCTGTCATAGTACAAACTCCGCCAGCCGCTCATCTTCTTCCTCTTCCGGGTCTTTCCCAGGCTTGAAGTCTACGTTCTTCAGCAGGTCGCGTAGCCTCAGCTCAGGGTTCTGCCGCAACAGGTTGAGCACCGTCAGGAAGTCGCGGATGACTTCACGGGGGGTGAGTAATTGTTCCGCTCCCAGATGGTTGGCTACCGCCTGCATGAAGTCCCTCAGGTCAGCCGGTGTTAGTTGCATGTCATAGCCATGGTGCAACGCATGCACTTCCGCCAGACGCTGCAGCAACACGAAGATTTCCTCAGATGACAGCACTTCCAGGCGCAGAATCGGGCCGGTGGTATCTCTGAGCCCTGCCTTAATAAAGCGACTTTCCACCAAGCGGGAGCGCAGGGCTTCGTAGCTGAACAAGCCGCGGCGCTGGTCTTCCACAAACTTGGGGGTGCCCCCAATGAAGATCCCAAGGTGTTCAGCCTTACCCTGCATTGTATCGTTAAACATGGTTAGAAGCTTCTCGTAGTTCGCCTGGCGGGATAAGCTGTGGCTGATCTTATACAGGTTGACTGCCTCGTCCACCAACAGCAATAGACCCTTGTAGCCGATGTCCGATACAAAGCGGGCAATCAGCTTGATGTAGTCATACCAGCTGTCGTCGTCCACGATTACACGTACACCAAGCGCCTGCCTGGCGTCGGTCTTGGTGGCGAACTCTCCTCTTAGCCAGCGCAGGGCCGCTTCTTTCAGCGACTCCTCCCCTAGCCGGTGGCCACGCCAGTAGCTGCTTAGCACGGTGCCAAAATCGAAGCCGTGCACCAGGCCTTCCATGTTGCTGACCACTGCCATAATCTTGGCTTCCACTGCCTCGGTGAAACCTGCATCACTTGGACGCAAGCCTTGTTCTTGCACTACCTCTGCCTGAATTCCCGAAATCCACTTCTCAAGGATAGCCGGCAAAGCGCCTCCATCAGGCCGTGTTTTGGTAGCCAAGTTCTTCAGCAGCTCGCGGTAGGTGCCTACGCCCTGCCGGTTCGTTCCTGACAGGCGGCGTTCAGGCGAAAGGTCGGCATCGGCGACTACAAAACCGCGATCCATGGCATAGTTGCGGATTAGCTGCAAGAGAAAGCTCTTACCGGAACCGTAACGCCCTACTATAAAACGAAAAGCTGCTCCACCTTCTGAGACGTTCTCCAGGTCACTCAGCAGTGCCCCGATCTCTTCAGAACGGCCAACTGCCACGTACTCGAGGCCGATGCGTGGGACTACTCCTGCACCTAGTGAGTTGAGCAGCGCTGTGGATATGCGTTTAGGTATTCTTACAGACATCTAAACCACCTCTTCCCGCGACCGCATGGCCTTCTGGACCACGGGCCTGTACTCCTCTTCCAGTTCCGGTCCGGGATGGACCAGAATGTCTCCAATTGCATCGAGTGCCAGGTCGTTCAGTTCATCCAGCAATAGTTCAGGCATTGCGCCCAGCTGGTCAGCCACTCGGCGAAGCCCTATAGCTGGTTCGGGCCCTGCACAGGCTGCTAGTACCTGCCACTCCTTGTCAGACAGACTACTGAAAAAGTCTATCCATTCCTCCGGGAACTCGGCCAGCCAGTCTGGAGAGGTTGGCGATAACGACGCTTCCTTTTCTCCAGCCGTCAAAACCCTACCCAGTAGCTCTAAATGGGCTTCAATTATAAGTCTTGCCCCTTCCACCGAGGTTATAAGCAGGTCTCCGTTATGACGCAAGAATACTTCGTTGACATGGTCTACCAAGGGCTCCAGCAACTGATCGGGGAGCTGCTCGTGCAGGATGTCATCCGGCACTGCGCCTGCGTACTGCCACAAGGTCTTCAGTAAAACGAGCTCCGGCTCTGAAAGCGCATTCAACAGCGTTTCATCGGAGATCGGTTGGATGCGGTGCTCTTGGTCTAGCTCTACCAGCTGCGCATCGGGCTGATCCTTCAGCAGTAGTTCTCGTACTTTTTCCGACTCACGCGTGAGTTGTTCCACCTTGCCCAGGTCAATTCTCACCGGGGTAGCAGCAACTGGCGCCGATTTAGCAGTGACGATCTGATCTATTGCAGCTTCCACCCAGGGCTCCAGGGCGTAACCGCGCAACCGGCCCCGGAACTGCTTGAGTTCGCGCAGTTTGTTTTCACTGTGCTTGAGCACGCCAGTCAGGAAATGGCGCAGCGGCGCGTGCTTGGTATAGGGCAAATAGGTGCCAAAACGAATTGGGTGAACTGCTTTGGCGTAGATAGCGCTCTGAAACGGTGTATGCAGCATCAGCTGATAGCGGCGAGGACGCCAGGTCTCAAAGATGCCCTTGCCAGTATTTGCTCGTAAGTGCTGATCGATCGCCTCGAGTGCCCGCGGGATGTACTCCTTCAGCAACTCGGCATGTCCGTCTCCGTAGAAACGGCTGCTTCTCAGCTGGTAATCCGAGAGCTGCTCCCACAGAAAGAGCGGCACACTGCCTACCCCGCCGGACAGATATGACCCGAGCAAGAGGTCTGCATACTGTGCGCTAGCACCTAGCTCAGCAGCCTCGCGGTAGATCTCGAGAGGATCTATTGGGCAACCGTTTACCAAGAGATAATCGCTGGCCCAGCCGAGCAGTGTCGCATCAAGCAGCGGGAAAACCCGGCGATAGTTAAGCCAGAGGTTCCGTAGCTGTGCATACCCGTCAAGCACATTTTGTGCGCCGATGCTGTTGATCAGTTCATAGGCATGCAGAATCACATAGGCCATGCCGGTATCGGGATACTTACCCTTACGCACCTGCGAACGCCAGTGCAGGTACCAGTTCATTTGCTCGCTGGTCATATAGTCATATGTAGGCTGGTAATAGGCCATAAACTGATAATCTGTTTGCATGCCTTCCTGGTGCACTAGGCGGTTCGCAGTTTTGATGAACTTTTCAACCTGCTTGCGAGGCATGCTTGGCATGTAACTGTAATAAGAGCGCTCTGGAACGGGCATGCGATCTTCCTGTATGCCGGGCAAGCTGTACTCTGCCAGCGCATCAGGCGGCTCCTTTTGCTGTGGCCAGATGGATTTAGGGAAAACCGGGAACTTACCCTGCAGGTTACGCACTACGTAGCGCCAGAGCTGCCCGAGGGATCCATAGTCTGTGAGGTCGAATACCTGCGAGAGAGCCGATCCGCGGCTGCTGCTGCGGTAAAAGTCAGGCAGGGCAAACAGCCCAAGAGTAAGCTCTTTGTGCACGCTAGATAGTAAACGGAATACTTTCGTTGTCTTGGACTTAACCAGCGTGTCTGCATCCAGAATACCGAGTATATCCCACTTTTGTTGTGCCAGTCCGGCACGCATATCCAAGGCTCTGGGAGTAGCCAACACCAATCCTTTTACCCCTTCCACAGGCGGGTCGGCAGCCCCACCGTCAAAGCGTGCCGTGATTACGCTGTTAAGGCTCTTAGCAGCGACCGCGAGGGAGGTTTTGGTACCCACAACCAGTGCCTTAGTGTCCGGGTTGAGCTTGGTAAAGCTCGCTAGTTTGCAAAGCAGCAATGTACCAAACTGGCGCACCGGGCCAACAATGCCGCCAGGCACCCCGTACTGCATCAGGAAATCCAGATGCAGCTCGGCGTTATCTTCCGGAGTTTCGCCGACCGGAAGCAGGATCGATGGAAAATCTATTCGCATCCAAGGACCAGCTAAGCGGCTGGAAGTTCTACCCAAAATTTCTTCTGGGGTAAGTGTAAGGGGGCTGAGCGCGCTCCCGTCCAGGGCTCTCCCAAAACGTCCAATGCCGCCTGCGTGCACTGCATCCGCAGAGAGCCATCCAGAGGGTACACGCAAGAACTCGTTGCCATCCAGGCGTCGGGATAACCATTCGGCCGGCAGATGCAGTTCGCCGGAGTGAGCCATAGGAACTGCTTGCACGCTACCGAGGCCGTTGACTTCTTCCCGCTGCACCGCCAGCACCAACTCTACAGGTTCGGAATAGAGCCTGTGCACCTGCATAATCTGTTCTTGGTCAGTGCCGAAGCAGACGGTTGCAGGCCCTAGCACCTGCATGAAGCGAGGGATATCCTCTCCCTCGAGGTCTATTGTTTGCCCGTCATCACTAAGCAAGGGTGCGATGCGATCAAGGGCTACACCTGGCCTGATTGCTTGGCCTGTCAAGACGTAGCCAGGCAGATCAGGCAGCGCAAAGATTAAGGCTGAAGGCTCGCGCCATTCTACTAAGCACCGCAGGCGTCGCTCATTCAACTCCCGCAGGGTAAGGCGCAGCACCGGGTCGTCGCTGATACTAACCCGGGATGTGAAGGGTAACTGGCGTTCCTGCCAGTCATTGAGTATGGTCAGCAGGAACTCTGGTAGCTGCTTGCCGCTAATCACCGGCATCGTGAGCCATTCTGCATCTGTCGGTAGCAGACCGTCCAGATGCCAGTAGCGGTCGCCCTGCAAAAACCAGCCGTCACCGTGGTAGCTTATGGGTGACTCGGGCACAAGCCCATCGCGGCTATAGCTCCAGCGCCAGACCAATTGCCACTCCAAGGGCGCCTTTATCTCTTCCAGATTATTTATTTCCTGATCTATGTGGATTGCCAACTGTTTGTCCAGGTCAGCCTTGAGAATACTCTTAACGGTACTCAGCTGGGCCAGCCCAAGCTCATATGCACCGCTCTGTTTACCGAGGAACTGAACTAACCAATCTGCCGTTTTGTACTTGTCTACCAGCAAGGGAAGGTCGAAGGGCTGTCCGGCACTTAAGGCCTGCAACATAAAGCGCCCTTCCTGTTGGCGCAGTTCCAGGGAGTACTGACCTAGCGTGAACAAGCTGACAAATGAATCAAAGGCAATGCGTTTGGACAAGTATTCGACCTCCTTTCTTACCGCTATCTAGAATAATTTCGCCACCTTACCAGCCTATTCCTACCTCTTGGTCATATGCTGCGGCAAAGAGATTGACCACCAGGTTAGAATGGGCCTATTAAGTAGTTTGCTGTACCTGGGCATGAGAAAACCGCCTGAGTAAGGCGGTTTTCTTCAAAATCTCTCCCTGCAGGCGATGCGCCGCAGCGCCCTGGCCAGTCTGCAGAGCAGCGAGTCGTCATCATCCGGCCACGGATGCCTGGGTGGGCAGGTCATCATGCCTCGCACTTTGCGGATATGCTTCATCTCTTCCCGGCGCATGCGTCTTAGTTCACGCTGTTTACGGGGGTTGGCTGTGCAGCACGCCATTTTGCCGTATATCCTGATCAAACGACGCTCTTTGTGAATAGCCCGCCTGGCTAGGCGATTGAACCTTCTTCCAGCCACGATTGCTCCCCCCCTTCCTGTATGATCTAATACAGTTTATGGTGGAGGGAACGTAACGGTTAATCTTAGCGGTTGGCTAGGGCCCAGGTCACGCTGTAGAGGGCGCGGGTTGCCTGCTCGATCAAGTCGGGGCGCAGGTTCTCGAAGTCGTCAGTTGGTTGATGGTAATGCGGATGGTTTTCGGGCGACCATGCCCAATCGACCGTCAACGACGGGATTTCAGCGTTGGCAAAGGGGTGTGCGTCTGAACCCGGGTCACGCTGAAAGCGTTTACTGGCTACGCCGGTTGACTCGATCTCTTGCTGTACTCGATCTGCTAACACGTTTGTCTTTGCTCCCATGCCTTGGTCGTACACGTCCATCCAGTCACCACCGACGCCCCCGAGCATCTCAAGGTTGAGAAAGATAGTGTCGTTAGTAAGCTGTTTTTCCCTGAGCAGGTCTACCAGGGCCGCGCTGCCACGCAAGCCAATCTCTTCCCCTGAGAACAGCACGAACACCAGGGTGCGTTTAGGTAGCAGGCCGCTCTGCTTGATGCTACGTGCCAGTTCAAGTACGGTACTTACACTAACTGCGTTATCATCTGCTCCGTTGTATACTTCGCCGTCGCGGATGCCTAAGTGGTCATAATGCGCCCCTACAATCAGGTAGCTGTCACTTTCCTGTCCTGCCAGCACACCGATGAGGTTCTGCCCATGTAGGCTCATACCGTTACGATCCACAAAGAAGCTGTGCATATATGTGTTGAGGCCGGCTGCTTCCCACGGCTTAAGTCCGTACCTGGCCAGTTCACCCGCCAGATAGTCTCCTGCCAGGCGTTCTTCAGGGCTGCCGGTCATGCGACCTGCCATTTCATCCGTGGTCAGGAAGCGAATATGGTTGAGCTGCAACTCCTGGTCGTGCTGCTCCCATAGCTTGCTGATGTCCTGCTCACTGTTGGCTGCCCAGCTGGCAGGTTGCTGTTGGCACCCGGCTGCAACTAATACGAGTAGCAATACCAGGAACAGCAACCTGCCTGCTGTATAGCGTTTGTTGTACATTGATGTCCCTCCCTTTAAGCAATCCTACTCTTGGAGGATAACAGCAACTGCCAAGCCTGTAAAGCTCCGTACAGATAAACGGCCCCAGCTAAATAGCTGGGGCCTAAGCGTATTATCGCATTCTTTCGGCTGCTTCCATCGCCAGCGGCGATCGCTTCGTCTTGGTAAGCGTAATGTGCGCATGCAGCGGGCTCCCTTTCATCACTTCCACAGCCCAGGATAGACCGTTGGTCTTGGCATCGAGAAACGGATGGTTGATCTGTTCCGGGTCCCCAACCAGTATTATCTTGGTGCCCTCGCCTGCCCGCGTGACGATGCCTTTCACCTGCCTGGGTGTTAGATTTTGGGCTTCATCTATCAGCACCCACTGCTTGACGATGGAACGTCCCTGCAGATAAGCGATGGCCTCGGTTACTATCTTGCGAGACTGGAATAGATAGGAGACCTTGCTGTCTAACTCTTTCTCATTCTGATAGCGGCTGGATTGCGAGTCAACCAACTGCTCGAGATTGTCGTAGATTGGGCGCATATACGGGCTGATCTTCTCCTGCTCTGTACCAGGCAGGAAGCCGATCTCCTCTCCCATACCCACATTTGGCCGGCAAATCAGCATACGACGATAAATGTTGTCGCTCACCTTATCCAACCCGACCCCCAGGGCTAACATGGTCTTGCCTGATCCGGTAGCTCCTGTGATGGTCACGAGTGGGATATCATCGTCGCGCAGCGCTTCGCGGGCGAACTTCTGCAATGTGTCCAGCCGGAAGCTGTAGAACCCAGGTTCACTGTCCCTGAGTAGGCATAAATCCATGCCGTCATAAGCAGCGAGGGCTGTGTGAGCTGGGTTGGTCATTGACTGCAATAGGAAGAACTGATTGATAAGAGCCTGACCCGACCAGGGAATACTGCCGTTTTCATAGAGTTCGTCTATCAGACTATCAGGAACTATCTCGTTCCTGCATCCGGTATACTGCTCTGGCAGGTCGACCACCTGCTCATTACGATAATCCTGTGCCGCGACACCTAGAATGTCTGCTTTAATCCTACAGAATATGTCCTTGGTGACGATAGCCACTGACAAACCGGAGTTGCTCTGCAGGCCTTTTGCAACTGCCAGAATGCGGTTGTCAGACTTGTGATGCTGCCATGTAGAAGGGAGTTTGATATCGAGACAGTTCATCTCAACCTTCAGCATACCGCCGTTGTGCAGCTCCACGCCTTCATGCAGCGGTCCTTTCTCACGTAACTGATCCAAGAACCTCGCTATCCACCTTGCATTGGCGCGCACTTCCGGGTCCCCGTCCCGCTTCTTGTTGTCCAGTTCCTCCAGGACTGCCTCCGGAATAACAATCATGTTATCACCGAAGGCCAACAGAGCTTGCGGGGATTGGAGCAAGACGCTTGTATCCAAGACGTATACTTTCTTCAGGGCGTTCACTCTCCTTCTTGATTGCGCCTGGCTATTATTAACCGAATAGGTGATACGCGCAGTGTGACTGCCGTTATACGACGGATGTGCGCCAGGCGAAGGTAAGTATGATGAGCAGGAAGATACCCCACCCTGTGGTTGAAGCCGAGCCCCAGGGGCAATGGCTCGCCCTCATACTTCGTTCTTTGTTTGCACCCCTTTCTTTTGACAAAAAAGACCCCGTAGTAAGATATAGTTCTTGGACGGCTTTTCTATGCTTGACCAAATGCAAGCCATTCACCATCCAGGTGAATAAAAAATGGCCGCCTGTAAATAGGCAGCCAAGGCTTTATCTTAGTATGTCGGTGAGTTTGCTTACTCCATTTTCCTCAAAATAGGTTACGTCATCCAGAGCCCGCTGCAGGCCTTTTACCCCATGCTCCTGGTAGATGGCATGGGCAGCCAGCATTCCGGGAACGGCTAAATACTTCTCGAAGAATGGGCCGACAACGCCACCCATGAGCAGCGAGCGTGCCTCTGTTTCCCCAACGCTGCCGAGGCTTAGTCTGACCATCGTCTCGTGATACTTGTTCAGAGTCCTCTGCAGGCACTCGCGCTGATCACGCAGGTAGTTCTGAAGTTGGCCCCGGTGGCCCACAAAATGCGCTATCCCCTCTTCCAATACTACGGCCTTGAACTCGTCCAAGAGCCTCGACTGCTGACGATAGGATTGCCAGTACTGAGACTTCGACTTCCACCGCTGAAAGAGGATATGAAAGATCTCGTGCTCGAGTACAGGCAACAGATTGGTAAACTGGCGGTCGATCGTCTTGCCATAGATGCTCCCGACAATAGCCAGGTTGACGAAGATGGCTGGTACGCCTTCTATGTCGCGCACGTAGGCATCTCCCATCGGGTGGCCCAGAGGAAACAGATAGACGTCTATCGGGTCGTGGCTGGCACTGGGTAGCAGCTCCCGTACAAAACCCAACAGATCTGATGCCGGCACGGCAGCCAGTCTTTCGGCCAAGGCCCTGACGTTGTGTCTCACGGCTAGAAAACTGGTATAGCTATAGTACTCTTCCAACTGCTCATTATCTGTTATTTGGCTGAGAGGCGGAATGCCCCCCAAGCTGTCGAAGCTGTTCACATTGCTCTCTAACAGCCCAAGTTCAGGATGAGACAGCCCTTGGAGGACTTGCTCTGGCTGTTCCAAAACTTCGGCTAACAGCCCTGTATGCAGACGCAGCAAAACACCCACCCCCTTGCCTAAACAGTTCGGTTTGGGAGGTGGGTTTACCTGCCTAAAAGAGTGAGTTGACTCATTTTCCGGCTTTGCTTAGCGCACAGGCCCGTACTCTACAACCCTGGTCATCGGGCGATACCAGTATACCCCCATGTGCTTTACCTTGATGGTCCCATCGGGATATTCAATGTCGACCCAGGACTTAACCGTCAGGCCATCGGCCCCTGGTGTTAGCACCTTTTCTTCTCCAGGAGCGAGTTCTTCATTAATACGCCAAATAGTATAGCGATCCTGGACAAACAACAATTCATGGTGCCAAGTGACTTTGGGCGGCTGCCGTTTTCCGTAAAAGCCAACATAGAGCGTTGTATCTTCTGTGCCCGCCCAGACTAAGATTGGAGCTTCAGTATTATTGCGAAAACGCAAATCCAGCTTGCCATAGGCAACGGCTGCATCCTGTCCGGGATTCACGTACGGCACCAACATGCTGTGTGGTCGGCGCTGTTCGATCGGCAGATCAGCCAGAACTGCTGCATTGAACAAGGCAGTCGCCAGCTTGCATACTCCCCCGCCAACACCCCAGAGCTGCTTGGCGCCCACATAGACTGGCCCTTCTTGGTAACCCCTGGACATGGTGTAAGGACCTAGTTTGTTGTTCATGGAAAACGCCTCGCCTGGCTGCAGGACGGTACCAGCCAGGAGCTTTGCTGCATGCGCGAAATTGTGGTCCTCACCCGTACGCATATTGGTAATGGCAATTTTGTAGGCAGCCATGCGTGTATCTGCTTGGTATTTATCCCGTAAAGCTCTAAACGACTGGTTATCCTCCCACGGTAGCTTTCCTTCTACAGACCCGCTCAGTGGGTGCAGCGGTACCGTGGGCTCTAAGGCGATAGCTGGCTGGCTGAAACCACCTACCCGGTCGATCGCCACCAGCAGCGCGATCGTGTCCTGATAAGCAGGCAGCAGGCTGGCCAACAGCAATACGGCTACGACCAAAGCGCAGGATAGTAACTTCGATTTCTGAGCCTGCATGAGCACCCTCCTCATATCGCCACAAAGTAGCAGTCGGCAGGTGAGGGCCTGCCCTATTAGCATTACTATTCATGCAGGCGGGATGTATATGAGCAGGACTGCCTAAACCTTCTCCCAAGGCTCAACTGTTCCGCTCACAGTGTAGAACAGCGGGTGAGGTTCGAGCTGCTCTGGAACCAACAGCACATTCAGTCTACTTGCATCACGTTCCTGGAGTTTGCCGGCCAGGTGTCTGCGTTCAAACTCCAGCTGGCCTGCTGTCACCGGAATGAGGGGGACCTCCTCAGCAATCTGCTCAATTCTCTCCACCCTAAAGCAATAGTCGCGCTCTGCGGCTTCTGCAGCCACGAATTGCAGATACATGCCTATGCTGGCCGGAGGATTTAGTTGGGCGCGGAAACGCTGCAACTGCGGGTGCGAGCGATAGCCTTTGGTCCTGTTCAGCAGGACGGCCTGAGCCAGTAGGCCCTCCCGCCAGAGCGCAACCAAGCCTTTGCTATCCAGGTATTTGGGGTGGAGTGACCAGAGCCGCATAAGCGCCCTCCTTCCGTCATTGCCTGAAACTAATATGCCCTGCCGTATGGGCAGGGCATGAGTCTGCAGTTACCTGGCAAGCCTAGCCGCCTGCCCCGGACAGATGTGCTGCGGTCTCTCCCGACTGCAACCTTCTCCAGAACTTGTCATATCGCTCTCTGGCTTCAGCCTGTGCCTGCATTCTGACCGAGTTAAACAGCTCCTGATTTGCGAGCAGAAGATTAACCATGACCTGATCGAGCTTGTGATGCTTAACCATGCCGTTTAGGATCTTCGTCACCTGGGGCGGCTGCATTCCAACCCGGTAAGGCCTGTCCTCGGTTAGAGCGGTGAAGACGTCTGAGACAGCTATGATGCGTGCGCCTAGGGGAATGTCAGCGTCATGATAGTGGAACGGGTAACCAGAACCGTCCAGGCTTTCATGATGCAGGGCAGCCCAGGTGGCCACAGTCTCAAGGCCTGTGACCATCTCCAGAATACGGTACGTATGGAAGGTATGGCTACGGATGAGATTGTACTCATCTTTGGTCAGGCGGCCGGGCTTCTCCAAGACCTCAGCTGGTACTGCCAGCTTGCCCAAGTCATGCAGATAGCCTGACACCTTCAGTAAAGCACATTCCCTGGGAGACATTCCTAGCGATTTGCCCAACTGCTCGCCTACTGCGGCGACTCCGCAGGAGTGAGTGGCGGTGAAGCTGCTCCTAAAGTCAATAATCTGGCTGAACAACTGTGCCAGGCTATTCAGCCCGGACAGGTCCAGCTCCACGGCGACCATTCTTGCCCTCTTTCTCAAAGCTCGGTCCAAGGTAGGCGAAACCAAGTCAAGCCAGAAAGCCTCACGGGTGGACAGCGACTGGAATGCATCCAATGCCCAGGGGGCAAAGCGGTGTCCTCTTTCTATCTCGATCTTCTCGGAAATAGCGGGTACTTGTGACAGCACCTCAACCCCCGGACGCAGTACGACATCCACCCGATCCGCCAGGTGCAGCAGGTGACTGTGCGGGGGTACTTCTTCGCCAGAAGTAGCAAAATGGGCGTGATGGTGCCTAACTAAGCTACTTAGGCGCTGAAAAGGTTTGAATGCCTCCAACAACGAGGCACCAGTTATTGCGTGCAGCTGCCCAGGCTCAAGCTCAAACTCTAAAGCACCGAGCCGCTCCTGCAAGGATAAGGCTCCAATATCGTGCAGGCAACCGGCAATCAGCAGGTCGCTCTGCTCACTGGGCGAAATCCCCATCTCCTCACCTAGCCGGGCAGCAATATATCCCACCCGCTTATGATGATTGGCTACTGCCGGACTCACCAGGTCGGTAGCATGGGACAAGCTGAAAACCATGTCTATCAACGGCACTAAAGAGTCTCTCAGCATACGGCACCTCCAAAAAGCAAGTAATAGTCATGATGCGTTGGCAGCGCCGATGTGCTGAAGACATCCTGTGCGGCAACCAAAGCTGGGCTTAGAGCTACTCAGCCTGCTCCACTAACCTGCAAAATAATGGCACCAGGGCGGGATCAAATTGGCTTCCGGCTTTGGCTCGCAGCTCGTCCAAAGCTCGCTCCTTGGGCATTGCAGCCCGGTAGGGCCTGTCACTGGTCATAGCATCGTAGGCGTCGGTAATAGCCAGGATGCGACAAGCTAATGGAACTTCGACGCCGGAGAGCCCCAGAGGATAGCCTTGGCCATTCCACCATTCGTGATGTTTGAGGATCAGGTCTGCAATTGGCATTAGGTCCGGCGCTGATTGGGCAATACGGTGGCCGATTTCCGAGTGCCGTTTCATCTCTGTTCTTTCCTGCTCGCTCAATGGTCCTGGTTTGAACAGAATACGGTCTGGGATGCCCACTTTACCGATGTCATGGAACTGCGCCAGCAGCCTCAGATCTACCAAATCACGCTCACCGAGTCCCAAGGCTTTACCTAGGTCAGCAACTTGATCCTGCATACGTTCGGCATGCCCCTCTGTCAGGAAGTCTCGTGCTTCCAGCGCAGTCATCAAGGTCTGGACGATAGCGCTGCGAGTGCTCTGACTGCGATGCAGTTTTTCTCGGTACATTCTGTCGTCCGCTTCCTTAAACAGTGCATTCATAGCGATATATCCCTGATCGCTCACTGCAGTACCGATAGACACGCTCAGGTGTAGCTTGGGAGTGGAGTTGTTATAGGCATCAACCGATCTTCGGATCGCTGTGCAGAGGTCATCCAACTGCTGTCTGTTTGCTCTCCGCAATAAAACAGCGAACTCATCCCCGCCGACCCGGGCCACGATGTCATCCAAACGACAGGATTGCTTAATTGTCTTGACCAGTTCCAGCAGCAGGTTGTCACCCGCCTCATGGCCCATAGTGTCGTTCACCAGCTTCAACCCATCTACATCACAAAACAGCAGGCCTACGTGGGACTCCTCCCTAAGATCAAGCTCTTTCATCAAGCGCTGTAGATATGAACGGTTGTACAAACCAGTGAGACCGTCATGGGAGCTAAGATAGCGCAGCCGGTCTTCCAGGGATCTGCGGGCAGATATGTCGCGGATAGCAAGGATTACCCGCTCCAACTGCCCTTGGCTATCGTAGGTAGTGTTGCCGATAGTCTCCACCCAGATATAAGAGCCGTCGCTGCGTATGCAGCGGAACTCCATCCTGCCAGATCTGGGTCTGGACTGTGCGTGGCGCAGGACTTCTTGCGTCATGAATAGATCATCAGGGTGTACCAGCTCAAACACGCTAGTCCCAAGCAAATCTGTCGGTTGATATCCTAGCACCCTGGCAGCCGACTGGGAGACGTAAAGTATTTGGCCACGTTCATCTGTCTCGCAGATGATGTCCAGCAGATTGTCGGTGATGTGCCTCAACCTGCGCTCACTCACTTCCAGCGCTTCGCGGTAGCGCCTACGTTCGGTTATGTCACGGATACTCTGGATGACGCCGACTACTTTCCCCTCAAGATTGTACATCGGTTTGGACTTGGCCCATACATAAGCCCCTTCGCCGCCATGCAGGCAGGGAGCGAACACTTCGGCGTAATAGGTATCCCCTTCATGTTGCAGTAGCTCGTACTGAGTAGCGTTCTCCGGATTCTCTACCCCCTTGAGAATACGCTCAAACATTCCTTTGCGGGTTTCGCCAAAGAACGGGATGGAATAGCTGTGCTCGCCTTTTCCGATCATCTCCTGCTTGGGAACACCGGTCAGTTCCTCCATTGCCTGGTTCCAGACGGTAATCTCACCCTTCAGGTTGACCGCGAAAGTAGCATCAGGCAGGAACTCGATAATGTCCAGTAGGCGGTGACGCGTGCGCTTGAGCCGTTCCTCTACCTCTTTCAACCGAGTTAGGTCGTGCACCACCATAATGATGCCCTGCAATCCGCGACCAATCTCCAAGCGAGCTACAGCGATACTTGTGTAGTGGGTTGAGCCATTTAACTCGATGGTCTGTTCCAAGACGGTTCGGCCTGTCAACTCCCCAATCTTAATCTCTGAAAACCAGGGTAATACGTCATGAACAGGCTGCCCTTGATACTGCTCACGCTCAACCTGAAACAAGTCTTGCGCTAGTTGGTTCATGTGTACTACAGCGCCTGAAAGATCCATGAGTACGACGGGTTGAGGTATATAGTCAAAGATGGCCAGATACCGGCCCCTTTCAGGAGACAGACTCCACTGCAAAGGCTGCTGCTCACCTGCAAACAGGCTGCTAAGCAGCCGCACCTCCAACTGATCAAAGAGAGCATGTATGTCGCTCTGCTTGTGGTGTGTAAGTACGTTCAAAAACGCAGCGCGATAGGCTTTCAGCTGCAGAAGCAAATTCTGCATCGACATGCCGTGGTGAGAGAATGCCAGCCTGCCAAGGAGCTCGTTCGAAGTGGCAGCTATCTCACTGAACGGGTCACCCGGCAATTCTGCAAGCACCAATTTGGCCAGCTCGCTCAGACAAGCCAGGGTATCGGACTCTTTGAGCAGGCCTGCGTCCAGGCCATAAGCCTCGGCAGCCTGTTTGTAACTCTTTAGCAGTTGATTGCTTAAGCATTTTCCGTTAGCAGGCAATCCCTTCACCTCATTCCTGTCTCTCTATTCAACAAAGTTCGACAACTGCTAAGTTTATCCTGCTAAAGCCAGGCAAGGATGCACGGGCGTTAAACAAGCGGAAAAGGAGCCCGTAACAGGCTCCTTTTCTCAGTTCAGAGGTTATGCACTCTTCTCAAAAGCGCTCTTGTCTGCTCCGCAAACCGGGCAAACCCAATCTTCCGGCACCTGCTCCCAGGGGGTACCAGGCTTCACCCCGTTGTCAGGGTCGCCGTCCTTTGGATCGTAGACGTAACCGCAGAGTGTGCATGTGTACTTTTCCATGAATAGTTCCTCCTTCTCAACTGGTTTGATGTATGTAGGAGCCGCTTTTGGCGACTTGCCCCGCTTCACCAGGTGGTAATAAGCGTAAGTCATAGGGTCTTCAGCGCTTAACCCTTGGGCGTCGACCAGTCTCCCGATAAAGACTGTGTGCGTCCCAACATCCAGGCTGTCTATCACTTCAGCTTCCAAATAGCCGATAGCGTTATCCAGAACTATTGGAGCTCCGGTTACGCCTGTCTTGTGGCTGACTCCCGCAAACTTGTCTGTATCTCGTCCTGACTTAAAGCCAAATTGACCAATGAAGTTCATCGATGTTTCTTCCCGCAGTATGGAGACCGTAAACACCCTGCTTCCCGAGATTAACTCATGGGTGTAGTTCTGCTTGTTGATGCTGACTGCCACTGTAGGTGGTTCTGCAGTAATCTGAAAGACTGTATTAGCTATCTGACCGCTGATCTTGCCTTCATGCTTGGATGAGACAACATACATGCCGTAGCTTACCTTGTATAGGGCCGTTATGTCCAATCTTAACACCTCTTCACTGATTGACTCTATTAATAACCATTCTCCTTAAGGAAGAGTATTCCTGCTGCCGAACATAACTTTTTTCTGTGAGATTGTAAGCAATAACCCCAGAGAGGACTTCCGTCTTCTCTGGGGCGCGTGTGCTGTTTTCCTGCTACGGCCAGAGCTTGAACAGGGCTGACTGCGGGTGATACTGCCAGCGTACCACTTGCCCATCCCGCTCGGTATAGAGCACTAGCTCATCATCTGCCCAATAGGCCAAATCGGCCCTGCCCATGATCTGCACCGGCATGCGGTCTGCCAGGCTGAACAGCATGCCGCGACTTTGGCGCCCCAGCTCCGTCGAGTAAGTGTAGTTGATAGCCAGGAAACCATTAGCTTCGCTCAGGCTGGAGATGACAGCATCTTCTCCGCCGACGGCGAATAGGTAGCTGAGTTCGCCGTTCTGCAACTGATGGATGGTCATACCCCTCTCCCCACGCAGAGACACATAGACTGTACCGGTAGAGGGGCTCAGACTGATTGCGCCTAGCTCTTGCTCCTGCAGGTTAGCTTTAGACAGTGAGAGCAAGCGTTGCAGTTCGTTTGTGTGCTCCAGATAGAGGGCCCCATTCTGCAAGTAGAGCTGCCAGTCTGCCGTTTGGCGGACTTCATCTATGAGGTAACCACTCCCTGCTTGGGCCAGGAAGAAGCGCAGCTCCCGCACCTGGTACCAGGGCTGGGCGGTGTAGGCCACATATTGCAGCGCATCCACGTAATCCAGGCCATTTTCTTGGCCTGACCCCACGAGAGTATAGCCTACAGGATGCGGGTTTGAGGTCGCAGAGAAGTCCTGCGGGTGAAGCATCAGTCCACGGGCGGCATCAGTGTCGCGGTTGACCGACGCACTGAGCCATTTGGCTACGAGCGCCTGTTGGTCGAGTCCCTCTTTAGCCAGTGAAATCCGCATCAGTCGCATGCCAGCGCCACTATGGTCGCTCTTCAGCACATACAGGCTCTGGGAGTCGCTTCCCCAGACCGGGTTGTAGTAGCTGTAGTAGCCATTGACATTCAGCACACTGCCCTGGGCAGCATTCTTTGCCCACTCTCTTTCGTCAGTGAAGCTGAACGGGTAGTTTGCCGTAATCTGTTTTTGGTCCGAGGGGTCCTTTAGGTTGACTACATAAACGTCCATCACGTTTTCACGCACCTGTATGTCGTTGTCGAACAGGCGCATTTCTCCTTTTGTTCCGACAAAGGCGATTAGAGTACCGTCTGGGGAGACTCTCGGGAACCTGCCCCTGTACAGCGTCTGTTCAGCGCCTTTCCTCAATCCATCCCACGGCCAGAACGACTGGCTGCGCAGGGCCTTAACTATCACGTTACCATCCCGCTCAAAGACGATCAGGCCACCGTCAGATGTAATCGATGGGCTGGACCCTTCAGCCAGCTTGCGGGCCTTGCCTGTAGCTAGGTCGATCTGTTGGATTTCGAGCGACATCAGTTTATGACCGTGCACCTGCCACTCAATCTCACGACGGGTGACGAGCAGGGATTGATCATCTGGAGACCAGACGGGGTCTTCATAATAGATAGTGAAATCATCGCCCTCGATGGCTGGACGGGTCTCCCCGGTGTTCAGATCAAGGATATAGACCCCCTTGCTGGTCATATAGGCCAGCTTGTCACCTGCATGGTTGACTGCTACCTGGTTGGCGTTTCTGTGGTCCAGTACAGGCGTTAATCCTTCGCCGGCCACGACAGAAGTTGTGTCAAAACGGTAGATACCTTTGTCATAGACAGGCAGGTAGAGCTGCTCGCCGTGCACCGCGGGCGGTCCGTATTGCCCAGTGATGAGGTCTATGAAAGAAAACTGCTCTACAATCTGCAACTCGGCAGCAAGCACTGACTGATTGTCCAGACCCCCAAGACTGGTTGAGCCGATGACCAGAGCCAACATAGCAGCTACTGCCACCATAGGCCAGATTTTCCGCTTAGCGCTCTTGGGCTCTGACTGGAAGCGGCTGCGCAGTTCCCTCTTTAGCTCGCCGTTCATGGGCATGCCCAGCTTGAGGGCGTTCAAGTGCTCTTCTACCTGACTATGATCCTTGTTTACTCGATCAGACACTTTTCCACCAACTCCTTTATTTGCCCCAATAAGCGATGGACTCGCATCTTAATGCTACCTTCGCTTACTTCTAGCGTCCTGGCTATCTGGTTATGCCTGAGCCCCGCGAAGTAACGTAGGCTGACAAGCTCGCGCTGTTCCTGGCTGAGAGTGCCCAAGGCTTCGCGCAAGCACTCCAGGGCGAGGCTCTGCTCAGCTAGGTCGGTCGCCGCTGCCGAGGAATTTTCGGTCACTGCTGCAGTTGGCACTTCCCTGCCTCGCCGCCTGTAGAAATCGGTAACTGTGTTACGGGAGACAGTAAAAAGCCAGGCGCGCCGGTCACCGCGCACAGTAGACCATTTCTGAACCGCTTTGGAGAAGATATCACTTACCAGGTCATCAGTATCCCACTTGTTGCCTACCTTGAAGTAGACGTAACGGTAAACGTCATCAAAAGAACTGTCATATAGATCAAGAAAACCGGCCATTTACATCACACCCCTCACTACGGCCGTAGCGGAGTTCAGCTGATCTCACCCTATAAGACGCAGCAACCTGCAAAAGGTAACAAGTCGGAAGAGGAAAAGAAGCATATCGAGCGAATTAACTGTTCTATTAGGTTAGATATGCGAAAGATTTGAGGTGGCAGATTTGTCGACAAACGTACACGCCTTGGATGACGCCAATAGTATTTCGACGGCGCAGATGCGCGCCAAGATCTTTGCCATGGTCTGGCCCGCCACAATCGAGAGTGTGCTGCAGATGATGGTTGGTATAGTCTCGTCGGCTATGCTCGGTCGAGTAGGCGCTCTCACGGTGGGAGCTGTTGGGTTGGGTAACAGGATTACCAGGCTGGTCTGGGGTATCTTCGCTGCTATCGGTACCGGCACGACGGTTATGGTGGCGCGGTCTGTCGGGGCCCGTGACCGGGACGCCGCAGGACGCTACGCCGAGCAAGCTTTCATGTTAGCGATGACATTGGTACTTAGCCTGACTCTGGTTATGTTCTTTTTCGCCAGAGGTCTAATCATTGCCTTGTACCACACCAGCGGTGAACTGCTGGAAGTCGGCAGCCTCTATCTGCGCATCGTCGTCTGGGGTATCCCCTTCATGGCGGTGATGCAGGTAACAGGTGCTATCATGCGCGGTGCTGGCAACACCAAGGTCCCAATGCAGATAGCGACGGTGATTAACCTGGTCAACGTAGTGCTCAGCTATGCCCTGATCTTCGGCAAGTTTGGGTTCCCTGCGCTTGGAATAGTGGGCGCTGCCTGGTCGGCTAATATCGCCCAGGCAGTGGGTGCCGTGTTAGCCCTGTACATCATGCTGCACAGGCAGGTGGATATACGCTTTAAGCTGAAGGGGTTCCGCTTTCGGTGGGAGGAAGCCAAAGCTGTGCTCGGTATCGGGTTGCCGACTTCAGTAGAAAACCTGACCATGCAGTTCGGTCAGATCATGCTGACCAGCTTGGTAGTCAGTTTTGGCACCATTCCCTTGGCGGCGCATCAGCAGGGCTTGACGGCCGAGTCGCTTTCCTACATGCCGGCAGTTGGCTTTGGTATTGCCGCTACGGCCTTTGTTGGGCAGAGCATGGGAGCCGGGTCGGTGGCTTTGGCGCAGCGTTATGTTAAAGAGTTGGCCAAGTGGAGCATCATCATGACGGCTTGTACAGCGTCTTTCCTTGTGTTTACGCCTAGGCTTGTATTCAGCCTGCTTAGCAACGAAGCAGCGGTGATTAACCTGGGGGCGTACTATCTGATGCTGATGGGTATAGCGCAGATACCGCAGCAGATGTCTGGCGTGTTAAACGGCGCGCTGCGTGGGTCTGGTGACACCAAGGCACCCATGGTGATAGCTTTCTTGGGCCTTTGGTGTATTCGCCTGCCGCTATCCTTCTTCTTCAGCCGCAACCTCGGCATGGGCATCATGGGCGTTTGGATTGCCATGACGATCGATCTCTACTTCCGCTTTAGTTTAAGCCTATGGCGCTACTTGCGCGGAAAGTGGAAAGAGAATTTGCACAAGGTGCCGGGCGGAAGGAAGCCAGCGAAAGTTGTCTAGAGAGCCTGTTTCTCTTGTAGGGGCATTCTGCCCTGGGGCCTCGACCGTCCATTCCATGTTCGACGCGTCCTAAATCGCTGTAGGGGCAGCGGCGCACAGGCGCCGTTCCATATGCCTTCGGCCCTTAACACGCACACTGGACGCTACTCCGCTTCGTGGCTGCTACCCGTTGTAGGGGCAGAATTGCATTCTGCCCTCTTGGGTTGAGTGAAACTCAACCCCTACGTCTTCCCCCGGTCGAACCCTGATCCTTGTAGGGGCAGAATTGCATTCTGCCCTTCAGGGTTGAGTGAAGCTCAACCCCTACCTCCTTTGAGCTAACCCACACCGCCTCAAGCAGAACGTCCTCTTTCCCTTGTAGGGGCAGAATTGCATTCTGCCCTTCAGGGTTGAGTGAAACTCAACCCCTACCCCTTGGCCACCACCTTTGTTTGGAGGTGCTACTATGCAAAAGAGTAATCATCGCCGCTCCATCAGGCTTTCTACCTTCGACTATGCGCAGAGTGCTGCTTACTTCCTCACCATCTGCACTGATAATCGGCGACCGTTGCTTGGGCGGATTGTTGACGGGGCGTTTGTGGAGTCAGAGCTCGGCCGCATAGTTCGAGAGAACTGGGTATCAATCTCCACATTCCACCCCGACGTATGGGTGGATGAATTTGTGGTGATGCCGAACCACCTACATGGCATTCTGATATTCGGCCGCAAGCCGCACCCTCATGTTCAGCTAAACCAGTATCAGTCAGTTAAGCCGGGCTCGCTCCCATCGATAATGCGCTCATTTAAAGCTTGCGTTACCAAACAGGCGAAAACAGTCGATCTTGCTCTTGAGTCACTCTGGCAACGTAGCTATTATGAACATATCTTGCGCAGCGACAAAGCTCTCGCGCAGGCTCGCGAGTACATAGTTAACAATCCTCTAAAATGGGAGCTGGACAAGTTGGAACCGGTACGGTTCACGGAGGATGAGTAAAGAGGTGCCAGGAACCACACCCTTTGTAGGGGTTGAGTTTCACTCAACCCAGGGCAGAATGAAATTCTGCCCCTACAGTTTCGGGGTGGTTCAAAGGGATCCGTCCCCACAAGCGTAGTCTAAGAAACTAACCAGGGCAGAGTGACGAACACTCTGCCCTGGTTAGTTTCTATGGACGTTTTTTAAGAACAGGGTTCTCCTCTGTACTGACCTTTCTGGCGTCAGCTGGCCCGCTAGCGATAACGAGGATATAGCGATAACGGTTGCTCATCTAGACACCCCTCGGATTTGTCATGTTTAGGGTTTAAGTGAAAGTTAGACCAGGTCGCCATGGGCAGAATGCAGTTCTGCCCATACAAACACGAAGCCCTGGGCAGAATGCAATTCTGCCCCTACAAACACAAAGAAGAGACGTAGGGGTCGGATCCTATCCGACCCTTGGGCGCAACATGTTGCGCCCCTATCATGAGGAGAATGTCTACACCTTCTTCAGGAACCGGAGTACATCGCGGTTGAACTGTTCCGACACCTCGAGCATTGGCACATGGCCGATGCCTTGGTAAACAATGGACTCTACCTGCGGCAGGTTGTCGATGAAGATTTGCATGCCCGAAACCGGTAGGACCCGGTCCTCGTCACCCCAGATCACCAGACTCGGGATATTGATGCCCTGAAGCAGTTCGCGTGGTTCCTGGTCCAAGGCCCTCCAGCGCAGGCGATTCGCAAACACGATGCGCGCCTGCTTGGCCGCCTGATGTAGTACTTCTCTTACTTCTGGCGCAATCTTGGCCCCCGGAGCAAAGGCGCGAGCGATAATTGGTGCTACCAGGCGCCTGGTTAGCGGATTGCTCAATGGCGAGCCCGCGATTGCTCTAAACCAGGGAGCGGTGGCAAAGTGCGGACTGAGACCTCGGCGCGGCTTGGTGCCCGGCCTTGTCTCTTCGAACTTGATAGCACCGGCAGGATTGCTCAGCACCAAGGCCTTGACCCTCTCAGGCGCTAGGGTTGCGGCATACCATGAGACGAAGCCACCCATGGAGTTGCCAATCAGAATGGCTTGCTTGATCTCCATTTCGTCCATGAAGCTGAGCAACTGCTGGCTATAGTCGGCAGTGGTAGTTGGTTCCGCCGGCAGATATGAGCGGCCAAAGCCCGGCAGGTCGATAGCGATGGCCCGATAGCCAGCGTCAGCCAGCGCAGGCAGTGTATACATCCATTGGGCGGACGAGCAGCCAAAGCCGTGAATCAGAATGACCGGGTCGCCTTGGCCTTGTTCAATATAGTGCAGGCGGGGTTGTTTCACGGGACGCCTCTCCTCCCCTAGTGTTATTGTGCGCAGGGGTTGAGTTTCACTCAACCCAGGGCAGAATGAAATTCTGCCCCTACAACCAAAGGAGGATGTAGGGGCAGGATCCGGCGCTTCTAGGATATTCTGCTGGCCTCGAAGTTGCCGTTAGGTTGAACAAACTTCATCGAGGCAACCTTGCCTGCATCGTCCAGTACAAACTCAACGCTGAAGCCTGGCAGGCCTTTGAGGTTAAAGGTCGTCTGCTGATATGGCTCCAGGTCATACGTGGGTTGCCCCGGGATGGTGGCGGTCAGAGTGCTCTCGCCTTTCAGCGCTACCGTTACCACAACCCCTGGCGGGTCAAGCTTGTATTCTCCTACAAACGCTTCCAGGAACTCGCGCTTCCGCATCTTCTCCTCTGCTTTCCTCTCAAACACGATGGGCTCTAACGTCGGCTCAAGCGGAACTGCAATGGTGTGAATATTGCCCTTCAGGTCGCCCGTGAATGCGGCCAGCATGGTCATGTCGAATTCCTCATGCTTAGCCTCGAATACATCGTAGTGGTAATGGCTCATCTGCATGGTCAGTTCGTTATAGACCAACTGTAGCTTGTCATCCACCAACCCCACTTCTAACGTCCCGTAGCCAGGATGCTCATACGAACCAGCATAGTCGGCCAAGGCGTGCGAAGGAGTTGTCCCTGTCTTGCGCTCCGCACTACTCTTCTGCTCTTTATCCTGACTTGCCTTGCGCGCCTTCTCGATCTCTCCCATGAACCGTTCGTTCCAGTCAATTGGATCAAGGCCGAGCAGGCGGTCGTAGACGCTCAGCGCCAGCACGGTGGGTAGCGGGGTGCCATTCAGGTTGGAAAGAATGACCATGCCGATTTTCTGCTCGGGCATGAAAGTGACCAAGGCACTGAAGCCATCGATGTTGCCGCCATGGTGCACCATGTTGTAGCCACGATATGGTTCAATGAACCAGCCCATGCCATAGCAAGAGAATGGCATCTCCGGGAACTTGCTCGGCTGCTGTATCACCATCTGGGGCGCGTGCATCTGTTTCAGGTTGGCTTCTGTCACGAACTGTTTGTCAGCGAGTTTGCCACCATTCAGGTGTAGCTGCAACCACTTGGCCATATCCGTCACATTAGAGTTAATCGAGCCAGCCGGCCCGGCAGTGTCAATGTTACGGAACGGAATACGCTTTAGTTCAGCATCATCCTTCAGGTAGTTGTATCTATACGGCAATGAATGATCTGTTTGCTTCTGAGACTCCTCGACACTGAAGTTGCTGTCGTGCATGCCCAATTGGTCGAAGATCCGCTCTTTGATCAGGTCTTCCCAACTGCCGCCGGCCAGTTGTCCGCTCAGGTAACCTGCGGTCAGATACATGATATTCTGATACTGCCAGAATGTACGGAAATCCTTACTTGGCACAAGGTGCCGGAGGCGCCGGATGATGTCCTCACGCCCGAAGCTGGAGTTGTACCACATCAAGTCGTGCCTGGGCAGCCCCGACCTATGGGTAACCATGTCACGCGGCGTGAGCCGCTCCGTAGCCAATGCATCGTGCAATCTCAGCCATGGCAGATACTCTCGCACCGGCTTATCCCAATCGAGCTTGCCCTCATCCACCAGTAATGCCATGCCCATGGTGGTGAATGCCTTGGTGGCCGACCCGATTGCAAACAAGGTTTGCCCTGTTACCGGCAAACCTTGTTCAACGTCGCGTAGACCGAAGCCATCGGCCAGAATGACCTCGCCATCCTTGACGATAGCCATGCCGATGCCCGGTACGTGCCACTTATTCAAACTATCCAAAACCAAATCCCTAAATCCCTCAAACGGTTGCATTTCCTCGCCTCCCCGCGATAACTTCCATCATGGAAATGTATTCTACGGTCTGGCGGACATACCCTCTATCCTAGTATGAAAACCAATATAAACCCGGCAATCAGCCCTACGTTGGCAGTGTGGCTGTGATACTGGTGAGACTGCGGGATTAACTCGTCACTGACGATATAGATCATTGCGCCTGCAGCGAATGCTAATGCGATGGAAACAAAGCTGCTGCTAACGCTAAACAGCAAAGCCCCAATGATGGTTCCAATCGGGGTCATCATGCCAGCCAAGGTAGTCAGCAGAACGACCCGCCATTTCTCCATGCCGCCAAGCAGCAATGGGGTGGCCGTAACCATACCTTCTGGTATGTTATGCAACGCCAGACTAACCATGATGACTGTTCCGAGAGTAATACTAGAGGTATACCCAGCACCAATGGCCAAACCCTCGGGCAGGTTGTGCAGAGCAATACCAATAACCAGGAAAATTCCACACTTAAGCAGATTAGCACTGTCCAGTTCTCCATCTAAGCCACCGTTGGCGAGAACCGCGCCTTCGGACGATTTGAACCCCCGATGAATATGTGGCAGTATGTTGTCCAAAGCCGCCATCAGTCCTGCACCAAGGACAACTCCAATCACCGCATTCAGCGGTCCGCCTAAGTGCTGCGACTCGGGCAGCAGATCAAATGCCGAAATAGCCAGCATGATACCTCCCGCGAAGCCAAGCATGGCAGACAGAAATCGGCCTGACGGGCGACCAAAGATTACTACGAACAATGCCCCTACCCCTGTGGCCAGTCCGGCCAGACTACTAAGCAGAACAGTTGTTCCCATAGGTGTCTCTCTCCCTCCATGTAAACCCCATACTAATGACTATGCCTCTCATATGAGAATGATAATCTTTCCAGTTATATCATAGCACAGAGTGGTTACGAAGCAAGCAGAAATTTCGGCAACCTAAGCGAAACATTACTCGAGGTCGAAGAAAGACAAAACCACCCCTCTGAGGGTGGTAAAGGCTCTGTTCTAATGTGCTTTCAGATACTCCGCCAGCAAGCGGTCCGTCTTGCCAATGTGGTTTACCAACCAGTCGACCAGTACCCGGTTGACCTGGATCACAAAGCGCACTGTGGCGCCCTCTGCCTCAAACTGCTGTTTCAACTTGGCAAACTCAGCCACGAACTGCTGATGTAATGTTTTGTGAGCTACGTAGGTCGGATAACCTGAAGTTTGCTGCAGTTTTTCTTCCGCCGCAAAATGCTCAACAATGTAGTCTTCCAGGAAACCGACTACCTTCCCTACCTCGGCCTTCCCTTTCCCCTGGTTGCAGGCATCGAGTAACGCTCCTAGCCTAACGAATAACTCCTTGTGTTGTTCATCAATCTGCGGAACGCCAATAGCTAAGTCCTCTCTCCAAGCCAGTGCCATTCTTCTTTCACTCCCTTGCTGTCTGCTACCATTATCCATTTCTACCTTCCACTCCATCTTCCTGCTGCCCATCATATTCCCGATGTCCAAATCTCTCTTGTTGACATTAATGGGGCCGGCGATGCCGGCCCCATTTTGTGTTCGTTTATTGAGAAGTGACTATCAAGCGAAGTGGAAGAAGAGTACACAATCCCAGAAATTAGGAGACTCAAAGGCGACTGTGTTGCTGTCCACTCGTACAGCGCCAGGGTAGAACGAGGCCTTGTGGGCCCTCTGTTCTTCTTTAAGACACATCTCAATACGGTACGGACCTTGCGGCATATAGGCCTGACAGTTGGTGCGTTGCTCTATTGCCTGTCGTACTCCTGCACGAACTAGCTCTTTGCACTTCTCCGGATGTAGTCCCAGGCTGGCTGTGCCTATACCCTGTTTCACCGCCACTGTGTGTACGTTCGGCAGCAGGCTGCGGCTATAGTCGCAAATAGCCTCGTCCCCGGACACAAACACAACTGGCACGCCGTAATGGCCGGCCAACAGCGCGTTCCAACCACCCTCAGGCAACGAAACGCCGTTGACACTCAAATCAGCAATGCCTGGTTCCATCGTATGTTTGAGAATACCGTTAGGAGTATTAGCCTTTGCATGATACCCGACCATGACTACTGCATCGAAAGATGCGTCTATGCCTTCCATCATGCTAAGTGGACCCCCAGACCAGTTCCGCAGCAGCTTTGCTTCCTGATGCAGCTTTGTAGGCAGGATGTTGCAGGCAGTATCGTGGGCATCGCGTACTACTACCTCCGTAGCTCCAGCAGCCAAAGCGCCCTCAACAGCAGCGTTGGTCTCTTCAGTCATCACCTGGCGGAAGTACTCATAGTCGCCTTTACCAACATCTACATCATCCCAGCGCACTACCCCGCTGATGCCTTCCATGTCTACGGAAATGAAAACCTTAAGTTTACTATCCAAATTAATACACCTCCTACTGACATAGCCATTGCCTTCTTCGCGTCTGCAAGAGGGATATCCTGCTAGGTGGCAGATTTAAAGCCGCAGTGAGCTGCTGCGGCTGTCTTGAACGTGTATGGGTCGTATCTAACCATTGTCTGTGAGACTTTATCCTACCAGAACTAACACGAAATGAAATTGTCTGCTTTGGGGCATCCACGGTTTGGCAACATGTGCCCGGTTTCAAGGGCGAAACGCTGTACTTCGCAGCCGGCAAGAACCTTGCGATCCTGCATCTCCATCTCAAGCAAACCAATCTCTGCGATGAATGTATGGATGGGCAGCTTTACCTGCTGCAAGCAGTAGCGTACTGCGGCAGATACTATATCCGGCTTCAGACCAATGCCTAAAGAGCAGTGCGGAACCCAGTGGCCCGGTAGGTAGTGTTCAACCGCTTGGTCCTTAAACTGCGCGGCGAATTGGTGAAAACTCTTGTGCAGTTCAAGCAGATCGCTTGTTACCACAGGGGTGAGGAAGACCACGGGTGAGGCGTTGGGGAAAACCCCAATGGTACTCAGGTCGAGGTGAATTGGTTTCAGTGACCTCGCAAAATCGGCGAAACACTGTTCAAAGGCCTCTGTGTCGAGGTCATTGTAAATGCTCAGCGTGAGATGCGGCCTGGCTCCTTGTATTCCGAGCAGACTGGTGGTGATGCCTTCCCTGGCCAACCCGCGCCAGATGTCGCACACGGCCTCTTCTCCCCGCGGCTCCAGATAAAGGGCCGCTGCATGCAGGCGCATATTCTCTGCCTCCTCTTATCTAACAACTAACTCAAGAATATGCAGACTGAACTCTATTGTCAACCAGGCTAGCAGCGCCAAAATGCGGCTGCGCCTCGGCGCAGCCGCTACAGTCTCGTGAACCGTTATTTGGGCTGGTAGTACCCTTTCTGCTGCATATACTCAAATAGCATGTAACCGTGATGCCGCTCTTCCTGTCCGATGTGGTCAAGCACTTGACGGGCTTGATGATTGGTGAACTCAAAGACGGCATGCTGATACATATCGGAAACTGACTTCTCTGTAGTTAGCAGGTCTGTGGTGATGGTCTTATCATCAAAGCCGGTGCCACTACCCATTTGCATCCCGGACTGGCCGCCTGCGGTCATGCCCATGGAACCCTGTTGCATGTTTGTGTTGCCCATGCCGCCACCTGACTGCATACCGGCTTGGCCACCCATGCCAGACTGCATACTTCCACCTTGCTGCACCTGTGGGATCTGTCCTTGTAACAGTTGGTTGATGCTCTGCAGATGAGTCTTCTCCTGCTGAGCTATAGTCTGGAGAATTTGAGCCAACTGGGGATCCTTCGTCTGCTGACTGTAAGCTGTGTACTTGGTGATGCATAGTTCCTCGTGGCTCTTGGCGTCTTCCAGGTATGCTCGTTCTTTCTGTGTGAGTTGCATCTAGAGACCTCCTTGTAAGATGTTCCATTTCCGCTTGTAGTGTACCCAAGCGGAAGGTTGTTACTCGTACACATACGCGTACATGACTGGGATACTTACAGGGATGCATGCAGACAGCAGCCTGACCTCCATGATAGAATGGTGAGGATAATCGACAGAATGGGGTGCAGATATGTTTCATTTGCTGCTTGCTACTATTTGTAGTGCCACTATCGCTCTGGTGTTTAAGTATAGTGAAAGCCGTGATCTGCACCGCATGGCTGTAACCAGCACTAACTATCTCACCGCTTCAGTCGTCAGTTTGGTATCGCTACTGGCGAGTGGCCTAACGCTCATGACGGGCGGAGCAGTGACTGCCTTTGCCAATGAGTTGCCGTCTGTAGTGCTAGGCAATGTCGGTCTGTTCACCTCTCAGGGCAGCCTGATTTGGGCCGTGCTCTTGGGCCTGGTCACTGGCGTTCTCTATTTGCTTGGCTTTTTGTACTACCAGTTGAGCGTAAGGCAAAGCGGAGCCGGACTATCTGGTGCCTTTGGCAAGATGGGCATTCTATTGCCTATGCTGCTCTCACTGGTGCTTTGGAGAGAACTACCCGGTGCATTGCAGTGGGTTGGCATAACTCTAGCTCTCGGCAGCATTGCCATGGTCTCGATCCCTTGGGGGAAAACAAGGTCAAGCAGTTTTCAACCAGCATTGCTATTGCTTTTCCTCTGTTCGGGAACTGGCGAGTTTGCTAACAAGCTGTTCCAGAAGTATGCGATCGTTGACTTTAAAAGCCTGTTTCTGCTAGTGGTGTTCTTCACCGCTTTCTGTATCAGCGTTATTATGACAGTGCGTAGCCGGCGCAAGCCAAGCAAGGCTGACATTTTCACAGGCATTGCGGTTGGCGTTCCCAATATGTTCTCGTCCTTTTTCCTCATCTCGGCGCTAAACAGCATGCCTACATCCGTTGCTTACCCCGTCTACAGCGCGGGCAGTATCGTGTTAATCAACCTGGGAGGCGCTCTCATTTTCAAAGAGCGTTTGAAACCTAGAGAACTGGGAGCGGTTGG
>JAWLDB010000010.1:0-34284 GCA_041686915.1 Bacillota bacterium
TTGGCTTTCATAACAGTGCCTTTGCCCTTGAAGATGTTATCGACCATTTCTTGTCTGTCGATACCATAGGCCAGGGCTTGGCGCACCAGCTTATCCTTCAAAATAGGATGGGTCTGTTTTAGGCCGATATAGGTGTAACCGTTGTTCGGGAAGTCATAGAAGTTGAACTCATCAGCCAGAGCTGTTTTAATGCGCTCGATATCATCAAAGGGGATTGAGCCCATATAGTCGATTTCGCCTGCTTCCAGAGCCGAAAGCATAACCTGGTTGTCCTGGAAGAATTTGTAGCGCACTTGCTCAATCCACGGGCCCTCTCGCCAGTAGTCCTGGTTAGCTGTCAATACAATATATTGGCCTTTGGACCATTCGCCCCATTTGTAGGGGCCGGTGCCGATTGGCTGTAAGTTGGCCGGGTTCTCGCGCAACTGAGCCACAGGCGTAGCTTCAAAGATGTGCTTAGGAATGATACCTATGGTTAGCTTGGATAGCAAAGATGCATCGGGGTTGCTCAGGTTAAGGATGACCTGATGGTCTCCGTTCACCTCAATACCATCAACACTGCGCAGATCAGTCTTGCGCACCCCGGTATAGTCATCATGTTTGATGGTGTCAAAGGTATACTTAACGTCCGCAGAAGTGAATGGTTGGCCGTCATGCCATTTGATATCCTTACGCAATGTGAAAGTCCAAACCTTGCCATCCTCGGAGTATTCGATTTTCTCGGCAAGACAGGGGACCATCTCCAGGTTTTCGCCCACTTGCACAAGACCTTGGTAAACTCGAGAGTTGATATTGCCTGAGGGGACATCGGTTGCCAGAATAGGGTTGAAGATGATGGGATCTCCTGTAAGCCCGTAGACAATTTCGCCCTGCACTTCCTTGCCCCCGTCGGTGGTCATGCTGCAGCCAGCCAATAGAGAGATTGTCAAGCCAACAGCGAGTAGTAGAGCCAGTAGACGTTTGGTCATATACATCCTCCTTTGAGTAGTTTGTGATCCGCCGTGAAGCTTCAGCAGCATGCGGAAACGACGCTCTAATACTGATGATATTGGTGTCGCGGTGGCCAAAATACTTGATTTTTTGGATTTGTACTGCACTTATTTGCGGTAATCCCGCATGCATTTGGCAGCAGCAATCTAATATCAATCTATGAACAAGCATGGACCTGCATGACGTTAACTTGGACAAGGTGTAACTTGGAATTTACATAATCACATCAGTAAAGGAGGATTTGGGCCTTAAGGTGTGGAATACTAAGCGTGCATTCATTTCAAAACAGAATTGCGAATTAAGTGTAGCTTGGAGGATGCTTCATGGATCAGCTGGTTGCAGAATATCTGGCCTATTTGAGCGTGGAACGTGGTTTGGCGGGCAATACCCTGGAAGCCTACGGCCGCGACTTACGCCAATTTACTCAGTTCCTGGCCGCACGGGCAATTCCCGGCGTGGAGAAAACTGACCGGGAGACAATCCGAGGTTATCTGGAGGATTTGCGGAACCGGGGCAGAGCTACTTCCACTATTTCGCGTAGCCTGGCATCCTTGAAGTCTTTCTATCAGTTCCTCGTTCGAGAGGACTATCTGAATGAGGATCCAACTGCCAATATGGAATCTCCTAAAGTAGAAAAAAGGCTCCCGCATGTGCTCACTCTTCCCGAGGTGGAAGCGCTGCTTAGCCAGCCCGATGCTTCCGAGCCGGCCAGCCTTCGGGACAAAGCTATGCTGGAAGTGCTCTATGCGACTGGTATCAGAGTTTCCGAACTGGTATCACTCGACGTTATCGATGTCCATATCGATGCCGGCTATTTGCGCTGTTTGGGAAAGGGCTCGAAGGAGCGCATTGTGCCATTAGGTTCGATTGCACTTAAAGCGCTTGATCAGTACCTGCAGTCTGCGCGTGGCAAGCTGGTGAAATCACCGGAAGAGGATGCACTGTTTGTCAATCATCATGGCAGGCGTTTGACGCGTCAAGGATTCTGGAAAATCATCAAACGTTATGCCCGGCTGGCCAACATAGATGAAAACATTACTCCGCATACCTTGCGTCACTCTTTTGCCACACATCTGCTGGAAAACGGGGCCGATCTCCGTTCAGTTCAGGAGATGCTTGGTCATGCTGATATTTCTACCACTCAGATATATACTCACGTAACCAGGAATAAGCTTAAAGAAGTCTATCAAAAGGCGCATCCCCGCGCCTAAGGGAGCTGAGGTCTTGAGACGAGCCATCGTCATCGTGCTGGACAGCGTCGGCATTGGCGAAATGCCTGACGCTCATCGTTTTGGAGATGGCGGCAGCAATACTTTGGGCAACATTCTGCATACTGTTCCGGCAAGCTTGCCCAACCTGCAGTGCCTTGGTCTGGGCAATTTGCTTTCTGCAGGAGCATTGCACAGTGTTCCCAAGCCTGAAGCTGTCGTTACCCGGATAGCCACACGCTCGCCAGGGAAAGACACGCTGACCGGGCATTGGGAGATGATGGGCTATCCTCAGGCTGAACCTTTTCCTACATATCCGTATGGTTTTCCCGTGCCTGTTATCGACTTGGTAAAGTCAATCAGCGGTAGACCGGTTCTGGGCAACGTAGTTGCCTCTGGCACCGAGATTATCCGCGAGCTTGGAGACGAACAGATTACACGAGCAGGCTTGATCGTCTACACCTCAGCTGACAGCGTATTGCAGATAGCTGCACATGAGGCCATCGTACCGGTTGAAGAGCTGCATCGCATCTGTGCAGAAGTGCACACGGCTATGCTAGTTTCAGAATATCGGGTGGCGAGAGTGATTGCCAGGCCGTTTGAAGGGCAATCGCCCTTTACGCGCACCGCGAGACGAAGGGACTTTTCTGTACGTCCAGGGCATACGCTGCTTAATACCGTGGAGGACAGCGGAGGAGAGGTCATAGCTGTAGGGAAGATCACTGATATCTTTGCGGGAAGCGGCATCACCCGTAAGTTCAAGACAGCTGACAATGCAGAAGGTATAGCCAAGACGCTACAGATAATCCAGTCAGGTGACGGAAACCTGGTTTTTACCAACCTGGTGGATTTTGATATGCTGTATGGTCATCGCAATGATCCAATCGGGTATGCTCAAGCGTTGGAGCAATTTGACCACACAGTGCCCGCCTTACTATCTGCTCTGCAGCCTGAAGACTTACTGCTGATTACGGCAGACCATGGATGTGATCCCACAACTCCCAGTACAGATCATTCTCGGGAGTATGTTCCATGCATAGCCTATAAACACGGCGGTGTGGAAGGTGCAAGAATAGCTGACAGGGAAACCTTATGTGACATTGGAGCCACAGTAGCTGAATGGCTGGGCTTGCCCGTCCTGGAATGTGGTCGGAGCTTCCTGGCTGAGCTGTAGGGGGTCTAGAAAATGAGAGCTTTAGACATAATTTCCGCCAAACGGGATGGTGGTGAACACTCAGCCAGTGAGCTGGAGTTCATGCTGACTGGTTATCTGGATGGCCAGATCCCTGATTACCAGATGTCCGCCTGGCTAATGGCTGTTTATCTGCGGGGTATGAGTGATAATGAGACAGTCGCGCTCACCAGGGCTATGCTGGCAACAGGAGAAGCTATGGATTTAAGTGGCTTCACGCGTCCTACTGTCGATAAACACAGCACTGGTGGAGTGGGCGACAAAATTAGTCTGGTGCTCGGGCCTGCGTTAGCTGCTGTCGGCATGGTGGTTGGTAAGCTGACAGGACGGGGACTCGGACATACCGGGGGTACCATCGATAAGCTGGAGAGTATTCCGGGATTCACTACAGACTTGAGCCGTAACCAGTTTGACCATTTGCTCAGGACGGTTGGCATGTCATTGATTGGTGCTGGACCAGGTTTGGCGCCTGCAGATAAGCGGCTTTATGCTCTACGCGATGTGACAGCAACAGTTGGCAGTATACCGCTGATTGCCAGCTCCATTATGTGCAAAAAACTGGCGGGCGGAGCAGAACACATTGTGCTTGATGTCAAGACAGGTCGCGGAGCTTTCCTGCCCGACATTGAGCAGTCCAGGGAACTAGCCCGACTAATGATTGCCATTGGTAAATCCTTCGGCAGAAAGGTGACAGCGGTACTTAGCAGCATGGACCAGCCGCTAGGCTTCGCTGTCGGCAATAGCCTCGAAGTAAAAGAGGCAGTAGCAGTGCTGCGGGGGCAGGGGCCAGCTGACGTTAGAGATCTGACGGTAACCCTGGGAGCAGAATTGGTGATGCTTGCCGGGCTAGCGGATCATCATGCGGCTGCTGTGCAATTACTGAATGAAGTGCTGGATTCGGGCAAGGCTTGGAGCAAGTTTAGCGAATTTGTAGCCGGGCAAGGTGGTGACAGCAACACCGTCGAAAACCTTGAACTGCTGCCGGAAGCTCAATGCAAACTGTCTGTTGAAGCCCATGATTCGGGATATGTTCATGACATAGATGCACTCGCTGTCGGTCACTGTGCCATGCTTACCGGGGCAGGCAGAGAGCGCAAGGAAGACAATATTGACTACGCTGCCGGCATACTGCTCAAATGTGAGCATGGTACCAAAGTAGAAAAAGGTCAGGAAATCGCTACCTTGCATGGGAATGACTTGGGTAAGCTTGAGAGCCTAGTGCCACGCTTGAGAGCAGCCATTACCATTGAATCAGGTATTCCAGCCAAAAAGCAATTAGTTATCGAAACGATTCGTTAAAAGGCGTGGCATAGCCGCGCCTTTTTCATCGTGTTCCTCCTGCATTTTTAGCCCAGTTCGGGGTAAAGCTAAGCTTAGACTGGAAGGGAGGAATCTATTTGAAGCCCTTTAAATACTCATTTGTTGTGTTGATGTTACTGACGTTAATTTGCCTTCCTGCTGCACAGGCATTCGCTTTGCCTGCCAGTAACCTGCCTGTAATGGCCTTGGCAATCGAAGAGAGCTTGCAGGCGAAAGCAGCGATTTTGGTGGACATGGGTACAGGCACAACCTTGATTGAAAAACTGCCTGACGAACGGATGCCAATCGCCAGTATAACCAAGGTAATGACCATGCTGTTGGCGATGGAAGCGTTGGAAGACGGCAGAATTACGTTGGAAGAAGAACTTGTCGCAACACCGCACGCTTGTAGCTATGGCGGGTCTCAGATTTACCTTGAAGCCGGCGAGCGCTTCTCTGTTAAGGATATGTTAATGGCAGTAACTATCAAGTCTGCCAATGACGCGGCCATAGCGCTAGCTGAGCATATCGCCGGATCAGAGTCTGCGTTCGTTGCCTTGATGAACAAGCGGGCTAAAGAACTGGGCCTCGAGAATACCCACTTCGTTAACGCCTGCGGGCTAGATGATTTCAGTGTGATGGGTGATCCAAGCGACCGACCGTATTCCACTGCCCGCGATGTGGCAACCATGTCCAAGGCCCTGCTCAAGTACCATGATCAGCTAAAAGAGTGGTTGACGACCCGCATCACATACCTGCAGCGCTCCAAGGGGCCGATAGAGCTGTATAACACCAATCACCGCTTCATTCGCAACTATCAAGGTGGAGACGGGCTAAAAACTGGTTTGACGGACGAAGCAGGCTGGTGTTTGACTGCAACCGCAATACGTGGGGATCTACGCTTGATTGGGGTTGTCCTCGGCGCTGTAAACGACCAGGCGCGCTATCAGGATATCGCTACTTTGCTCAACTACGGCTTCGCCAATTTTGCCGGCAAGAACATTGTATCTGCCGGGGAGTTTGTGCAAACCGTCCCGATTAATAGAGGTGTTAATACCGAGCTCGATGTAGTGGCTGAGAAGACACTCTCCGCGCTTCTCAAGAAAGGTGAGTCGGGTGAGGCTTACGAGAAAGTGATAACCTGGCAAGAACCTCTATTTGCTCCCGTCAAGCAGGGCACTGTCGTGGGCGAAATGAGCGTGGTCAAGGACGGCAAAACCATCGGTACTGTTAACTTGGTGGCGGGAACTGACGTACGAAAGCTAAACTACCTGGGAATATTCGGTCGCTTCTTTAGCAAGCTGACCGGAAAGTAGTCCTTGGGTTTCAGATATAAGCAGCGCCGAAGCGGCGCTGCTTTTGCTTACTGTAGTTTCACCTATGGCCTTGCAGGAAAATAGTACCTAAGGTCAGAATTAGGAAAAGGGCGAGTCGTAATTGTCCGGTCCCGGTACTGAAAGCTAAAGCTAAAACTTTAATAACAAGGAAACGGGGGATGAGCATTGCATCTTGAGATGGAGTTAAAGAAGCGCGTCCTGATTGTCAGACTCACTGGAGAGTTGGATCATCATTCGGCGGACAGCCTGCGTAAAGCCGTCGAACAGGAACTGGACAAGGAAGTTGCCAACACGGTTTTGCTGAGTCTTGATGGACTTACCTTCATGGATAGCTCAGGTCTTGGAGTAATCCTGGGGCGTTATCGTCGGCTCAACCAAGCGGGCGGAAAAATGGCGGCTTGCAACCTCAAGCCACAAGTGCAACGCATATTTGAGTTATCCGGGCTTACTCGCATTATGAACATTTACAGAACAGAGATCGATGCTCTGGAGCGCCTTTAGGCAGGAGGCTTGAAAAAATGAGAGTAACAAACCATATGACGCTTGAGTTCCCCAGCCTATCGCGCAACGAGAGCTTCGCGAGACAAGCTGTAGCGGCCTTTGCTCTGCAGGCTGGCGATTGGACCGTGCAGGAGCTGGATGAAATTACGACTGCCATTTCTGAGGCCGTGACTAATGCCATCATTCATGGCTATGAAAATGAGGAAGGTACAGTCCGCATACGGGCCAATATCCTTGATGACAGAGGAGTGGAGGTTTTTGTCGAGGATGATGGTATAGGCATTCCTGATGTAGCGCAGGCGCGCGAGCCTATGTTCACTACCAAGTCTGAACAGGAGCGTACCGGCATGGGGTTTTCCTTCATGGAAAGCTTCATGGATGAGCTAGAGGTCACTTCCACGCCCAGCAAAGGTACGGTTGTAAGAATGGTAAAATGGCTGGCGCCTGCTCATCATGCACTCTCGTGAGGGGTTGCCTATGCGCGATCATATCAGGAACAGCGAGCTGTTAACCGACCGAGAAACAAAAGAACTGCTGGCCAGAGCGCAAGCTGGTGACGATCATGCTAGAGAACGGTTAGTGCAGTGCAACCTGCGGCTCGTGAAGTCCCTGATCAGTCGTTTTGCCCACCGGCAACACGAGATCGAGGACATTTACCAACTCGGCTGCATTGGCCTGATCAAAGCAATAGACCGTTTTGACCTGAATCAGGAAGTAAAGTTCTCTACTTATGCTGTGCCTTTGATCCTCGGTGAAATCCGGCGTTACTTGCGGGATAACGGTCCGATTAAGGTAAGCCGCGGTCTAAAAGAGTTGGCCATGAAAGCCAAACGCGAACGGGAGACGCTCCGGCGCAGCCTAGGGCGGGAAGCCACAATGGAGGAGTTAGCGGCGGCTCTGGAGGTCAAGCCGGAGCAGCTTGTGATGGCACAGGAAGCGACTAGCCAACCTGCATCTCTGCACGAGGAGATATATCAGGACGACGGTAATCCGATTTATGTCCTCGATCATCTGACAGAAGACGAAGAGCCTGACAGTTCCTGGGTGGACAGCATCGCGTTACAAGAAGTTCTGCTTGACCTTACTCCACGGGAGCAACAGATTGTGCGCATGCGATATTTTCAAGGCAAAACCCAGACAGAGATTGCATCTCGATTCCATGTTTCGCAAGTGCAAATCTCAAGGTTGGAAAAGCGTATTCTAATGAAGCTGAGATCACGTTTAGTGGATAATGGGTAAACTAATGAGCGCAGGGCTAACTGTGCTCTTTTTTTATTCCAATCTTTGGTACTCGTCGCTTGACTGGTGTCCGAGTAAACACTTTCTACTTTGACAATACTAAGCCAAGAAAACAGATTTTGAGGGAGGTGGCAGTCTTGCTCTACCGTGGGATGCGCGCCCGCATAGCGTTATTGTCATTAGTCGCCGTATTGCTTGTGGCCGTTACAGGGTGGCTGATTTGGTCTCACTCAGCAAATCGCACACCGGCTGGCGCTACTCTGGTCTGGGCTGATGAGGACGGGTCACCTCCGAAGCAAGTGATACAATCGTATCAACAAATTCCCACAAGGAGGAGAAAAGTATGACAACTGTTGTAAAAGTGCTGGAACTGGTAGGAGAGTCAAAAAAGAGCTTTGAAGATGCTATCGAGAACGCAGTGGAGGAAGCAGCCCGCCACGTGCCCAACATCACTGGTGTGGAGGTTTACAATCTGACCGGTGATATCGAAAACGGCAAGATTATGGACTATAAGGCTAACGTGAAAGTCGCATACGCTGCTTACCACAACGAACAATAGACGCCAAGAGCCCGGGCGGTGCCTGGGCCTTTTTGCTAATGTGACAGACTTTTTAACCCGGTAAGTGTCAAAGGAGGTTGTCCTTTCATGCCTTCATCCAAAGAAAAGAACCGCACAAAAAGAGAGCAGGCCCTCAATCAAGAATATCAGGCCATCGCCAAACGACAGCAGAAGGATCACAAAATTCCTGTACTGCGTAATCTGTTGGTGGCGTTTATCGTTGGGGGACTGATCTGCGTGGTAGGGCAGGCTATTAGCAACTTGTTCATCGGTTTAGGATTTAAACCGGAGGAGGCAGGTAACCCAACCGTGGCTACTCTTATTCTAGTGGCAGCCGTTCTCACCGGCCTTGGTGTATACGATGTGCTGGGTCAGTTTGCTGGCGCCGGCTCTGCGGTGCCTGTTACCGGCTTTGCTAACGCTGTTGTGTCAGCTGCGTTGGAGTTCAAACGTGAAGGACTAATACTAGGGGTAGGTGCTAAGATGTTTGCCTTGGCAGGCCCGGTAATCGTCTATGGCACAGTTACTGCCTTTGTTGTTGGACTTGTCAAAGCGCTGTTGCTGTAGGGGGGGGTTACGGTTGGCTAACAAAAAACTCGGCGCACAGACGCTTCAGTTCAATCGTCCACCTGTTTTACTGGAAGCGGCCACTGTGGTAGGTCCTCTGGAGGGGCAAGGGCCATTGGGCGACACCTTCGATGTCATATACCCGGACCAGCTAAATGGGCAAAAGAGTTGGGAAGCATGTGAGCGGGGAATGATGAAGGATGCAGTCAAGCTGCTTTTGGACAAGGCCAAGTTATCTGTCGACAGGGTAGATTTTATGTTGGCTGGAGACCTGCTGAACCAGCTTATCAGTGGAAACTTTGCAGCACGTGATTTGGCTATTCCCTTTCTGGGTATCTACGGCGCGTGTTCTACTATGGTTGAGGGACTAGGCTTGGCTGCGATGCTAGTGGACGGTGACTATGCTGATTACGTGGTTGCGGCAACATCTAGCCACTATGGCACCAGTGAGAGACAATACAGGTTCCCTACAGAGTACGGCGCACAACGTCCCCCGTACTCGCAAACTACTGTAACGGGGAGTGGCGCGGGTCTGGTAACAGATAGTACGTATCACCCAGGTCGTTATCCCCGGGTAACACATTTCACAGTGGGCAAGGTCATGGATCGTGGCATCAAAGACCCTTACGATATGGGGTCGGCCATGGCCCCGGCTGCTGCAGATACCTTGCAGCGACACTTTGTGGACACGGACCGCACCCCAGCAGATTACGATTTGATACTTACTGGAGACTTGGCCAGCGTCGGCAAGAAAATTGTTATTGAGCTGATGGCTTTAGCCGGATATGACATGGGTCAGAATTATGACGATTGTGGTTGCAGAATTTATAATCCGGACAAGCAGCCAGTATTCGCCGGGGGTAGCGGCTGCGGGTGTTCAGCGGTGGTAACCTATGGCTCAATTCTTCACCAAATGCGCGAAGGAAAGCTAAAACGCATCCTCGTTGCAGGGACGGGTGCATTACTGAGCCCTACTACCTATCAGCAGGGAGAATCAATACCTTGCATTGCACATGCAGTCGCTATTGAAATGTCCGAAAAGGGGGCGCTATAGAGATGGGGAACTACCTAACCGCGTTCTTGGTGGGTGGGGCGATATGCGCTATTGCGCAGCTCATCTATGACCTGACGCCCTTGACCATGGCTCATGTACTCACGCTATTTGTCATTGTTGGTGGCATAATCTCGGGACTTGGGCTTTACAAGCCCCTGGTGGATTTCGCAGGTGCCGGGGCAACGGTGCCAATCACATCCTTTGGTCATCAGTTGGTACAGGGTGCACTGAAGGAACTGGAGATGAGCGGTCCGATTGGTGTGCTTACAGGCATTTTTGACTTAACCAGCGCTGGCATTACTTCGGCCATCATCTTCGGCTTCTTCGTCGCTGTAATATTCAACCCCAAAGGTTAGTGCATCTACAAAGGCCCGCTACGGCGGGCTTTTGCTATGCCGGTTCCTTGTCATATGGAAAATGGTTACTTCAGCGTGCTATAATTAAAGGAAATTGCCTAATACAAACGAGAATATTACAGCAAACGGGGGGAGAGTGATAGACCGGTGCAAGTTATTACGACACATTCCGGAACTGATTTTGATGGGCTGGGGGCAATGCTGGCGGCTTCCAAGTTGCACACAGATGCGATGATGTACTTCCCTGGCCATATCAGCAAGCCGGTCAAGGCTTTTTACTCTCTGTACAAGGATGTTCTGCCGATCAAGGCGCCTGAAATGTTGCACCTGGGAACTGTCGACCGGCTAATCGTCGTTGATACCCAGCAGGCCGCGCGGATTGGCAGGTTTCGGGAGTTGTTGCATAATCCGGAAGTCAAGATAACCGTCTATGATCATCATCCCAAGCCCCAGGAAGGGATTGATGCCCCTGATATGCATATTGTCACAATGGGGGCAATAACCAGTTACCTGGTAGGGCTGCTGGCTGAGAAGCAAATTGAACTTTCCGAAATCGAGGCCACCGTTATGGCGTTAGGCATCTATGCAGACACAGCTTGTCTTACCACACCGGCTACCACGTCCGAGGATGTTAAGGCTGTGGCGTGGCTGCTTGAGCAGGGTGCCAATCTTGAGATCATAGCGCGTCATGTACGTAACCCGCTGACAGAAGGCCAGCGTGAGCTTCTAGAGGAGCTATTGGCCAACAGTGAAAAAAGCACCTTCAATGGCGTTAAGACGCTGCTATCTGTCTGTTCAGTCGATCAGTACATAGATGGCCTGGGTCATCTAGCACAGCAACTTGGCGAAATCGAGGACGTTGATCTGGTTCTTTGCATCGTCGAGATGGATGACAGGGTACACTTGGTGGGTCGCAGTCAAGCCAATCATGTTGCGGTTAACGACTTGCTCGAACACTTCGGAGGTGGGGGGCATCCGCAAGCAGCGTCTGCTACCATTAAGGGTAAATCACCGGCAGAGATTCGGCAGGAGCTGGTAGGGTGGCTCGAAAGCGAACTCAGACCGCCACTCATAGCCTCCGATCTAATGAGCAGCCCTGTACACACTGCTACACAAGATATAAGCATGGAAGCTGCCGGTAAGGCTATGCTGCGCTTTGGGCACAGCGGCTTGCCGGTTACAGAGGATGGCAAGCTGGTTGGTGTAATCTCGCGTCGTGACGTGGATAAAGCGCTGAACCACGGTTTGTCCCACGCCCCTGTCAAGGCTTTCATGTCCAGCAGAGTGGTAACTATTTCGCCGGGTGCGACGCTTGATGAGATCCAACGCACCCTGATTGGCAAAGACATCGGCAGACTACCCGTAGTTGATCCGGTCGGGCAGTTGCTTGGCATCGTCACCCGTACTGATGTGCTTAGGTCTTTGCATGGGCGCAGCTACCCACACTGGTACCAGACCAACTATCGTACAGAGGTCAACCAACGGGCGCGCAAGGCTACGGTGTTGACAGAACTGATGGCTGAGACATTGCCCAAACGGCTGCAAGGAGTTTTGTTGTTGATCGGCCAGGAAGCTGAACGGCAGAATGTTAGAGCTTATTTGGTCGGTGGAATCGTCCGTGACATGATGCTCGGCGTCCCTAACCTGGACGTGGACATTGTGATTGAACCGGCAGCTATTCCCTTTGCAGAGCACCTGGCCAAGGTAATCGGCGGAGAGCTCAAGACATATCCGCAGTTCAACACGGCGACCATCAATCTACCTGGAGGCCCCTCCATTGACCTGGTCACAGCTCGAACAGAGTTTTACGCCAATCCGGCGGCCATGCCAGATATCGAGGTCAGTACCATCAAACAAGACCTCTATCGTAGGGATTTTACCATCAATACGATGGCAATTGTACTCAACGGGCCATCCTACGGTCAGTTGCTCGACTTCTTTGGTGGCAGGGCTGACCTTGACGAAGGCGCAGTCAGGGTACTGTTCAATCTCAGCTTTGTGGATGACCCGACCCGCATGCTGAGGGCAGTTCGCTTTGAGCAACGCTATCAGTTCAAGATCGAACCTGAGACCTTGCGGTTCTTGAAGAATGCCTTGGATGCCGATCTGCTGAAGAAAATTTCGGGAGAGCGAATGCGTGCCGAACTGCTTGCGCTGTTCTCAGAGCCGCATGCTCCACGCATGATCTTGCGTATGGATGAACTGGGCATTTGGGAGGACATCATCCCAGAGCTAACCCTATCCGACCGGCTGATCCGAATAATCCGTCATGCTGCTGAACACATTGAATGGTTTGTTGAGCTTGGGACTGGAGTAGAGATTGATCGGCCGCTGGTCTATTTGTTAATCATCAGTTCGGCTTTACAGCCGGGAGTTGTCGAAGAACTCCCACAGAGGCTGGCCCTTAGCAAACGTGAGCGCGAAGTGTTGCTCTTCTTTCAGGAGAAGTCCACTATTCTAGCCCAAGATCTGGCTTCTCAGGACGCTAACAGCGAGATCTATCAGTTGGTACACCCGCTTGCCCCCGAAGCACAGGTGGCCGCTGCCATCCTGTACGGTGAGGGCGTTCGCCGGCAACTGGCTCACTACTGGACAAACCTGGCTCATGTACGCACCGAGGCAAATGGCCATGACTTGCTGCAGCTAGGGGTGCGTTCAGGCCCGGAGCTGGGCAAGGTATTGCAGAACTTGCACATTGCCAGGTTGAATGGTATGGTGCAAAGTAAGGATGAAGAGTTGGAAATGGCACGCAGACTGCTCAGCATGCCTGATGAAGGGAGATAATCTATGTTACGATCGTTTGGACCCGATTTGTTCCTGGCGTTGCCAGCATTGATAGTTGCTCTTAGCTTTCACGAGTTCGCCCACGCCTGGGTATCCACCAAACTAGGAGACCCTACGCCACGCATGCGTGGAAGGCTAACGCTCAATCCTTTAGCGCACATCGACCCCATTGGGTTTCTGATGATGCTAGTGTTTCGTTTTGGGTGGGCCAAGCCGGTAGAAGTAAACCCGTATAACTACGATAATCGTGAGAAGGGATTGGCGCTCGTTTCCGTGGCCGGCCCAGGGATTAATCTGCTGCTAGGTTTTTTCTCCACGTTTTTGTGGATTATTGCTGCCGTCTATATGGGTGTCAACGCTCCGTTAACAATGATGCTGTATTTCGTGGTGCTATACAACGTTTACTTTGCTGTGTTTAACCTGCTGCCGCTGCCACCGCTGGACGGCTCAAAGCTCTTGTTTGCTTTTCTTCCCAAACGAACTGTCTACCGCTATTTGGATACCGTGTCCCAGTACAGTACCATCATTTTGATTGCTTTGCTCTGGACTGGTGTCATCGGCTCAATCCTTGGGCCGGTTGCTTCAGCTATCATCAATCTTTATGGCCAGATAGCAGAGGCTATCCTGCTGCCCTTCCTGGGTTAAAGGCATACTGATGGCCATTAACGTTATGCTAGACGCCTATGAGGGCCCGCTTGACTTACTACTGCAATTGGTTCGGCGGTCGCAGATCAGCGTATGGGAGATCCGCATTCAAAGCATTATAGAGCAGTTCCTTGCCTACATTGAACAGATGGAAGCGATGGACGTCGAACTGGCGGGTGAGTTTATGGTGATGGCTGCCACGCTGATGCGGATCAAGGCACGCATGCTGCTTCCCCGTCCTGAGCCGGAAGACGATGAAGATGGAAGTGAACAGCTGGATGAAGAGGAACAACTGATTGCGCGCTTATTGCAGTATGAAGGGTTTAGAGAGGCTGCAGAGCAGCTGGAGATGCTAGCGCAGGAGAGCGCACCATTCTATAGCCGTGCATGCCCTGCGGAACTGCCTGTTCGCGACGTTGGGGACCCGCTGGCAGGGGTAACGCTTTTGACATTGGCCGTAATGATGCAGCAAGCTCTTAAGGAGCTTCCTCCTCAAAGAGAAATATCCATAACGCGCGAGGAATACTCTTTACGTGAACAGATGGATAAGATCAGGTATGTGTTAAGACAAGCAGCAGACGGTTGTTCCTTCAGGCAGATCTTGTCGGACCGTCCAACGCGTTTGGAAATAGTGGTTACTTTTCTGGCACTCCTGGAGCTGGTCCGTTTGCAGGAATTGCTTGTTTTACAGGACTCGCCTGAATCCGAAGTAAGACTTTTCAGGAGGGAGACGCATGCGGCGGTTTAGACCTGAGGCAGAGCTCGAAGCCTTGTTGTTCGCGGCAGCTGATCCGGTTCCGCTGGAGAAGCTGGCAGAGGTTTTAGAGATGCCCCTGTGGGAGTGTGAGCAGGTATTGGATCGGTTGGCAGAGGCATTGAAAGGCTACGACCGTGGAATTACGCTCCGGTGTGTTGCTAACGGATGGCAGCTGGTGACCAAACCGGAACTGGCAGAGGTGGTATCCCGTTTGGCTGGGCAGCGTCGCTACCGCTTATCCAAACCTACAGTAGAGACCTTGGCCATCATCGCCTATAAGCAGCCTATTACACGGGCAGAAATCGAGGATATCCGGGGAGTCAAGGTAGAAAAGGCCTTGGCTACCCTTCTAGAGAAGGAGCTGATAATGGAAGTGGGCAGGCGGGAATCGGTAGGACGCCCCATCCTTTATGGCACAACAGATATCTTTCTTGAGTACTTCGGGTTAAAGACTCTAAAGGATCTGCCTAGCGTGGGCAACCTAAGACTATAGCATTGCACCCTGGCGCCATGAGCCGGGGTGTATTTTTTTCCAGGGACAGGGGAAGCTAAACAGCAGCCAAAAGTCGGTCAAGATGGACTGCTGAGAAGGCGAAAGATGCATTTGCAGCAGGAAGGAAGGTAGGTTGAAAGGCGGGATCAGTCGTGGCGCTGTGGATAGCCATCGCAGTTCTTGTTGCAGCAGGGGCACTGCTGATTATTGCCATGCAGCCAATACGGGTGGAAGTTGAGTATTGGCGGGAGGGCTCGGATGATCGCTTGCTACTACTGCTAAAAGGTCCATTCGGCCTTGTGTTCCAGAGAACCGAAATACCCGTGCTGGATTTTAGCTTCACCAGTGCCGGTCCTGCCATATCCTTTGTACAAGAGTCGCAGGATGCAATTCACGGCGGACAGCGTAAGAACAAGACCAAGGTGTTGATTAAAGAGATTAGAAAGATGCGCAAAGTCTGGCGTAAGCTCCGGCGCACGATTGAGGCATACAAGCCTGCCATAGACTACATGCTGGACCACGTTTTCCTGGAAGCGCTGACCTGGGAAACCAAGCTCGGCACTTCCGATGCTGCTGTGACTGGGGTCCTCACGGGGATGGCCTGGTCGGTCAAAGGCACTGTGGTAACTGCCCTGCAATCACGCTTTCCCGTTTTCTCAGAAAAGGCGTCTATTGCGGTTTCGCCTGCGTACTACCGCAGTTACTTCAGCACTTTTTTCCACTGCATATTCAGCATCCGGTTGGTACACGTTATTAATGTTCAGTTTAAACTGCTGGAATATAAACTCAGGCAAAGAAAGAGGTGACGCGCCATGGAGAATCATCCAATCCAGGGCCTGATGAAGACCGCGATGGAGAGTATCAAAGACATGGTGGACGTAAACACGATTGTTGGCGACCCCGTTGAGACGCCAGACGGTAGTGTAATTATGCCCATCTCACGCGTAGCGTTTGGTTTTGCCGCCGGTGGCTCCGAGTTCCAACCCGGTGGAGAACGCAGAGACGATAACGGGTACCCGTTTGGCGGCGGTAGCGGCGCTGGTGTCTCTGTGCAGCCGGTTGCGTTTCTAGTGGTCGGTAATGGTTCAGTTCGTTTGCTGCCTGTTGACACCAATACTATGGTGGAACGATTGGTGGACATCGCGCCACAGCTGATTAACCAGGTACAAGGGATGATCAAGGGCAGCGGGAATAAACCTGCAGATCAGATGACCCAAAAGCTGGTAACGACAGAATAGCATACTATGGTTGAAACCTCCCTCCCAAACGAGGGAGGTTTTGCTATGCGGTCTAGCATACATCCTTGTCCCATATACTATAACGATTTGCATCACAGCAAAGGACAGGGGTGAACAAACATGAACAGACGCATTAAGATGCTAACTGCTACCCTGGGGCTGCTCGCCCTGCTCGTGACAGCTCCTTCTGTGTCCGCTGCCAAACATCGGACATCTGACGCTGTAGAAGTTGTAAAGCAGGCGACAGCTGATCCGTGGGTGGGCGCAAAAGGCGCTGCATTGATGGATGTGAACACCTACCGGGTGCTTGCGGGAAAGAACCTGCATCAACGCTTGCCGATGGCGAGCACGACCAAAATTATGACTGCCATTATTGCCATTGAGTCTGGGCGATTGGACGAGGTGGTGACGGTAAGCCATAGCGCTGTTAAGGTTGAGCCATCTTCAATCTGGTTGGTACCAGGTGAGAAGATCAAACTGCTGCACTTGGTCTATGGTTTGATGCTGCGTTCGGGCAATGACGCGGCGCAGGCAATCGCTGAGTACCTCGGAGGTAGCATCGAGGGATTTGCCAAACTGATGAATGAGAAAGCCAAGTCACTCGGATGTAGCAATACCAACTTCGTCAACCCCCACGGATTACCGCATCCCGATCATTACACGACGTCATATGAGCTGGCAAAAATCAGCGCCTATGCTTTGCGGAACGAGCAGTTCTCGAAATTTGTTGCGACCAGGCGCATCAGTGTACCCTGGCCCAACCATGATAATCCTCGGGTCTGGCATAACAAGAACCGTATGTTAACTATGTATGAGGGTGCTGATGGCGTAAAGACAGGGTGGACCAGGGCAGCAGGCCGTTGCCTGGTCGCTTCTGCCAAACGCGCAAACTTCCGCTTGGTCGCTGTAGTGTTGAATAGCCCTGAGATGTGGGGTGAAACCGCAGCGTTGATGGATTTCGGCTTTGCCAACTATTATCCGGAGAGTGTCATAGTTAAAGGGCAGTTTATGCAATCAGTACCGGTGCAAAATGGCTACCCACGATCTGTTGGCCTGATGGCATCTGAAGATTTTTCCTGGCCCCTAGGCCAAGGGGAAACGTTGCAGATAGAGCAGCAGTGGGTTTTGCCTGAGAAGGTTCAGGCACCGGTGAAAAAAGGAGAGCAGATCGGCCATATCAGGTTGGTGTACCAGGGTAACTGCCTGGCAGAGATCCCTCTGATTGCTGACCAGGATTCCTGGAATGGCTGGTGGCAGTATTTAATTAACCGCACTTTGACTCGTTTCTATCACTTGTTGCTGCGCGGGTTTGTAACACAGGGGGTATAGTCGTTAAGGTTGAGGTCTAGATGGGGGAGGGGTTAGCCTTGATGAACATTGTCTGGCTGCTGATGGTAGTGATAGGCGTTGCTGCTGCTGCGGTTAGTGGGAGGATGGACGCAGTTTCGCCTGCTATCGTCACTGGCAGCGAGCAGGCTGTCAGCCTGGTAATTACACTGCTTGCCATTCTTAGCTTTTGGCTGGGTATCGCCAGGGTCGCTGAGAAAGCAGGATTGCTGGAAATGCTGGCTCGCCTCTTAGCGCCGGTGCTCAGGCCGTTGTTTCCGTCACTGAAGAAAAACGATCCCGCACTTAAGCACATAGTGCTTAACTTCACAGCCAATCTGCTTGGCCTGGGGAACGCAGCGACGCCTTTTGGCCTGCGCGCGATGCAAGCCATGCAAGAGAAGAGCAGGGACAAGACAGAAGCAACAGACGCCATGTGTACGCTCCTTACGCTGAACACCGCAGGGCTTACTCTTATCCCAACCACGGTAATAGCCCTGCGAGTCGCCAATGGTTCGCACAACCCTACAGCTACCGTGGGTGTTACACTGTTAGCCGGCATAGCGGGTACCACAGTTGGGCTGATAGTAGACAGGCTGCTGCGCCCGCTTTCCCGGAGGTGATTTAAGTGGTAACTCTGCTTTCAACCATCAGCGTCTGGCTGGTACCTATCTTCATAACGGCCGTTTTGCTTGTCGGCATGTTCAAGGGGGTTGCAGTTTTTGACGAGTTTGTAGAGGGAGCAAAAGAAGGCTTTAGCATGACTGTTAGGCTGCTTCCTTTCTTGTTGGCAATGTTGGTCGCCATCAGCATCCTACGGGCTTCCGGCGCACTTGATGCATTTACAGGGGCTCTCTCACCATTGCTTTCGCGCCTTGAGTGGCCAGTCGAGACAGTACCGCTAGCACTGCTGCGGCCGATGAGCGGCAGTGGTGCGATGGCCCTGACTGCAGATATCCTCAAGCGCTTTGGGCCTGACTCGTATATAGGGATGGTAGCTTCAACGATGCAGGGGAGTACGGACACTACCTTGTTCATCATTACAGTGTACTTCGGATCAGTCGGTGTGAAGAGGATCCGCCACGCGATGTGGGCTGGACTGGCGGCAGATGGGGCAGCCATGGTTACTGCTGTGGTGCTCTGCCGGCTTCTGCTCACCTAACTGAGCAATCATTCTGAGCACAATTGTCCGGAATAAGGTGCCAAATAGCAGGACTCGCGATTTTGGGGAAGAATACTGTATTGATTAAAGGTTTCACAGAAGGAGTGTATTGAGTATGTCTTTTGAGAACAAAGTACAGGAACTAGGTCTTGCGATTCCTACCCCCGCGAAGCCAGTAGCTGCCTATCTACCTGCAGTCAAATCAGGAAACCTGGTGTTCGTGTCCGGACAATTGCCGATGAAAGACGGTCAATTGCAGTACAAGGGTATTCTAGGCAAAGACGTAACCACTGAACAGGGTTATGATGCAGCCAAAATTTGTGCCCTCAACTGCCTGGGAGCTATAAAGGCACTGGTCGGCAGTATTGATAACGTCGTCCGTATCGTGAAGCTTACTGGGTTTGTGGCATCCACTCCGGAGTTCGTAGATCATCCTAAGGTCGTCAATGGCGCATCAGAACTGATGCAGCAGGTGTTTGGTGAGCAAGGCATGCATGCCCGCGCTGCCGTCGGTATGACCAGTTTGCCGCTGGGTACCCCGGTAGAGGTTGAGATGATTGTCGAGGTAAAGTAACAATCCAGGGGCGGGCAAAAAGCCCGCCCTTTCTCTTCTAGTCCTGTGCAAGGTCATGCCGCTATCAAGGCAGACTAAATGCAAGCAATATTGGGAGGGTCTTTATGGAAATGCGGTTGCAAAAGTTCCTGGCGCAGGCAGGGATTGCTTCTCGACGCGGGGCAGAAGAGTTAATCAGCAGGGGAGAAGTATTGGTAAACGGTCAGCCTGTAGAAGTGGGAGCCAAAGTCGACCCTGGCAGCGACAGGATTACATACCTCGGCAAGAAGGTTCAGCTGGAAGAGCAGAAAGTCTATATCCTGATGAACAAACCGGCAGGAGTGGTGACCACCGCCAAGGATACGCACGGCAGAAGCACCGTGTTGGACTTGCTAAAGGATGTGGATGAGCGCGTTTACCCGGTGGGCCGTTTGGATATTGATACAGAGGGCTTGTTGCTGCTCACAAATGACGGAGATTTTGCCTATGCACTGACACACCCAAAATTCAAGGTTGCGAAGTATTATCAGGTGAAGGTCAAAGGTCTTCCGGGGGAAGCAACCCTGAACAGGTTACGGACGGGCCTGGTCTTGGATGACGGCCCTACTGCGCCGGCAGAGGTACAGGTATTGTCATCCGAACGTGGACAAGCTACACTGCTAATGGTACTGCACGAGGGGCGCAAGCGGCAAGTCAAGCGGATGTGTCAGGCTGTTGGTCATCCTGTGTTGCACCTCAAGCGCGTACAGTTTGGAGGTGTTGGTCTTGATAACCTCCTGCCTGGTCACTGGAGGCATCTGCGGGCCAGTGAAGTAGCCAGCCTGATCAGTTCGGCAGGTCATAGAAAAGATAAACAGGAGAGGAGAAAAGGCGATGCAGGTCAAGAACATAATGGAGGAAGCGGTTCGCATAAGCCTCGAGCAAATCATACGGGCACGCGGACGTTACGGCATAGGTGAGGTATGCAATTGTGAGCGCTGCCTACTAGACATTCAGGCCTTGGCGCTCAACCGGCTGCCGGCCCGGTATGTCGTTTCGGATCAGGGTGAAGTGTTTGCCCGCGCTGTTAGTCTAAACAGCACCCAGTTTGATGTGGACATACTGCATGCAGTGCTCACCGCAATCAGTATAGTAGCAGCCCACCCGCGGCATTGAAGGAGTAACTGATAACTAATGGTTCGCAGGCTGCTGTTGGTACTGATGATCGTCGCTGTAGCGGTTACTACCTGCTTTTACTTTGCTATCAACTACCAACGTCCGTTGGTCACCGTAAACGTTGTTGATGACAGAGGAGAAAAACTGGAGCTGTTAAGAACACCCGAGAGGATAGTCGTTTTGACCCCCAGTGCGGGGCGATTGGTGGCGCTTCTCCAGCCGGATGGAAGGATAGTTGGTGTAAGTGATGACCTTGCCACACTTTTTCCACAGGCGGAAAGTCTAGGCTTGGCAGAACAAGTTGCGGCCACCCGGATAGTTGCAATGCGCCCGGATCTTGTGGTATTGGGACCAACGCTTGTAGGTCTATCAAATCAGCTGACAGACTCGGGCGTAAAGACATTTCTGCTTGCTCCTGAGAGTATTGACCAGACCTTGACAGGAATTGAACGAGTTGGGGTAGCACTGGAACGCAGCAGCGCAGCCGCGCCGCTGCGAGACCAGCTGGCTCAGCGTCTGCAGGATGTAAGGGATAAGGTGGAGCGTCAGCTCGATCAGCCTAAGGTAGTGTTTTGGCTTGATGATACGTTCCGGTATCCCGAGAAAGATGGATTTATTGACAATCTAATCTATACTGCCGGTGGACAGAATATTGCTGCCCTCACTTCAGAAACCCCAGTCTTTACACCTGCTGACGGGTTGCTTGCCCTTCCTGACGTGATCATAGGGCCACAGACGGTGATCGATGCCATTCGGGTTGATCCCAGGTGGAAAGACATCGCGGCAGTATTGAACAACAGGCTGCATCCACTACCTGATGCATTTACACTCGTTAACTGGGACAATCTGATAGATAGATTGGAAGTGCTTTACGAGATGCTCTATGCTGAGGGAGCACAGCCGTAATTCTGTGGACATGTTGTCATATTGCTTCTCTATCTGCATAAGTCTGAATAGATGAAACCTCAGGGAGGGATCAGCTTATGCAGCGGCGTAATTCGCCAGCAATCCTTTTGCTGTATGCAATCACCATTTCTGTTTGTCTGCAAGTAGCCCTCAACTGGCCGGCAGTACAGATAATGTCCCTTAATCTGATGGAGTCGTGGTCTGACGAGGCAGTGCAAGCGGACGCCGGAATCGCAGTTGTGACACTCATCGCACCTCTCCATCAAGGGAAAGAGGTGGTGGTGTTACTTAACGGTTCTCCCTGTGGCACTCTAGCCAACGGCAGACTGCAGCTGGCAGTGCGTGACGGAGATATAATAGAACTTGACGGATATTCACGAGATACAGTCACAGTAACAGTTATGAGTACTGACCAACAGGTAATTTTGCCAGTGCCGGGACAAGTAGGAAGTGTGAAGAACAGTCGGACGGTGCTTGCTCGCGTGCTGCTGCGTAAGTAATATGCTGCTAGGAAAGGTTTGGGATAACTTGTTAGCTATAAGAGGCGCGATTACTACCAATGCTAATGACAGAGCTGAAATCATAGCGCGGACGAAAGAACTGCTGCAAGCTATTGCGGAGCGCAATCAACTCGATAAGAATGAAATCATCAGTATCATCTTTACTGCTACCAAGGACCTGAACGCGGCATTTCCAGCAGCGGCTGCCCGGGAACTCGGATGGACTGATACTGCATTGCTTGATGCGGTGGAAATTGATGTGCCAGATAGCCTGCAAAAGACGATTAGGGTTCTGATGTTTGTTGAGCGTCCGCATCTACCCGGGGCAGCCCGGCATGTATACCTCGGGGAAGCTGCTCAGTTAAGGCCAGATTTAGCTAAGAAATAGCCGGATTTCCGGCTGTTTTTGTTACTTCGGCCAAACATTCCAATTTTCCAGCAGGAAAAGGATTCAAGTAACTTTTGGAGAAGTATATTAACTTGCGTACTACTTGCTGTGACAAAAATGGAGGAATGCTATTTGCTGCCGTGCCAACTGAATATTGCCGTTGACGGACCGGCTGGAGCCGGTAAGAGTTCGGTTGCCCGGGCAGTCGCGGATGCCTTAGGCCTGACCTATCTGGATACTGGCGCAATGTATCGGGCAGTAACCTGGAAGGCTCTTCAGTCTGGGTATGACATACATGATGCGGAAACCATGGGAGCTTTGGCTGCAGGGACCCGATTTGAGTGGAGACAGGAACAAACCGGCTTGACCTTGTTGGTGGACGGGGACCTGCTGCATGAGGGTATCAGGTCAGAATCCGTTACTGCCAATGTTTCGCTCGTAGCGAGTTATGAGACCGTGCGGAGCGTACTCAGGGATAGGCAGCGCAAGCTGTGCACATCCAGAGGAGTAATTATGGACGGACGGGATATTGGGACAGTTGTAATGCCAGGGGCAGATCTGAAAGTATTCCTGACCGCGAACCTGCTTGAGCGAGCTAAACGCCGCTTGCGTGAGCTTGGCGGCAGTGACGAGGAATTGTCAGGTTTGATGCGCTCAATCGCTGAGCGAGACGACAAAGATTCTTCCAGGGAACACTCCCCCCTTCGGCCCGCGCCCGACGCCGTGATTATCGATACGACTGAGCTAAACCTGCAACAGGTCGTTGAACTTATTCTGAGGCATGCCAACGCGGTATGTGCCATGGAACAGGAGGAGTGAGATGCCAGTTTATCACTTCCTGCGCTTCCTGGTTAGCATATTTGCGCCACTGCTTTGGCGGGTGAAAATCCACGGCCGACATAATATCCCGAAGCGAGGCCCCCTAATTATCGCGGCCAACCATATTCATGCTCTCGACCCCCTTCCACTGGCCTTGACCACTCGTAGGCCTATTAGTTTCTTGGCTAAAGAGGAAATGTTTACGTGGCCGGTAGTGGGCTGGTTGGCAACGAATGCAGGGTCTTTCCCTGTTAAGCGTGGTAGGACAGATGTGCAGGCTGTTCGTTCCTGTCTCAAGGTATTGCAGGCGGGAGGTGTGTTGGGCATCTTTCCCGAAGGTACCCGCAGCAAAACAGGTGAAATCCAGGAAGCGCTCTCTGGGGCCGCCTTGTTTGCTGCCAGGACAGGTGCTCCGATAGTGCCTGTTGCCATTGATGCAAGTTATCGTTTCCGCGGGTTAGTAAAGGTCAATGTGGGTGAACCTATTCATGTGACAAGCTTACAGCCTGGCAAACCGACTGCGGAGGAACGTGCTCTAGGTACAGCAACCCTGATGCGACGCATTTCGGAACTGCTCCAGCAGTGCAAAGAGGAGAGATGGTGACAGCATGGAGGTTAAAGTAGCGCGGGCTAGTGGCTTTTGCTATGGTGTAACCCGCGCCGTCGAGCTAGCTGAGACGGCACTGCAAAGGAGTGAGGTCTATGCGTTGGGGCCGCTCGTGCATAACCCGCAAGAGATGCAGCGACTTGAACAAAAGGGTATCAAACTGGTACAATCTTTGGAGGAAGTTCCCGCAGGCTCTGCTCTGCTAATTCGGGCTCATGGGGCACCTCCAGAGGTATATGGCCAGGCTAGAGCAAAACACTTGGTGTTGCTCGACGCAACCTGCCCGCATGTAGCCTCTTTGCTGAACAAATCGGTCGACTTTATCAAACAGGGATATCAGTTGCTCATCCTAGGTGATGCTAAGCATCCTGAGGTACAGGCAGCCTTGGCCTGGGCTGGAGGAAATGCTTGCGTAATTTCAGGTATGAAGGATCTGGAGCAGCTGACACTAGGAAGCAAAGTCGCGTTGGCAGCTCAAACCACAACCAAGTTGAGCGTTTGGGACGAGGTTGTAGCCGCATTACGCGATCGCGTTCCTGAACTGCAAATTGGCCAAACGATTTGCCATGCGACAGCCGAGCGGCAAAATGCTGCCCGGGAACTCTCCAAGCAAGTAGATATAATGGTAGTTGTGGGCGGTTATAATAGTGCTAACACTAGAAATCTGGTACAATTATGTGCGGAAACTGAAACGCCTACATACCACGTTGAATCTGCAGCCGAATTGAATCCCTCATGGTTTCCTAAAGGCGCTTTGGTAGGGATTACGGCTGGGGCTTCAACACCGGATTGGATAATAAAGGAGGTCGTGACCACTGTGGAGAACATGGAGAACAAGAACAACGAAGTCATGAATGAACAGGTGGCTGAGGAAACTCAGGCTGACAGCCTGCAGAGCGATCTGGCTAACATCAAGACCGGCCAGGTTGTCGAGGGCACAGTAGTTCGGGTAACTGACAGCGAAGTCTATGTAGACATTCGCTACAAGTCAGACGGAGTAGTTCCGCTTTCCGAACTGAGCAATCTGCCAAACGTACAGCCTTCCGACGTAGTCAAGGAAGGCGACCAGATAAAGGTCGTTGTGTTGCGTCTGGAGAACAAGGAAGGGAATGTACTGCTCTCCAAGCGTCGTGCTGACGCGGAAGAAGGTTGGAAGGAAGCCGAAGCTATTTACGAGAAGGGTGAGGTCGTTTCCGGTTCAGTCGTGGAAGTCGTCAAGGGTGGCTTAATTGTTTCCCTCTTCGACTTGCGCGCTTTCCTCCCTGCTTCTCTGGTAGACACTCGCTTCGTGCCGGATCTGAACGTGTACGTTGGCCAGGAAGTACCAGTCAAGATTATTGAAATGGAAGCCAACCGCAAGCGTCTGGTAGTTTCCCGTAAGGCTGCCATTGAAGAGCAGAGCTCACAGCTGCGTGAAGAGACTTGGGCTAAGCTCGAAGAAGGTCAGGTTATCGAGGGTACAGTTCAGCGTTTGACCGACTTTGGTGCCTTTGTTGATGTTGGTGGCGTAGATGGTTTGGTACACGTTTCAGAGATTTCCTGGGGTCGTGTGAACCATCCGTCCGAGGCACTCAGCGAGGGTCAGTCAGTTAAGGTTAAGGTGCTCGGCGTTGACCGCGAGCGTGAGCGCGTTTCATTGTCCATGAAGCAGGCGCAAGCTGATCCGTGGACAGAGGTTGGCGGCAAGTTTAAGGTTGGCGACATCGTAGATGGTAAGGTCATGAGGACCGTCTCCTTTGGAGCTTTCGTTGAGATCATGCCTGGTGTCGAGGGTCTGGTGCATATCTCCCAGCTTTCTAACGATCGCGTTGAGAAGACTGAGGATGTTGTGAACCCTGGCGATGAAGTCAAGGTTCGCATTCTCAGCATCAGCCCAGATGACCGCCGCGTATCCCTGAGCATGCGTGATGAACAACCCAGGTTTGATCGTTCAGACCGCGGCGACCGTCCTGAACGCTCCGAGCGTCGTCCTCGTGGCGGCGGACGTAACCAGAGCTACCGTGAAGAGGGAGCTGTCACTCTAGGTGATATGTTTGGTAACCTCTTTGGCAACAAGAAGGACGAAGAAGACCCACAATAAGTGAGACCTTAGAAGCGCGGGGTGCTAGCCCCGCGCTTTTTGCTGCTCTGTATTAACAAGCAAAAACATAACACTCCCTATCAGAGGACAGACTAACAGCGATGAGCAACTCTGAAAGGAGTGTCCATATGAGGTTGCCGATAGGCACGATTGCATTGCTTGTTGTAACAGTCTTGATTTACTTTGGTGTAGCGGAACGCTTGCTTGATCGCATGCGGCTGAACGACAAAACGGCTCTATTGTTTTTAGGAGCCATGTTAGTTGGTACGTACATACCCGACATTCCACTGACCAGTCAGTTGGCCATCAATATTGGCGGTGGTGTCGTACCTCTCGCCCTGGCACTGTGGCTGTGGTTCACTGCAGACGAGGCTAAGGAAAGGATGCGTGCTCTCTGGGCAACTTTGGGCGCAGGGGCTTTGGTCTACTTGACATCCGTTTACCTACCCATCAATCATGACGGTGGTGGCGTGTACGGCATTATCGATCCGTTATACGCATACGCAGCCGTCTCAGGTTTGGTTGCCTATCTGTTGGGCAGGTCACGCCGGGCGTCGTTCATCGCCGGCGTGCTTGGCATCGTGATTAATGACCTAATCTATGCGGTTCAGATTTCGCTTAGGGGAGTGCCCACACAGACTGTCATTGGCGGTGCCGGCGTTTTTGATGCAGTGCTCATCTCCGGCCTGCTGGCAGTGCTCTTGGCCGAACTGGTTGGTGAAACTCGCGAACGGCTGGGCGGTGGCCACCATCCTCGCAAGGAAGAGAAACGCTCATTGAAATTACAGGATACAGTCGAGTTGAACGAATCTCAAACAGCTAAGATTGAAAGCTTGAGTGAGAGGAGGGACGGCAAGAAATGAAGAAACTGATGACACTGATGCTGGTGTTTGTACTAGTGGGTGCTCTGGCCGTAACGCAGGCGTTTGCGTATGAGACTGACGATGATCATTGCTGCGGGAAGTATTTTGAGATTTATGATGAAGCTAACCCCGACCAGTTTGTGTTTGGTACCGGTATGACGGTGCACGCAGGTGATCAGTATCAAACCGCTGATAACCGGTTGTTTGAGGTGGTCAGCGTTGATGCACAAACGAAGCGTGGTACAGCACGTTTTATAGAAAACGTTGAACTGGAGATGACGGACAGTCTGGTGTTTATCATGGCTTCGATTGATGCCGGCATCGCTCAAGCTCAAGTACAGCAGCAGAACATTACAGTCGGTGTTTACCAGACCCATACCGCAGAGTCATATGTCCCGACATCGGGACGGGATAGTAAACTTGGCAATGGCGACGTTCTGAAGGTTGGTGCTTCGCTGGCTCAGAGTCTGAAACAGGCAGGGGTAAATGCTATCTACTCGGACAGAAAGCACGACCCACATGATGCCGGTGCCTATAGAAGATCCCGCAGAACAGCTGAGGAAATGATGAAGAAGCGGCCCACCGCGTTGCTCGACGTTCACAGGGACGCTGGCGGAACTGCTGACATATATTCCACTAACCTGCAAGGCGACCGGGTTGCGCAGATACGTCTCGTGGTAGGGCGTCAGAACCCCAATATGAGGGCGAATAAGCAATTTGCCCAAGAAATAAAGGCAACGACGGACAAGCAATTCCCAGGGCTGATTAAGGGGATTTTCTTTGCTCGAGGTGGTTATAACCAAGATATGCATCCACGCAACCTCCTTTTGGAAGTGGGTAACGAAAAGGTCACCTTGAAGAATGCTCAAGCTGGGATTAGTGCATTTGCCAAAGCATATTCCAATTACTTAGGTGCCAGGGGTGCAGCTAGCCAGTCTGGTCGTGTACGAGAAGGACAGGCAGGTACATCAGCACTCGGATGGCTGGTTGGCCTGGTTGTTGTCGGTGCGATTGTCTTTCTGCTGATTAGTACAGGAGGCTGGAAAGAGATGAGCAGTAAGCTGAAAACGTTCACCACCAAAGAGTTTGCCAATGCGCTTGGATCCAGCAAGCGGAAGAAACAAGATGGAGATAAGCACAAGCGCCGATGAAGTATTTGGTGTTTCATAGCCGTACCGGGGCGGCTGCAATAGTGGCCGCCCTGCAATTTTTGGGCGCAGGCGATGACACTGTAGCTGTTGAGCAGAAGCTGCGCTCAATGCCTGACAGAGGCAAGTTTTTCATCCGCGTCGAAGAGACAGACTTAACTGTTCTAGCCTTGGCTAGTGGTAAGGAACGCTTCGTATTACAGCATGCTTTGCGCGCCTTGACAAAACAGTTTAAGCCAGAAGCAGATATAGAGATGCGTGACCTGACAAGGGCTGAATGGCGGCGCTGCTGGGTGTGGCTTAAACTGTTGCGCGCAGGACTTTTGCCCAAGCCACTCTGCCAATGGTTTTCAGTGCGTTTGCTGGATCGGGTAAAGAGGACAACGAGGGGGGCGAGTTTCTGAAATACATCTATTTCTGTTGGGGTAGCGCACACTCGTCGGTAACGGCAGCCGCGGTGCATCTTGGCCATCTGCCTGATGACCGGGTGCCTACGTTGACAGAGGTGATGGCAGCTCCCCGTTTTGATCAGACTCCTAACAATCAGATTGGCACCTTGTTCTTTATGGGAAACGACGATGCAGGCGACGAGGTGTATATCTTGGGTCTTGGTGCGCAGTACAACAGCTTCAAATATATCGTCAGCGAATACCTGCAGATGCTGGGCCTGGCCCCTGTGGATTACCGGCTCGTGAACTGCCTGCCATGCGTAAATCTGCCTACCAGACTGGGAGGTTTCTCTTCCCGCAGTTTGGGCGCCGTCTGGTTTGGCAGGCGCCTAGCAGCTTGGGGAGTAATGCGCTCATACTCAAACTATGTGAAGGTTGTACGCTGGGCCCAGAGTTCACGCCAACAGCTGCGTGCTTTTCTTGACTGGGTTCCCCCCTTGTAGGATAATGGTTGAGGTGTGACTTGGGAGGGGAGAGGAATATGCCTGACCACTTTGGTGCCCAAATTCAGGCGGTAGTCCCCGGCTCTATTGGTGATGATATCGGTATAGAGCCAGGTTTTGTGCTCACAGCCGTTAACGGCCAACCTGTGACAGACATCGTCGATTACCGCCAGGCTATCGCTGGTGAGTATCTGACGCTGTCTTTTTTAGATGACGCAGGCAGTCCTTGGGAAGTTGAAGTGGAGAAAGAGTTTGGCGATGATTTGGGATTGGTGTTTGAGAACCCGACAATCCAGCCTGTAAAGCTCTGCCGCAATAACTGCCAGTTCTGCTTCGTTCGTCAGCAGCCGGGGGGAATGCGTCCCACCCTGCAAGTTAAGGACGATGATTACCGCTTATCGGCCTTGCAGGGCAGCTTTGTTACCTTGACTAACCTAAGCAACGATGAATGGCAGCGCATATTGAAATTGCGCCTCAGCCCGCTTTACGTGTCGGTACATACAACTAATGGTGATTTGCGCGCTCGAATGCTTCGCAACCCTCATGCTGCCAAGATTATGGCACAATTACGAGAGTTGGCGTCGCAACAGATTGAAATGCACTGTCAGATCGTGTTGGTTCCAGGCCTCAACGATGGAGAAGAACTGGAACGTTCAGTCGATGACTTATTGTCACTGTGGCCCGCCGTGCAGTCTTTGGCTGTCGTGCCTGTCGGGTTGACTTCTCATCGACAAGGTCTGCCAGAGTTGAGGCTGTTCGATCGTTATGAGGCCCGTGCAGTCCTTGACTACCTGCTGCCACTATCACGTCGATTACGTCGCCGGTTTGGCTGCTCGTTTGTCTATCCGTCGGATGAGTTTTTCGTCCTGGCTGAAGCGATAGTGCCTGAGCGGCGCTACTACGATGACTTCCCACAAATTGAAAACGGTGTTGGCCTGATTAGGCTTCTGCTGGACGGTGCTAATGAGCTGCTTAAGCGACTACCCAAGCGAATTAACCCGCCTAGACATGTAGTTTGGGTTACCGGCGTATCAGCTGCATCAACCCTGGAACGCTTGGCTGCACGACTCAATCAGGTTGAAGGCCTCTGGGTCGATGTATTGGTTTGTGATAATGATACGTTTGGTAGTAGCGTCACCGTTACCGGTCTGCTGGGAGGTAGGGATATCATCCGCAAGCTGAAATCGCTTGATCTGGCAGGCAAGGTAGTGCTGATTCCTGAGGTTGTGCTGCGGGAAGCCGAACAAGATTTCCTGGATGACGTCACATTTGTTGACCTCGTGGCCGAGTTCCCCGAGGCGACAGTGTTACTAACGCCCGTGAACGGAACTGCATTGATTAAATACACGCTGGGGGAGGAGGGAACCTAGTGTCTATAGTAGCAATCGTTGGTCGCCCTAATGTTGGCAAGTCCACTCTGTTCAATTACTTGGTTGGTAAGCGCATCTCCATCGTTCAGGATGTGCCTGGAGTGACGCGCGATCGGATTTATAATGATGTCCGTTGGCTGAATCATGAGTTTACCCTGGTCGATACAGGTGGGTTGGAAGTGAATAGCACTGACCAGATGTTTCAGTTTATCCGCAAGCAGGCTGAAATCGCAATCAGAGAAGCTGACGCCATTCTGTTCGTCGTAGACGGAAAACAGGGCCTGACCCCTGTAGACGAAGAAGTCGCGGACATTCTGCGCGCAACTCATAAACCTCTCATTGTGGTGGTCAACAAGATTGACCATCCAAACTACGAGGCAAACGTGGTAGACTTCTATAAGCTCGGTCTGCCAAATCTCATGAGCATTTCAGCCGCTAACGGGCTTGGCATGGGTGACTTGTTGGACAAGATTGTGGAAATGCTGCCTGATACCAAAGAAGCTGAGTACGATGAGGAAATCATTAAAGTAGCCTTCATCGGCAAGCCAAATGTCGGTAAGTCGTCGCTGGTCAATGCACTGCTTGGGCAAGAACGGGTCATTGTTAGTGATATCCCAGGCACCACTCGCGACTCCATTGATACACCCTTTGCTTTAGGCGATGATAGGTTTGTGTTGATTGACACGGCCGGGCTGCGGCGTCGGAGCAGAGTTGAAGAAGAAATTGAACGGTACAGTGGATTAAGGTCGCTGAAGGCAATCGACCGGTCTGATATAGTCTTGATGGTAATCGATGCCACAGAAGGTGTCACAGATCAGGACAAAAAAATCGTCGGGTATGCTCATGACCGGGGCAAAGGCATCATTCTGGTAATCAACAAGTGGGACTTGGTCGAGAAAGATGACAAGACTATGAACCGGTACAAAGAACGGATACGCGCAGAGCTAACCTTTGTGCAGTATGCACCGGTTGCATTCGTGTCAGCCTTGACCAAGCAGCGGGTGAACAAAGTCCTGCCATTGGTCAAATATGTAAGCGAACAGCAGCACATGCGCATGGCTACGAACACCCTGAATGAACTGATCCAGGAGGCTACTCTGGTAACACCTACGCCTACCGACAAAGGTAAACGCCTGAAGATTTTTTACGCAACACAGGCCAGCGTCAAACCACCTACCTTTGTGTTGTTCGTAAACGACCCCGAGTTACTGCACTTCAGTTATCAACGCTTCCTGGAGAATAGACTGCGTGAGACATTGGGGTTTGAAGGTACACCAATCAGGATGCATGCCAGACGCAGAAAAGACTAGAGGGGAGTAGTGACTGCGTTATGAACAGCAAAGTGGCCGTAATCGGTGCAGGCAGTTGGGGTACTGCTTTGGCAGCGGCGGTTTTAAGTAACAACTTTGAGCAGGTGAGTTTATGGTGCCGCAGGGAAGAACTGGCACGGGCCATCAATCACAGTAGGGAAAACGAAGAATATCTTCCAGGAGTAAAAATACCGGAGAATGTAATAGCCACCGCTTCACTGCAGCAGGCGATAGAAGACAAGGGTCTGCTGGTCTTTTCTGTGCCATCCGCTCACTTGCGGGGTGTATCGCAGGCAGTGTGTCCACTTATGAGCAAGGCCGATGTGGTTAACACTGCCAAAGGATTAGAACCAAAAACACTGCAAAGGCTGACTGAGGTGTTGGAGGAGGAACTGGGAAGTAAAGCAGAGAGTGTAGCAGTTCTTTCTGGCCCCAATCATGCTGAGGAAGTCGGGCTGGGGATGCCTTCTGCGACCGTAATAGCCGGTCCGGATGCAGATTCAGCCATGCGGTTGCAGGATGCTTTTATTACCCCAAATTTCCGGGTTTACACCAATACTGATGTGATCGGGGTTGAACTTGGGGGAGCGCTGAAGAACATTATTGCCCTGGCGGCAGGAGTGGCTGACGGCATGGGCTTTGGGGATAACACGAAGGCCATGCTGATGACCAGGGGATTGTTCGAGATGGTGCGTCTCGGCAGGGCTTTAGGTGCAGATACCCGTACATTCTCAGGCCTGTCGGGCATTGGCGACTTGATTGCTACCTGCACCAGCAAGCATAGTCGCAATTGGAATGCCGGTTACAAGATAGGCCAGGGCCTAAGCCTGGAGCAGGTCTACGGCGGCACTCATATGGTGATTGAAGGCGCATTTGCCACCCAGGCAGCATATAGGCTATCCAAAAGGCTGAGTGTGGAGATGCCTTTGACCGAGGCGTTACATGGGGTGCTATTTGACCATAACTGTCCGGTAGATACGCTCAAGGACATGATGGGTAGGCTTAAGAAACACGAATACGAGCACCTTGCCTTTTCGGAACTGGAATAAATGTAGTGAACGCAGCATAGGCTCTCTTGATGTCGGTAGACACGGAGAGCCTTGTTTTTTGCCCTCAAAACTACCATTTCCCGCAATCAAGTTGAGGTCTTTTTTGCAAGACAAGGCATATAGCTTTTAAGGGCTCATATATATGTATTAGCCAAGCCTTGCCCATCTGCATCCACAGGATCAGGCTGCCACCAAAGTTTCATACCAAATTACCGGGGAGGGATGCCGGGCGGCTCGAGAGATTTCCATCAATCGACGTCTGAGGCTGAAAAGGAGGGAAGAGCGTTTTGGATAAGTTTAACCTGCTACAAGACATCGCAGAACGTACCGGCGGAGATATCTACTTAGGTATAGTCGGGCCTGTACGAACCGGTAAGTCCACATTCATCAAGAAGTTCATGGAACAGATGGTCCTGCCTAACATCGCGGATGAGAATGACCGCGAGCGGACCAAGGATGCCCTGCCTCAGAGCGGGGCTGGGCGCACAATCATGACGGCAGAACCCAAGTTCGTTCCAGACGAAGCAGTGGAGCTCCAAATCGACAATATCAGCTTGAAGGTGCGCATGGTTGATTGTGTAGGCTACGTTGTCAAAGGCGCACGTGGATACACAGAAGAAGAGGGCCCACGCATGGTGCTTACGCCATGGGATGAACAGCCCATCCCCTTCGAGCAAGCTGCTGAGATTGGAACCCGCAAGGTCATTACTGACCATTCGACCATTGGCGTGGTAGTAACTACTGATGGTTCCATTGCTGACATCCCGCGCGAGAACTACGTGGCAGCTGAAGAACGGGTAATCAGCGAACTGCAGGCTATAGGGAAACCGTTTATTATCCTGCTCAACAGTGCCAGCCCATTCTCTAATGAGACAATGCTACTGAAGGAAGAGCTAGAGAGCAAATATCAGGCAGCAGTAGTGCCTTTGGATTGCACAAAGCTGAATGAAACAGACATCCGGGGCATTATGCGTGAGATCCTGTATGAGTTCCCGGTAAACCAGGTTAGCGTCAACCTGCCTTCATGGGTAGAAGTACTGGAGAAAGGCCACTGGTTACGTCGCAAATTGGAGGACGTGGTCCGCGAGGGTGTGGTGAAAGTCAAACGCTTGCGGGAGATTGATTTACTTATTGAGTCGCTGAGCGAATGCGACGCCATTTCTGAAGTAATCATGGAGACTGTGGAACTCGGCACAGGCACGGCTCGTGTGTCTGTGAATGCGCCAGAGCATCTCTACTACGAAATGCTCAGCGAAGCAGCCAACTTGGAGATTACCGGACAGGACGTGTTGCTAAAGCTGGTTAAGGAGTATTCTGTAGCGAAGCGAGAATACGACAAAATCAAGGATGCAGCGCGTGACGCTCGTAATACTGGGTATGGCATAGTGCCTCCTAGCTTGGATGACATGGTGCTTGACGAGCCGGAGATCATACGGCAAGGCAACCGCTTCGGCGTCAGGCTGCGGGCAGCTGCGCCAGCCTATCATATGATCCGCGTTGACGTTGAGTCCGAAGTAGCGCCAATCATCGGTACTGAAAAGCAAAGCGAAGAGTTGGTCAAGTACTTGATCGATGAATTCGAGTCAAACCCCGAAAAACTGTGGGAGTCTAACATCTTCGGTAAGTCTCTGCACAACCTGGTGCGGGAAGGCATTCAGAACAAGCTACTCAGAATGCCGGATAACGCTCAGGAGAAGTTGCGCGAGACACTGCAGAAGATCGTAAACGAGGGCAGTGGCGGTTTGATCGCCATTATCCTGTAACAGGGCATATCTTGGCTACGAAGCACATCCTGCCTGGATTGGCAGGATGTGCTTCTTTCATGCCAGTTTCTACACTTGCTTAAGTAAAGGGCGTGTTGTATAATAATCAAGCAACGGGCTGTGGCGCAGTTTGGCTAGCGCGCTTGACTGGGGGTCAAGAGGTCGCAGGTTCAA
>JAWLDB010000011.1:0-33900 GCA_041686915.1 Bacillota bacterium
CCTGGATTGCCATGGCAGTCGACCAATTCTTCCGTTCGATGGTTGTGCTTCTGCGCTACCGTTCCGGCAAGTGGAAGCTGGCAAGGGTCTAAGACAATTACAAAAGCGGTCCTGCCTGATTGGCGGGACCGCTTTTGCTTTGTTTGCGTGTTACAACGGGAGCTTATAGAGCAGCAGGACAATGATTACTTTGCATAGCAGACCGATCGGATAGGTCGACCCATAGCCCCCTGCCGGGTCGTGGCTGCCGGTTGAGTCGATGGCAGCACCCAGGCCAGGAGTAGAAGTCATTCCACCACAGATTGCGCCAGAGAGCAACACCCAGTTCATCTTGAGAATGTAACGACCGACTACGAAGCCGGTAAGCAAGGCAACCAGCGTGCTTACTAGTCCAACCAGTAAGAGCAACACATCTGGGCCAAAGATCGCATTCACTGCTTGGTGACCGTAGTTCAAGCCTACGTAGGCCAAGAAATAAACTACCGCAATTTGCCGGATCACATCCAACGCTAGCGGGTTCATGCGGAAGGTGTAGCGGCCGATTCTTCCGATACTGCCAAGGACCAAGGCCGTCACCAGGATGCCACCTGTCGTCTCAAGACTGACCCTGCCAACAGACCCCAGGGGAACACTAAGTTTGCCAAGCAGAAATCCGGCAATGCAAACCAGCATGAACGCTGGAACATCAAAGGCCTTACCTGGTTCGGGTTCTCCATCAGTCTGACTACTCGCAGCCAGTTCCTTCCTCAAGCCTGCCACTTCAGATTGCACATCGATACCGAAGATCTTAGGCAGCAGCTGCATGCTCATAATCACGGTGATGACGCTAAATGGGTAGGCAATGGCATAACCTAATCCTACGCTGGCTTGAGCGCTGCGCGCAGCGAGAGACGCTGGGTCAGCAAACAATCTGGTAACGGATTCCAAAGCCACCCCCAGGCCTGGCGAGCTGGTCAGTGCACCTGTATAGACTCCGGCAATTGCCATGCGGTCTACTCCATTAATCAAGCGAAACTGCAGATAGGTAGCCAGTGCGCCAGCAGAGGTAATTACTATAGCTAGCACAAGAAAACGCAACCCGTAACCACGAAAAACCTTAGCGACATCTTTTGCTGCCAGCAGACCGACCGAAGCCACAAACAACACCAACAGCAAGTCGGCGTAAGAGCGGTGGACCATGCCTTCGCTCAGCACTCTAGAGGCAAAACCGGGGATCACTTGACCTGCCTGATAGGCAGCTGTATACGGTTGCACCGCCACACGCCATGCCACTTCCCCCAAGGCTATTCCAGCAAACAGGATGCCCGACACTCCCAGGCGAAAACGCCCGATGCTGATGTTGCCAATGGCCAGCCCTATGAAGATGGCGACACTCATCAGAAATAGCGGATTAGCCAGCAGCTCCATCTGTCTATCATCTCCTATGGTATTCGGTAATCCTTAGTATACAGCAAAAGCCCTCTAACTTTCAGTTGATGGTCTGCATCGCATGCCATTTTCCATTGATTAATCCTATAAACGGGAGCATAATTAGTCTCAGATTAAAGCTACACTCTCTGTACAGAAGGGTCGGGTTATCAATGACTGACAACCGGCGAGCTTCACTGCGTGAACTACTGGCTTTCTTTGTTCCGCTCGCTGTCACCTGGATGCTGATGATGTTCACACATACGATCATCAGCGGTGGGCTTTCGCGCACCATCGACCCTACAGTCTCTACGGCGGCCTACGCCGTAGCCCTAAGCCTGGCTGCCATAGCAGAAGCGCCCCTGGTGATGATCCGGCAGGTAACTCTGGCGTTTGTGCAGAGCAGGCAATCTTTCAAAGCGGTCGGAACCATCCTGACCGTCACCTTGGGTTTCTTCATGCTGACGGTGCTAGCTATCGGTTATGTGCTACCGCTTGGCCGCTTCGTCTTCCAGGACCTGCTCGGGGTGTCGGATACGCTGTTCCCTGCGACGCTCAAAGCTTTTCGCGTAACCATGTTCCTACCCCTGACCAGCGGTTTCCGCTGCCTGTATCAAGGTGTAATTATGGTGAAGCGGCGCACCACCTACATCTCCACAGGGATGTTTATCCGGGTTGCCTTCATGATCTTTCTGATCTTCGGTTTCACCCGTTTTCGCTGGGTTACCGGTCCATTCGTAGGCGCTATCACCCTGGTTGGAGGTATCGCTGTCGAAGGCATAATGGCTTGGTTTTTTGGCCGCAAGCTGATACCTGAAGGCGAAGCAACAGTTATTCCTGGGGCAGTATGGAAGTTTTACCTGCCTCTAATTGCGTCTTCGCTGATGGTCAGCATGGGTAAGCCGTTTATCAATGCCGGGCTTGCGCGTATGCCGGATGCTGCAGTAGCTCTAGCTGCCTTCAGCGTTGCTTCATCTTTTGCCTGGGTGATCATCAGTCCATCGCAAACCATCCATCAACTGACGATGGTCTTTGGCCGGTCTGCAGAAGACCGGCAACTAGTCAGGCGCTTCTCCACCATCTTCGCTTTGGCGTCGTCAGCAGTCTTGCTGCTGATCTCCTTCAGCCCACTGGGGCGGTATATTCTCAGTGACCTGATCCAGGTGGCGCCGGAGACGCTGCAGTCAACACTGGTCTCAGTCAGAACGCTAGCCTTCTTCCCGCTGATTATCTGCTGGCAGGAATACAACACAGGTATTCTGCTGCTCGCCCAGTCGGCGCGCCTGGTCGGCGTCGGCAAAGCAGTCAATCTGTTTGCTACCATCAGCTTCGTGCTGTTACTAGCTCCAACCTTCCCCGGACCGGTAGCCGCTCCTCTAGCGCAGCTAGTCGGCTTCGGCAGCGAAGGCCTGGTGCTGCAAGCCGGCCGCTTCCTGGTGGGCCGCGGGGCGCTGCGCCAACAGCAAAACGTTGCATGACAAGAGGAGCCATTTCCTGAGCCTTAGGGAATGGCTCTTTTTCAATCGTAGGGGACGGACCCTGTCCGTCCCGCCTCCACCTACCTTACGTTCTCCTCGTTATCTTCCCACTTCAGCCGGTTGTTGACTATATACTCCCGTATCCTCTCCAGATCTTTCTCACCACGTATTACCCGGTCATGATATAACCTCTGCCAAGCAAAACCCATAAAACCAGCCTTACGAATGCCTTTGGATGCCCGCGATTTGTAATGTCCAATGATGTCTCCGAGAGTGTACGCCTGTTCCTTGATAATCAAGATTGCGTGTAGATGGTTTGGCATGACTACGAATACATCCAATTCCACCCCTTTGAGATATGTGAGTGTCTTAGTCCACTCTTCCCTTGCCAGGAGACCAGCCGCATTTAGGTGCATTGTTCCCTCCTCAATCGAACCAAACATGCACGCACGGTCTTTGGTGCAGATGGTTACGAAATAGAAGCCGGCCGTCGAGTAATTGTAGTGTGTTAAGCGCAGGGGTTTACGGGTATGTTGAATGTCAGCCATATGTGAAACCTCCGTAACGAAAAATATCCGCACATATGTTCGATTTGTTGATTGTGTTTTCCTCTTTGAGTAACCTCATTTTGTGGGTCGCATCCTAGCTCGTGTCTATGAGACGGGCAATGCGACCCGGGACGCGGGATGGATAGGATCCATCCCCTACGAGCCAGATTTAGAACGTAGGGGTCACATCCTATGTGACCCGGACCCCGATATGAACATAACCTGTCTCTCCCATAAAATTACACCGACCTCTGGTGACCCATCCTCCCAAAATGCGAACATATGTGCTATAATATCTGCACATGCTACGAACAGATGTTTGCATAATCTGTTTATGAGATTTCTTAAGGAGGTTGTGGGCTCATGGCCAAACGCTACAACGAACCGATTCAGCTCAAACTGTCGCCGGCCAGAAAGCCGGAATCCTTTATCTGGAGGGGGCGGCGCTACCAGATCAGCGGTGTCATTCGCCGTTGGAAAATGAACGGCAATTGGTGGGAGCAGCAGAGTCAGCGCTTTTTCGCGCTGATCACCGCCACCCGGCAGGGGAGCTCCGGGCAATACGAAATTTTCTATGAATTCGGACGGCGCCAATGGTACCTGCGGAGCATCTATGACTGATGCCGGCTTTGTTCACTTGCACGTCCATTCCAACTTTAGCTTCAAGGATGCAACACCCCATCCGCATGAACTGATCAAGGCGGCTGCCTTCTATGAAATGCCGGCTGTAGCGCTAACTGACCATACGACTTTGGCCGGCGCGTTACGCTTTTACCAAGCTGCGCAGGGTAGCGGCGTGCGGCCCATCATCGGCACTGAGCTGGAGCTGGATAGCGGCCACCACCTTACCTTGCTGGCCGAGAACGTAAACGGCTACAGCAATCTCTGCCGTCTGCTGACTGAACTGCACCTATCCCAGCCAAATCAGCTGCCGCAAGCGAACCTGGAGATTATCCACCGCTTCAGCAGCAACCTGATCTGCCTTTCGGGCTGCGCGCACTCTCAGTTGAGCCAGGATTTGCGCGAGAACAAGCATCAGGAGGCAAAGCAGTTCTTACAGCACCTGCACGAATCTTTCCCCACAAGCCTTTACGTGGAGTTGGAAAATCCACTGCTAAAAGAAACGCCAGCTCTGCTAAATGGTTTGGCCAAGCTGGCCGGAGAGTTGAATCTGCCGATTGTCGCCACCAACAACGTGCATATGCTACGCCGCACTGACCACGCGGTGCGCGATATGCTCACCTGCATGGGTGAAAACATCACTATCTACCAGCAACACGCGCGTCGCCACCCAAACGGCGAACGCTTCTTCAAGGGCCCAAAAGGCATGAGCAAGCTGTTTGCAGACTTTCCGGATGCAATCCAAAACACTTTGCAGATTGCTGAGCGGTGCAACCTAATTCTACCCCTTGGCGAGTACCGCTTCCCCTATTTCACGCTGCCGGCTGGACAAACCGCCGAGAGCTATCTGCGCGAGCTATGCGAACAAGGGGCTAAACAGCGCTACGGCCATATCAACCGCCAGGTAAGGGAACGTATGGAGCATGAGCTCAAGATTATCGCGGACCTCGGCTTCTGTGAGTATTTCCTGGTGGTCTGGGACATCGTCAACTTTGCCAAACGGGAAGGTATCCGCTGTGCCGGTCGAGGTTCAGCTGCTGATTCACTGGTCGCCTATCTGCTTTACATTACCCCGGTCGACCCGATTGCACATGAGTTGTTGTTTGAACGCTTTCTTAATCCCGAACGCAAGGGTATGCCGGACATCGACCTAGATTTTGATTCCAACCGCCGTGACGAAGTGCTGGCCTATGTCTACAACAAGTACTCCACCAACAAGGTGGCCATGGTAGGAACGGTCAACACTATTTCAGCCCGCAGTGCCTTACGGGAAGTTGCCAAAGCCATGTCGCTACCCAAGCAGGAAATCAATCGCCTGGCGCGCTTCCTGCCCCATATCTCGGCCGACCGTATGGAGGAGGCAATCGACAATTTACCGGAGCTGCATGGCCAATTCCCAAAAGGTGAGCCCTGGGACAGTTTGCTTAAGTTCTGCCAGGCGATGAGCGATTTCCCCCGCCATCTAAGTGTGCACCTGGGCGGCGTGGTCATCAGCCGGGAAGCTTTGACCGATCTCGTGCCGCTGCAGTGGAGCGCCAAGGGGGTGGTCATCAGCCAATATGACAAAGACGATATTGAAGCCCTCGGCCTGGTGAAGATGGACCTTTTGGGCTTACGCATCCTCTCGGCCGTGGACGATACGCTGCGGGCGCTGCAACAGGATGGTGTGAAGCTCAATCTGGATGATTTGCCGCTGAACGACCCGGCCACCTATGCCCTGTTGCGTTCTACCAAGACGGTCGGCCTATTTCAGCTCGAAAGTCCGGGCATGCGGGAGCTACTCGGCAAGCTGCAGCCGACGGAGTTTGACGATATTATCGCCAATATCTCGCTGATGCGACCTGGCCCGATGCAGGCCAACATGGTCGCCCCCTTCGTGCGTCGACGGCACGGCGAAGAAGAGGTGCTTTACATCCACCCGAGCCTCGAGCCTATCTTGAAGTCCACGTACGGAGTGATTATCTATCAGGAACAGGTACTGCAAGTCGCCAGCACCTTAGCTGGGTTTACCCTGGGCCAGGCAGATATGCTCAGGCGTTTTATGACGCATGACCGCTCGCCGGAGGAGATTGTCGGCCTGGAAGGTGCGTTTGTCAAAGGCGCTATGGCCAAAGATGTTCCGGAAGAAGTTGCCCGCCAAACCTTTAAACAGTTGGCCGCCTTTGCTGCCTACGGCTTCAACAAGGCGCACGCCGCTACCTTTGGCTTGACCGGCTACTATACTGCTTACCTGAAAGCGCATTATCCAGCTTATTTCCTGACAGCTTTGCTTAACAATCAGCCGATGGGCTTCTATCCGCCGCGTGTCATCCTACACGAGGCTCGGCTTCAAGGTATACTAATCCACCCAATCGACATCAATGCCAGCCAGCAGGACTATTGCGTAGAAGCAGGTGGCATCCGTATAGGATTAAGGGCTTTGGCCGGCCTGAATGACCAACATATAGAGGATATCTGTGCTGCCCGTATGCAGTGTCCCTTTACGTCCTTCCATGATTTCATGTGGCGGGTCAGCTTGCCGGAACGGGCCGTGCAGAACCTGATCAACATCGGTGCCTTTAACAGAATGGCTCCAATTGCAACTCTGCGGGCGGAACTCGCGAGCTACTACGAGCGTGGTCAAACGCACCCGAACGGCCAGTTTACCCTGGCCATTCCAATGCAGGAACCAAAACAGCCGTCGCAACGACGGCCCGTAAACCTAGTGGAACGCATCCAAGCTGAGCTTGAGCTGACTGGTCTGTATATCTCGGCCCATCCCCTGCTGCTTTACAGGCAGGACCTGCAACAACTGGGCGCCGTCGACAGCCACCTGCTCCGCACCTTTCAGGATGGGGAGCGGGTGAGAGTGGCGGGGATTATCATCTCCCGCCAGACCCCTCCTACCAAGAGCAAACAGCGGGTGATTTTCCTCACCATCGAAGATGAACTCGGCCTGATCGATGTCAGTGTCTTCCCCCGCACACAGCAAAAGTACGCCCAACTAGCTATGGGCTGCGCGCTGCTGATGATCGACGGCGTAGTGCGTAGAACCGGCCCAGAAAGCATCAGCGTCAATGCCGAGCATCTCTTTGACCTGCGGCGCATATCTCGTATTAACAACCAAATCACCTGATCTGATAGCTACCAGGAAGGGAATAAGCTTCAGTATGTGGTATGAGTTATACAGTTTGAAGAAGTGAGGTGCTTGTATGCAATTTTCGGAGCTTACGCGCGGGATAGAAGAGATAGTACAGCGCATCCCGGGAAGGGCTAGCGTCATGTTGAGCACGGCGGAAGGTGAGTTCGGCATTGCAGCTGACGAGAACATCTACGCGGCCAGTCTGATTAAAGTGCCGATTATGATGGCCGCTTATCTGAGGGCAGAGCGGGAAGGGCTTGATCTAAGGCAACTAGTGCCGATTACCCAGGAAAGGCGGGTAGGCGGTATGGGAGTAGTTACACACCTATCGGAGGGATTGGCTCTGCCGTTGGAAGACCTGATAACCCTGATGATCATTGTCTCAGATAATACGGCCACCAACCTCTGCGTCGACACCGTGGGCATAGACTACATCAGCCGAGTCATTGCTGAGTTTGGTTGCCAGCAGACCAAACTGGAACGCAGGTTAATGGACTATGCTGCCCGCGAGCGCGGCCTCGACAACCGGACATCGGCCGGGGATATGGTGCGACTGCTGCGTGAAATCTGGGAAGGCGACAGACTGCCAGCAGTTGGGCAGGAGAAGATGCGTTCCAATCTATTGGCCCAACAGTTCAACACCAAGCTACCGCGGCGCATACCGTATGGTAGCGGCACTATTGTGGCTCACAAGACGGGCGAGGTGACTGCAATGGAACATGACGCGGCAATTATCGAGGTTAACGGTAAGCGTGCCTACCTGGCTGTACTGCTGCATCAGCTGACTGATTCCCTGGCAGGGCAAGATGCTATGGCCGACATAGGTCGGCTCTTGTGGGAGTATCTAGGTCACGCAGACTGACTTTGGACTCAGCAGAAATCTCGTCCAAATCCTTCAGAGCAGTAAGCACTTCCTTGGCGTTCACTATTGCGTCATCCTCAAAGCAGTTGTTAAACATGATATACAGGCTGGCTGCCTTGGCAGCCAGCCTGTATATTTTGGGTATCCACTCCCCCAGTTCCTCGCCATTGTAGAGATAGCGGAAGCGTTCGTAGACTGGAATATTCCTGGCGAACCAGTTATCTAGGTTGCGGCCATTAAAACGCACTACCGCAATATCGCTAGCTGTCGCAGCAGCTACAGGTGGTATGGAACTGCGACGGGCAAACTGGGGCTCATCCACCGCGACATACGGCAGATTATGCTCCTTCAAGAAACTCAGCGTCTCTATCGCCTGTTCTCGTGAGCTCATCCAACTGGCGTGGCGGAACTGAATGGCCAAGCGAAACTCGGCCAGACGCTCCCGGCATTCCAGAATGTATTGCTTGTTTTCATCGGTATACTGGAACCAGGGCGGAAATTGAAACAACACATAGCCGAGCTTGTTGACCAAAGACAGCGGCCTGATGGCGCTGGCAAACATCTGCCATTCCAGTTCATCTGCCTTCCGTCCTCGTTCATGCAATGTCAGCGCCTTATATGCCTTGATATTGAAGGTGAAGGTTTCCGGTGTACGCTCAATCCACAAGTGCGAATTGCGCTCAGCTGGGAGATGATAGTAAGAGCTATCGACCTCTACCGTATCAAAATGCTCAGCGTAAAAGCGGAGACGTTCCTCCGCCGTCTTGCTGGTCGCCGGATAAAAGCGTCCACACTTGAGCAGTGTCTGGTCAGTCCAACTACAGGTGCCGATGCGAAACATACTCAGTCCTCCTCGGGAAAAGCTTGAGTTTATGCTTCCCCTACTGCTCAACGATTTCCTCTTTTATGGATGCGGAAGAGCCTCACTCCCGCCGCGCGGCGCAAGAAAAAAGGCCGTATTACGGCCTTTAGCGGGATCCCGAACCCCAAAGTCCACCCAAGATACCAGCGACGATATCAGCTAGTGGCCTGCCCCAGTTGGACAACGTGGTAATCAGAGGAGCCTCTGTTGTCAGAGAAGCCACAGCGAATAACACCAGGGCATACAGCACTCCCACTAGTCCACCGTGTGCCAACCCCTTGCCACCGGCTCTGCGGGTGGCGCGGCGCGCCCCTATCAGCACTGCGAGGAAACTGGTTCCGTAAGCGGCATAGGACATGTACTGATCGGGTAGTGAGGTCAGAGTGAACACCAGACTCCACAGCAGGAATACCACTACAGCGAAGATGATTGAGAAGAGCAACCCTGACGCCACTGCAGCCATTGAAAAGCCAGCAGGCGGCGGAGCCTGTATCGAACTGCGACGGATCGGCCTACGCGCAGGCAAGTCCTTCACCTCCTCTAATTGATGCTGGCCTGAGCTTCTTGGCCCAAGCCTAACTCAGTAAAGTCTATTAGAGGGGCCGGACAAATATGAACATGCCAGATGAAGAAAAAACAAGGGAGCCGCAGCTCCCTCACAGGCAATAGTTGTATGTTGGCCATTCAGCCACTGCCCTAAGTACCTATACCCACTGCAAGACGGCTTAAGGTCTACCTGTACCAGGCATGCAATAGGCCTCTTCATCATAGAATTCGGTTGAGTATCGGCCGAGCACATCCTTAGCGTATTGAATGGTTCTGTCCTCCATGATAGCCTGACGCAAACCTGCCATTAACCTAATCAGATAGCGTAAGTTGTGTACGGTAATCAGATGCAGCCCGAGGATTTCGCCGGCCTTAATCAAATGCCTCAGATAGGCTCGACTGAAATTCTGACAGGTATAGCAATCGCACTCCGGATCAAGCGGTGAAAAGTCACGAGCATAGGCTGCATTGCGAACTACCACCTTACCGCGGCTGGTCAGAGCAGTGCCATTCCTGGCGATGCGGGTGGGCAATACACAGTCGAACATGTCAATCCCGCGAATGGTGCCTTCCATCAGGCAGTCGGGAGTACCTACTCCCATCAGATACCGCGGTTTTTCCCTGGGCAACAGGGGCACTGTCACTTCCAGCATGTCGTACATCAGAGGCTTTGGCTCACCGACACTCAAGCCGCCGACAGCATAGCCCGGAAAGTCCAGGTCAACCAATTGCTTAGCACTCTCCTGCCGTAAATCGGCAAAGGTGCTGCCCTGTACTATGCCAAACAACGCCTGATCGTGGGGACGCTGATGAGCTGCCTTACTGCGGGCTGCCCAACGATGAGTACGGTCCATAGCACTTCGGGCGTAAGCATGGTCACACGGATAGGGCGCGCATTCATCGAAAGCCATTATTATGTCTGCCCCGAGAGCATTCTCTACTCCAATAGCGTGCTCCGGGCTGAAGAAGTGCTTGCTGCCGTCAATATGAGACCGGAACTCGACTCCGTCTTCTGTTATCTTGTTGAGGGTATTCAGGCTGAAGACCTGAAATCCGCCGCTATCTGTGAGTATGCTGCCGTCCCAGTTCATGAAGCTGTGCAGTCCACCTGCTTCTTTGACCAGTTCATGCCCAGGACGCAGATAAAGATGATACGTGTTGCTTAAGATAATCTCGGCGCCGATCTCCGTAAGATCCTTTGGAGCCATTGCTTTGACGGTCGCCTGGGTCCCTACCGGCATGAAAACGGGTGTATGGATAACTCCGTGCGGGGTAGTGATTTTGCCTACCCTGGCTTTGGTATGTTTACACTCTTTAATCAGTTCAAACTTAATAGCCATTCCCGTCCTCCTAAATTATCAGCATCGCATCGCCAAAGCTGTAGAAACGATAGCGTTGCTCAATTGCCTCGTGGTAAGCTGCCAGCACATGCTCTCTGCCAGCGAAAGCGCTGACCAGCATCACCAGCGTCGACTTGGGCAGGTGGAAGTTAGTAATCAGCCCGTCCATCACTTTGAAGCGGTAGCCAGGATAGATAAAGATGTCGGTCCAACCACTAGCGACCGGCACTGTCCCATCTTCTGCTGCTACTGTCTCCAAGGTGCGGGCGGAGGTAGTCCCCACTGCAAACACTCGTTTACCATCCTGTCGAGCGGCATTGATGGTATCAGCGCATTCCTGAGTAACCGTGTAGTACTCGGCATGCATCTGATGTTCTTCAATGTCCTCAACCTGTACCGGTCGAAAGGTGCCAAGGCCTACATGCAGCGTTAGCTTGGCAAGGCGTATGCCCTGGTGTTGCAGGCTACTAAGCAGTTCATCAGTGAAGTGCAGTCCAGCTGTTGGAGCTGCTGCAGAGCCGGGCTCGCGCGCATATACAGTCTGATACCGGTCGCGGTCAACCAGCTTCTCATGGATGTAGGGTGGCAGAGGCATTTGGCCCAACCTGTCAAGAACCTGCAGGAACTCACCCTCAAACTGAAAACGGATCACACGACCACCGGCAGAGGTATTGTCAATAATTTGGCCTTGCAGTTCTCCATTTCCAAAAGTCAGCTGTGTACCCACCTTAGCACGCCTACCCGGCCTAACCAGCGTCTCCCAGTCAGTCAAGCTCAGCTGCTTGAGCAGTACCACTTCTATCTCGGATTCACCGTCAACCTTTTGCCCAAACAGCCGGGCAGGCAAGACCTTAGTATCGTTCACTACCAGACAGTCACCTGACTGCAGAAAAGTTCCGATGTCTCTAAATCGGCTATGTTCTATAGCGCCCGTTTGCTTGTCCAAAACCAACAGGCGCGAGTCGTGCCGTACTGGCAAAGGCGCCTGAGCTATCAGCTCAGGCGGCAGATCAAAATCATAATCAGTTATTTTGGTCATGTTGGCTACTTACCCACCTTCTCAACTGTTATGCCGCGATAATAGTGTTTCAGTATCTCCTCGAAGGTATGCCCATTTTTCGCCATAGCGCTTGCTCCTAGCTGGCTCATCCCGATACCATGACCAAAGCCATGACCCGTGAAAACAAACGCTTCCGGTCGCGCGTTCGACTTGCGGTTCGCAAAGCCTGCTCCCAGCAAGTTATAACTGTCAGTTCGCTTGAGTTGTGCGGTACCGGCAGCTGTCTCAGCCATAAGTCCATGCGGATTGAGCGACACGATATTTCCATCTGCCCCTAAAACATGGACTTCTGGAATCTGCGGCTTAACTGTATACATGCGGCTCTTCACGCGGTAAATCAGCCGGTAACCATTATCCTTCAGCCTGGCCTGCTCTTTATCAAAGTCGACTGTGCCGTTGGCTCCGGTCACTCGTAGTTTCATCACTCGGCCGGCGTTCGTATAGGACAGGGCCTCAACACTTGCGATAGTACCAATTGAAACGCTCTTCTGTTCGGCCACGATATTCTGAAGTTCACTTTGTGAAAGCACTACTTCCCAATCCTGATGCTCGGAACCAGAAGGATATAGCTCTGGGGCCCCTTGCAGATAAGCAATCGGGTAAGACCAGACATTTTCAACACTCTCGGTGTGCCCTCCGGAGTCTGAGTGAAAAAAGGCAGCTACCGGCTTTCCGGCATAGGTCATGACCACTCCGCTGGTAAGCGCAACCGCCTCTTGAGTAGGTGCTCCTTCCCAAGAGTAATCCGCATACACCTGGCAATCAACCGTGGGGCAGAAGTCGAAACCGGAGGATGAATGCTTCCCTCGGTTGTACTCAGCATATGAACGCGCAGCCACAGCTTGTGCCTTAAGGGCCTCGATCGGATGCTTCCAGGACATCTCGCGGGGGACAACTCCCATGAGATATTGGTCCATGGTCAGATAATTGTTCACCTGGAATTTCAAGTCCGATTGCAGACTAAGCTGCATGAACCCCCGGTACTGATAGCTGCCATTGGCACTGATGGTGACAAGCGGTGGTTTGCCGTCTACACCACTGGCCGCACCCACATATACGTCACCCGCATCTACTGCGAAGCTAGCGTGTAGGGTTCCGTCGTGCTGATACACCTCACTGCGGCGCTGGTCGGGAACGACTACTTCCCACGTAGACCCAGGAAAAACAGTGGATAGTTCTATTCCGAGCTGTTCGGCCTGAGTTGCACTTTGGCTATGCCCAACCAATACTCTCCAACCGCTACCGGTATAGAGCAAATCTGCTCGTCTGCCAGCCTGCTGCAGTGAGTGTTGCAACCCCTGTGCCTCTTCCAGAGTAATGCACTCTGCACTGGCAGTCCGATACATGCCAACAAGGCTTCCTGTCTTATAGGGGGAAGGGAGTAGGTTTAGAACGTGGTTAGCTACATCAGCCGAAGAGAAGGAGCCGTAGCGTACGTAATAACGCGAGCTTTCCGCAATTACAAATTTGGTTTCGTTCCCACTCAGCCCAGCGGCAGCCGCCTGAGCCCCGACCAAACTGTCATAAGGGCCAAACTCCAGCCTGATAGCCTCATGGCGAATACGCCAATCGGTTGCACCTTGCACTGTGATCAGCGGGAGCACGTGCAGAGTGGTGGCAGGTAACACCCCTACAACTAGTCCGCCAGCCGAAGATAGCCTGACCTCATCAAAGGTCTTAGACCCGTGGTAGAGGCCAACGCGAACAGGCTCTCCAGTAGCCTGCGCCTGGACAAGCGGGGCTGGTGATGTGACCAAGACCAGCGCAAGAGCCACCATTATCCATGCCAACAATCTCTTCATGGTGCAACCTCCCAGTCATAATGCTAACTGCTAACTTCGACAAGAAGCGCTGCAATCCTCCACAAAATCGCAGCTAACCGCACTTATAGATAACAAAAGCCGGCTGTTATAGCCGGCCAATTTGTGTCACTTATTCTCCACCCTTGCGTCCGGGGAATCCCTTGGAACGATTAACCGGAGCTTTCCTGGACGGATTCGGTCTTTTGCCTCCGGGCTGCCGCTCACTGTTGTCCTTGTGATCGTAACCGTTTTTGTCCTCGTCGTCTCCATTCGACCTACCCCGTAGCTTGCCACGGACGCGCTCCAGTAGGTCGTTGAGACTCCTTTCTGCCTTGGCGCGCTCCATTACTTCCTTGATCTGCGCACCTCTACTCTTCAGAACATCCACTGCGTCATCCCCACGCAACTCATCAAAGTTAACCTCGACGCCCTCATCTGCCGCCTTGAGCGCAATAACGTAGAGCCCTGGTGGCAGTCCTTCCTTCTTGGCCTCATCCCGCACTTCCGGGGTTAGCTTGATTCGCCCTGTTGTTGCCTTGCTTTGCTTAGTAGTCAGCACCCTCTGTACTGCTTCGTCAGCCACCTGCTCTATCTTGGACAGCTGTTTGTCCTTGACCCCGTTGTGTGCCGGCGCCACTGTCACTACGATGACTTCGTCCTCTTGCGGCATATGCCCTGATGCAAGTGCGGCAGTGGTCAACTGGGCTACAGTTTCTGTCAGGCTCCCCTTCGGATTGGCGATAGATAAGAGCAGCTGTTCTCCATCTGCAGTAACGGCTGTGGCACCGACCACCTTACCTCTGGCGTTCACTGCCAGTTCCACTCCTGGGGCTGCATCTACCGTCACGTAGGCCATAACCTTGTTAGCCGGCAACACAACAAAGGAGGTATAAAGCATCACTACAACCATTGCAGCTGCCGCAGCCATAGTCATCCAGGGGCGCCTCATGCCAGTGGATACAGATACTACATCACCCACCGACATGCCGGCGCGAAGGGGCACTTTGCTGAAGCGGCCATCCGGCTGTAATACAGTAGCTGTACGATTACCAAGCTCAAGCACGACTGCGTGTTTTTTGCCCATACTTCACACCTCCTTTGGCCACTGAATGAATGAACGGAAAAACGGGAAATCTCCCGTGAGAATGAGCACCAAAGCGATTATATATTTCCGCTGCCGCTCAAGCGTCTTGCGGCTAACTGGAGCAAGTTCGGTCAGCTGCTTAAGAGGCAAGGTCTTCGTCTTGGTTAGATGTCCGAGCATCTCCGAATGTCTAGCGACCAGCTGGGCTGCTCGCATGGCATTTTCCCTGGCATCGACGTGCTGTGGTGACTGGTTGACAAGGTCACTAAAACTAGCGCCGAAATCTGCCAGCGCTTCACTCAGAATGATAATCTCCTGACGACGCTCGTCAGCCTCAGTAGCCAGCTGAAATGCAGTCAGTGACGCACTTTGGGTTGCTATCTTCTTCGCCCACCTGGAAGCCGCTCCAGGGGTACTCTTGCTGACGGCGGCTTTCGCGCCGGAAATAGTCGATAAGTCGCCTGCGTATCACCTGTTCTGCAAAGGAGAGAAAAGAGGCTTCGCGGCTCGGTGAATAGCTATCAATGGCTTCATTGAATGCCACCAGCGCAATAGCGTACTCGTCATCGTTGTCTCGGCTGATATAGCGACGGCAGACCCGCGACGTAACACGAGTAATCCAAGTGAGCTGGTCAGCGATGAGCTCCTCACGGGCCGCTTTTTCAACTTTTGCTGCTTTTACGTTTGCCTCGATGTCAGGTGATTGCTGGCCTCTGAAGAGCAAGCCCACTATCTTCACCCCTTGCCCTACCATTCGCTCGGCAGGTAGTTTTTTATGACGGTTGTCCCAAGAAAAACTTTGAGCAGGCTAGCGCTGAAATGGCTTATAGCTATTCCAGCGCCCCTGCTTTGGTGGTAACCCTTATACTCGTTGCGCCTTGCTTAGGCGCATCCCATTCAGTATAACAATTAATGCTGCTCCTGTGTCAGCAAATACTCCCATCCAGAGCTCAGCCAGCCCAGCGATGGTTAAACCTAGCACGACGAACTTGATCGCCAGGCTTAGCACGATGTTTTGTTTGATAATGCTGACGGTGCGACGGCTAAGCTGCATGACAAAGGGCAGTTTGCGCAAGTCGTCTGACATCAGGGCGATGTCTGCCGTTTCGATGGCGGTGTCAGTTCCAGCTACCCCTAAGGCTATTCCCACGGTGGACGCCGCTAAAGCGGGAGCATCATTGACGCCATCTCCAACCATTGCCACCTGCTGATGCTGGGCCAGTAGCTCGTTGATTGCCGCGACCTTGCCCTCAGGCAACAGCTCTGATTTGGCCACATCAATTAAGAGCGAACGCGCAATCGAGTCTGCAGTGCGGCGATTATCACCAGTCAACATGGCCACTGCTTCAATGCCGCTTTGCCTGAGTCCTGCAATCGCCTCGGCCACCTCCGGCCTAAGCACATCTGCCAGAGCCAAAAGCCCACGCACCTGCTTGTCATCCGCTATGAAGACAACTGTCTTACCTTCGGATTGCAGACGCTCTGCCTCAGATTTTGACTCCTGAGAAAGCTGAAGGCCTTTCTCCAGAAGCAGACGCTCGCTACCAATCCAGTATCTAACTCCGCCTATGATACCGGTTGCCCCCAGGCCAGTGAGTGCCTGAAACTCCCTTACTGCTGGCAGTTCCAGTTGCTCAACCTTTGCTGCCTTGACAATAGCCTGCCCCAGGGGATGCTCTGAGCGAGCTTCCAGGCCGGCTGCCAATTGCACCAATGTAGTCTCTGTACCAACGAACGGCTTTACATCCTTCAATACGACGGTGCCAGCGGTTAAGGTACCTGTCTTGTCGAATGCAATCGTGCGGATGCGCCCCATGGCCTCTAGATAAGCGCCGCCTTTAATCAGTACGCCTTGTCGTGATGCATTGCCAATAGCCGAAACTATTGACACCGGAGTAGAAATGACCAAGGCGCAGGGACAAGAAACAACCAGCAGAATTAGAGCACGTTTGAACCACGGTAGAAACGGTAGCCCGAACAACATTGGCAGTACCGCAATTAGGATGGCAGCAACAGTAACGACCGGGGTGTAAATTGCTGCAAAGCGTTCCACCACCTGTTGAGCCGGCGCACGTTTGCCTTGTGCTTCTTCCACCAGATGCATGATCCGATTGAGGGTGTTATCCTCGACCAGGCGGTCCACCCGCACTTCCAGGCTACCGTTGCCGTTGATTGTACCTGCAAAGATACGGTCGCCTTCTATTTTGTCGACGGGTATGGACTCGCCGGTGATGGGAGCCTGATTTACAGCGGAATGCCCAGCCAGGATGATACCGTCCATCGCGATGCGCTCTCCCGGCCTGATGATCATCTGATCGCCAAGCAATATCTCCTCAGTCGGAAGCAACATCTCCATGCCATTCCGTTTCACCAAGGCTGTCTTAGGGGCAAGCTCCATCAGAGCACGGATGGAGTTTCTCGTCTTGTCCATGGTGTAGGACTGCAAGGTATTACCTAGCGAAAACAGGAACACCACCATGGCACCCTCGTGCCACTCACCGATGGCGACGGCACCAGCAGCTGCAATCGTCATCAGGAAATTCATGTCGAGTGTGCGGTTGAGCAGCGCATAAAAGCCACTGCGCGCTACATAGTAACCACCGGACAGCATCGCGGCGCCAAAAAGGGCTTCTGGCAAAAACTCAATGTGCAGAAATAGCTCCGCAAGCCATCCGAGCGCGACAAAAAGACCCGAGAGACCTGTCAATAAGCTGCGACGATTACGCTGCCAGTAATGGCGAATGCCGCCACCTTGCTGCTCCTGCCCTGCTGCCGAGTTGTTCTTGGTGCATTCAGCCTGATATCCTGCTCGCTCGATGGCAGTAATAAGGGCAGGGGCAGCACTTGCCGGCTCAAAGACCAGAGTACCAGTTGCATACACCAACTCGACACTGGTTAAGCCCGGGAGATTTTGCAGCTGCTTCTCCAATTTTGCAGCACAATCGGGGCAATCAAGGCCTGTGATACGCATTTTGTTAGCGTGGGTCTTACCACCACCAATCTGCTCGCCTTCATAGCCCATCTTGCGAACATGGCTAAGTATGCTGTCTACTTTCACCGTATCATCGACAAATACCTCAAGCCTTGAAGTCGCATAAGCTAGCTCTGCACTAATCACACCAGGTTGTCTACGGATGACTTGCGCCAACTTGGCCGCGCAGTCCGGGCAATCCAAACCCGTAATGCGGAAGAGGAGTGATTTGGCGCCTGGGGGCGCCGTATGCAGCTCATTGGCATGTGGCTGATGCTTATGTTCGTGTGTATGGTCATGACCGCAATCACAGGAGTCGCTATTGCCATGGCCCTCTGCGTGAACATGGCTGTGTGCGTGGTCGTGACTCCCACAATTGCATTCGTCACCGTGGTCTTTATGTTCTTCTACGTGGTGATGGTCGGTGCCACAACCACATTCCTCGCCATGACTATGGCCATGCTTATCTGTATGACTATGTTTGTGTTCATGCCCAGCGCATCCGCACTCTGCGTCGTGAGCGTGAACATGCTTATGTTTTTGCTCTCCCATCACTTGTTGCCTCCTATATGCCTGATATGCTCTAGCGCCTGCGAAAGCAGTTGCACAACATGGTCATCGTCCAGCGAGTAGAAGATGACCTTGCCTTCCCTGCGACCCTTGACGATGCTCATTCCCCGTAGCAACCGCAGTTGATGCGACACAGCCGACTGGGTCATGTCGAGCACAGCAGCCAGGTCGCAGACGCAAAGCTCGCCGACTGAAAGTGCGTGAATGAGACGTACGCGAGTTGGGTCTCCCAACACCTTAAACGTCTCTGCGAGGCCGGCGGCATCCTGCTCCGGCACCAGCTCCTGCTTGGCCCGCTCCACGGCATCGCTGTGTAGTACGTGTTGTTCGCACAGTTCTCCGATTTCTGGTCTCACTATTGCCCACCCTCCGTAACGTCATATGAATACCTACTCATATGTTCATGCAACCAGTATATGCTAGCTATATAAAATGTGCAACGGGGTAGCATAAATTTCTTGAGTAAGCGATAAACTAATAAATTGGGACAGGGGGACGGTACTTTGTCCCATTTCCTTTTTTGGGTTTAGCCCGCGTGCCAGCACACCCTACTTCCGTTTTCAGGCATGCAAAGGGCTGGATACCGAGTTTGGCATCCAGCCCTGTCTAAAAATCAATATAGCTTTTATCGCTTTGACTTCTCTCTGCGTTCCTGCTGTTGATAACGCTCAACCTCGCTGTAAATGCAGCCGCAATACTGCTGTCGGTACAGCCCTTGCTCCTTGGAGAGAGTGACGCTCTGCTTGAAGCCTGTCCGGAAATCCATGTAGAGGAAGGGGATATCGTATTTGGCCGCAACGGCCTCCCCTACCTGTTTGATGGCCTCATGCTGCTGGAACGGGCTGATCAGCAAGGTAGTACTAAAAGCGTCAAACTTACCTCGCTTGGCGATACGTGCCGCCTGTTCAAGCCGCATTTGGTAACACAGCCTGCAACGCACATGCTCGCGATAGGCAGCCTGCCTTAACCACTCCTGAAAATCGTACTCCCCTTCCGTCAGTGTTGGCAGTTCGACAGCCTCCGCGAAGCTGCGGAAAGACTCCAGCCGACGCTGGTATTCCTGGTATGGATGAATGTTCGGGTTATAGAAATAACCGTATACGTCATGGCCTGCTTCGCGCAGCGCCTCTACACTGTACGTAGCGCAAGGCCCACAGCAAGCGTGTAGCAAAACCTTCATCAAACTCTGCCCCTTTCCGTAAGCAGTTCTGTCTTCTGACTAATCAACTCGTCAACTCTATCGATATAGACCAAAACGCCTTTGGGATTCGCCAGGTTGGTCAAGGTAAGATCTGCATTAACCAGCTTACTGGTGGCACCGCCACCGAGGCCGATGATATCGTGCCTTTCCTGTATCATGATTATATTGTAGCGGCAAGCCTGCCCAGGTCTCGTCCAACCCACGTTCTCTTGTGCACCAAGGATGTCTCTTTGCCTGTACAGATAGTAGGGCATGTAACCGGCTTGTTTCAGTTGGTCATAGGATTGCCTGGTCATTTCCATAGCCACTATGTCCTCTGGGAGCAGCTGGGACATAGCGTCCTCTTCCTCAACAAAGCGTGATGCCCGTTTGCGGGAGAACATGTGCAGTGTGATATTCTCGGGAGCCAGGCCTGTCACCCACTCCACGCTTTCCGCAACTTGGTAGGCGTCTTCGCCCGGCAAACCAAGGATCAAATCCATGTTCACAGCTGGAATATTGTATTGCTGTACTCTTGCCAGCGCTGCCTCAATCGCCGCGGACCTGTGCTGCCGGCCAATCAGTTCCAAGGTCTTATCATGTTTCGTTTGTGGGTTGATGCTGATGCGCTGCACCCCGTGTATCTCCATCGCTGCCAGGTGCTCGTCAGTGATAGTCTCAGGCCTTCCAGCTTCAACGGTGAACTCCTGCCAGCCTTCCGGTAACGACTGGCGCAGCGATCCCAAAACCATATCTAATTCACCGGCTGCCAACGCAGTCGGAGTACCCCCACCAACGTAGACACTGTCTACCAGGCGGCCAGCCGAGCGAAGCGCCTTACCTACCTGCTCAATCTCCCGCAAGAGGGCTGTTACGAACTCACCCCGGTGTCGCCCGAGCTCAGCCAATGAATGTGCTGGAAATGAGCAGTAAAGACAGCGTGTAGGGCAAAAGGGAATGCCAACGTAGATGCTAACAGCGTCTGGTCGTACTGAATCAAGGATCGGTCGCTCAACCTCGGCTACAGCCCGCATCAGCTGTGCTTTCTCTACACTGATGCCGTAGTCTGCCCTAAACTGCTGTTCAGCCTCTTTGTAGCCTAATCCCTGGTCCAATAGCCGATGAAACAGCTTACCTGGACGAACCCCCCGCAGCCTTCCCTATGGTCCTGCGCCTGTCATATGCTCACCTCCAAACTTAGTCTGCAACTAGATTAACATAATTAGCGAAACGACAAAAGTGGGACAAGGTACCCCTTGTCCCACCCCGCTTCTGTCGCTTAGTCGTGTGCCGGTTCAGGTGCTTCGTTGCGGCGCCCAGTGCCTTTGGCCAGCTTGTTGATGATGATGGCCATAGCGCCGTCACCAGTGACGTTAGTGGCGGTGCCGAAGCTGTCCTGCGCAAAGTGCAGGGCAATCATTAAAGAGCTTTCAGGTGTACCGAAACCCAGCATACCCTGAAGTAAGCCCAAAGCAGCGATAACGCCACCACCCGGAATTCCAGGCGCAGCAACCATGGTTACACCCAACAGGAAGATGAACGGCAACATCAGTCCAACCGTCGGGGCACGCCCGGTAAGCAGTAGTACTGCCATCGAGGCAACTGTGAGGGTAATCGTGTCCCCCGCCAGGTGGATAGTTGCATCAAGTGGGATGACGAAGTCGACCACATCTTCCGAAACACCGTTCTTACGCGCGCTTTGCAGAGTGACAGGAATTGTGGCAGCTGATGATTGCGTGCCGAGTGCCGTAAAGTAGGCCGGAAGCATGTTGCGGATAGCCTGGATCGGCTTGGTCCCGGTATAGAAGTAGGCCACCAGGTACTGCACCAAGATGTAGGCTATCTGTAATGAGAAAATCAGTGCGTACAGCTTACCGAAGGTAAGCAGTATCTGAAAGATCTGCCCTGCCGAGGTCAGGTTAGCAAAGATGCCTGCGATATGCCAAGGCAAAAGCGGAATGATGATGGTCCTGATTACAGCAATGATGATGTCCTGAAAGTCCTTGAGCACGCCATACAATCGCTTCTCACGCAAGTAAGCCATACCTAGACCTAGCATGAAGGCGGTAATCAGGGCAGACATCACATCCATCAGCGGTGGTATGCCGATGCTAAAGTACGGCGCCTGCTGACCTGCACCAGGATTCAGAACGTCTCCGCCAATGCCCAAGCCAGGCAGGATGATAGAAGCGATACCAAAGCTGGCTGTACCTGCGATAATGGTAGAGATGTAGGCTAAAGCAGCCGTCGCTACCAACAGCTTGGTAGCTCCTTTTCCCAGTTCGGCTATGCCTGGAGTAACGAACCCAAGAATAATCAGGGGAACGATATACTTCAGAAAATTACCGAAGATGTCGTTCAACGTGGCCAACAGCCGTACGATGACAAAGTTACCGGTACTACGGGAAATGAGTCCTATAAGAATGCCGGCGACTATAGCTATGGCCAATCGGGGCAATAATCCAATTTTGCGCATTTGTTATCCCTCCTTTGCAGTGTTACCGTCCTATTCTTCCCCGCTTGGCAAGTTTGATTAATAAACGAGGCCCGGCAACCGCATTCAGCGGTTCCGGGCTTGCAGTTCTTAAAGCAGTTTTAGTTGTTCCTTATTGGTCGGTTCTTTGCTACCACGAGGGTAAATCCCTAAGTGCTCGCAAGCTAGTCTGGTAGTCATGCGGCCCCGCGGGGTGCGCTGCATGAAACCAATTTGCAGCAAATACGGCTCCAGCACGTCCTCAATTGTTTCGGATGCCTCACTAATTGTTGCGGCCATCGTATCGAGACCTACCGGCCCTCCATCATAGCGCTCAATGATAGCAGACAGCAGGTTGCGGTCTGTAGCGTCCAGGCCATACTCGTCAATCTCCAGCATTTGCAGGGCATCGCGCGCCACCTGTAGCGTGATCGATCCGTCGCCTTTAACCTCGGCGTAATCGCGCACTCTCCGCAATAAGCGGTTGACCACCCGCGGGGTACCACGGGCCCGACGGGCGATTTCGTAGGCCCCTTCCTGCTCCAAGGTTATCCCCAGGATACGCGCCGATCGGTAGGCGATCGTCTGTAGATCCTCGTCACTGTAGAACTCCAGGCGGCTGATCACGCCAAAGCGGTCGCGCAGCGGAGAAGACAGTGACCCGGCGCGAGTGGTTGCCCCAATCAGCGTAAAACGCGGTAGGTCCAGCCGGATGGAACGGGCACTAGGCCCTTTGCCAATAATGATGTCTAAAGCATAGTCTTCCATCGCCGGGTAAAGCACTTCTTCAACACTCCGGTTCAGCCGATGAATTTCATCGATAAACAGACAGTCATGCGGGCCGAGGTTAGTCAACAGCGCTGCTAGGTCACCCGGGCGCTCAATGGCTGGCCCTGAAGTGATGCGCAGGTTCACACCTAACTCGTTCGCAATGATGTGCGACAATGTTGTCTTTCCCAACCCAGGCGGGCCGTACAGCAATACATGATCCAACGCCTCATTGCGCTGCTTGGCGGCCTGAATGAAGATTGCCAGGGTCTCTTTAACTTTATCCTGGCCAATGTATTCGTTAAGATAACGCGGTCGCAGGCTATTCTCCATATCGAAGTCTTCAGACTGAACCTGTCCCGCGACAATCCGATCGTCATCGTACAACTGCTATACCTCCTAGCTATCTGGTACTCGACGCCAAGAACTTCAGGGTTTCACGCAGCAGGTCGTCCACACGGCTAGCCTTCTCAGGCGCCTTTTGCAGGGCAAACCGAATAGCGCCCTGAGCCTCTTCACTGCGGTAACCAAGCGAGATCAACGCGGCCAGCGTCTGGGTTTGCACACTGTCATCGCTACCCGGAACAAAGTCAACCACAACCCCATCAGAAACATCAGGACTCAATGACTTGATCTTCTCCTTCAGTTCCAGAACCAAACGTTGGGCTGTTTTCTTGCCGACACCCGGGATCTTGGTCAAAACGGTGATATCGTCCGATAGTATTGCCTGATAGATCACGCTGGTTGTAGCTGCATTCACGATGCCAAGCGCTAGCTTTGGCCCTATGCCTGACACCGTCAGCAGCAGCTCAAACAGTGATAAGGTTTCCGGTTCGCCAAAACCGTATATCGAGAGGTCATCCTCTCGCACGTTGAGATATGTATAGACAGTAGTTTCCTGCTCCAGAGGCAACTCAGACATCACCCTCTGAGACGTAAAGACCTTGTAGCCCACGCCGCCAACGTCAATCACTATGTAATGCGGTGTCTTGTTTGCTACTTTTCCTCTAAGATAAGCATACATCTAGGAGAGCCCTCCTCCCTTGTTAACCATATTGCTGTACTGTGCATGATGCAAATGGCAGATAGCGATGGCTAGTGCATCCGCTACGTCATCAGGTTTCGGCACACTCTCCAAATTAAGCAGCGCTTTCACCATCTGCTGTACCTGCTTCTTATCTGCCCTACCATAACCAACGACGGCCTGTTTAACCTGCAGTGGAGTATACTCACAAACCCGTATCCCCCGCTCGGCAGCAGACAGCAACACTACCCCCCGCGACTGTCCGACCGTGAAAGCAGTGGTTGTATTGCGGTTGAAGAAGAGCTGTTCCACAACTACTACATCGGGCTTGTACTCGTCCAGCAAATCTGAAAGGCCTCTATGCACAGTGAGCAGGCGTGTGCTCAACTCAGTATGGGCTGGGGTGCGCAAGCAGCCGTAAGCGATTGCGCGTCCGCTTCCCCGGTTAGCTCGCTGAACAATGCTGTAACCCGTAATTGCTATGCCAGGGTCGATACCCATCACCAGCATCGCCTTCGCTCCTTCCATCCCAAGCTGCTTTGGCAGCTGGTTCCTCGGCTTATGCCTCTGGCAACCTTTCGACACCGCAGGGGCAAACACCTGCTTGCCCGTTACCCAAGGCAATAACTTACCCGTAGACCTGCTTATTAGCAATTCCTATTAATTAGCAGTTTCATGACTCCTTCCTGCAGCGGAAGCTTGTCGTGTTTTATCCTTCACTAAACGCTGCTTCCGCAGATGTAGTTGCTGCTACCACCTAAGAGCAAACAGCAGCGCTTGAACAAATCGGAGCGGCCACCCAACAGGTTGTCTCGGTGGCCGAGACGCTGCGCAGTCTGGTAGCCAAATTCAGGATGTAAATGGGCACGGCAATAGAGCTTGAAGAAGCAAGAGACGGCGACTGGATGACTCCAGCGCCGTCTCTTCTACTTCTACCATGTCCTGCTCCATTTGCGGGTGGTAGCTAGTGGTTCAAAGCCAATGCTGTAGTAGAACTGCTGTCCTGACCCCACGTAGGCCACTTTCGCTCCCTCGGCAAAGCAGCGCCTGACTCCTTCCGACACCACCGCCTTACCCAGGCCCATCCTTCTGTAATCCGGATCGGTAGCGACCGGCTCTACCACGGCATAGTCGGTGTCGGGGGCGTGCCACATACCGCAGTAAGAAACGAAATCGCCATTCGGTGCCTTCACTGCTAGAGCCAGGTCCTTACGGAAGTCAGGTCCTGATTGAGACTTGATCCTTCCAGGGATTTCAGTTTCCGGAGCCTCGCCAGGCTGATTGAAGCCTCGCCATAGAACGCGGTTAAGCTTGTGCAGGTCATTTTCTTCTGCCATGCTGACGACGCTATACCCCGCTGGCAGAGGTGCTGGCTGAACCTCACCTGTGTTATAGAAGACCGAGATATGCTCCGCACTTTCAGCTGGGGTGAAGCCCAGCTCCTTCACTATCTCTATAAACTCATAGTCCGTCTCTCCGATGTCCAGCTGCAAGGCGCGGCAGCCATCCTCGTTCTGACTGGCCAAATGCCGCATGGCATGTTCTACCATATCTCGTTTCAGGCAAGCGTACTCTGGATCGTATGAGAAGTAGGCGTCCCCTAGTTTGAACTCATAGTTAGCCAGGGCTACTACCCTGCCCTCATCCTCCCAGACTCCAATTCGCGACAATTTGGTCTCATCAAGATAGGGTAGCGACTGTACCCATTCCCATCTGACCCAGTCCCAATTTGCGGTGCTGTAAGCCGGATCGTGAATCCTCCGCAGAAAGTCTCTAACCTTACAAAAGTCCTCGGTAAAGCCAGGTTCGCTAGTGAACGCACGTAGTATGGCACCCATGCTGTAAATACCCCCCAAAACCGTTTACCTTTTAATTCTAACAGGTTTTTCTTAGCGCTTGCAGCATTTTGCCACTTTGAGGCGTATATAAGGCGGGAGGTGAAAAACATGTCCGACTTTTCCAGCAGGCTGAACTGGATGGAAAGCTTGGTGTTACGGCACGAAAGCAGACTCTACAGAACAGCCCTTGCCATAATGGGGAACAAGGCTGACGCCGAGGATATTGTACAGGAAGTATTTCTGAAGGTAGTCCAGTCACGCCCTGACTTTCAATCTGACCAGCACGAAAAGGCCTGGTTAATCCGGGTCACCGCCAATCTCAGTAAGAGCCGCCTACGCTCGACCTGGTGGAAGAAGACAGAACCGTTGCTTGAGTCCTATCCAGCAGCAACAGGGGAACAGTACGACCTGCTGGAGAGCATCCTGTCTCTACCGCCGAAATACCGTGCGGTGATCCACCTCTTCTACTATGAGGGGTATGCCACCGGCGAAATCGCCGAGATTACCGAACAACGGGACTCTACTGTACGGAGTTTGTTAACCCGCGCACGGCAAAGGCTGAAGACCGCTTTGAGGGAGGAAGAAGCGCTATGAAAGGCTACATAGACTATATGGACAATGTGACCGTCAGCGAGCAACTGCACACCAAGATTATGACCGGGTTAAAGCATAAGCCAGTACGCAGGAGTTTGCCCTTCCGCCGCTATGCTGCTGCCTGTGCCTGTGCAGCTATAGCGTTCGTAGTATTGTGGGTCTCGGTTCTATCAGGACCATCCGGATATGTGAGCGATGAGGCGCTGGTTTTCAACCAGGCCAAGCACTCTCCTGCTCTAGCAACCAAGCGGCACATACCAGGGTATTTCCAAGAGGAGCTTTCGCAAGAGACGACGCAAAACTTACTAGGTGACGCATGGGACTTTCTCAGAGACTCAGGATATACGATTACTGCTACAGCCGGCTTCACCGGCGACGGCACGTTAGACGGGATAACTGTCTTAAGTACCAGTAAGGGTAATCAACAGATCCGGGTAATGATTGCCGGGAACGCTTTGACCGTCGACAGGCAGCTCTTTGCACGGGATCCTCTAATCTCCAAAGGTTTTGGGCCTTCCATCATGGCCGGTCATTGGGTTGACCCGTCAGATGCAAACAAGGGTATTTACTTTGCAGCCTTCCAGCTTAACGGAACAGATTTCTACATCGAAACCACTTCGCATAAGGACGCGGATGAGGAAGTGACGAAACTAGTCAACAAGCTCCTCGCCACCGCTAATACAGATCTTAGTGGAATTGCTCCCAGTCATATCCCTGAGTGGCGGGAAGACGAGTTGACTATAGCGCAAGCACAAGCTGATCCTAATTTTGGCGCTTATGTCCCCGTCAAAACGCTGCCAGGCTTGGCCTTTGAGTCCGCCATGCGGATAGTGGGTCAGTCACAGGATGAGCTGAGAGTTAGCTATCACAGTGGCATGAAGTATGCGTCGCTAGTTATCTCTCGCCTCAGCGCTGAAGATGCGTCACGAGTTGTGGACCCAAGCAAGCCAGAGACCTACGACCTGCGCCTGTACCCCATCCCCCGGGCTAGCACTGTGCCGGCGGAACTGAGCGAAATCGTAGGCAACCCCATCTTCAAACTGGAAGACTTGACGTTAGCTTTGGTGGAAGCCAGAGCCTACACGCTGAATGAAGCTGGCGACGACAACACCGGCTATCGCATGAGCTTCAGCGTGCTGTATGGCGACGTCGTTGTGCGGCTGGATGTGAAAGGTGCGCAGCCAGGAGATGTTCTTGAGATGTTGAAGAGTCTCGGACAGTAACCGGGAACGAAGCAGCAGCGGAGTAGATTAGGGCAGTCGCGTGACTGCCCTACACTTTTTCCCAGTGAAAGCTGGGCCCCGCTTCGATACGATAGACTTGGGTGATGTGATTGCTAAATCTAAATCTAAGGCCAATGCTCTTGTCCAAGGCCGATACCCCTCCCCCAGGTGATTATCTCCATCAACTGAAGCTGGATGGTTTTCGCTGTCTGCTGCACTCCAACGGACAGGTGCGCCTTATTACTAGGCACGGCAACGAATGCACTGCTCAGTTCCCTGAACTATCTCTTGTTCTGCCTCCCGGCACAGTATTGGATGGTGAGATGGTTGTCCTGCAGGACGGGAAGCCCTGCTTTGATTCGGTGATGGACAGATTCCGGGCTAGAGGTGAGCGAAAGGTACAGCAGCTGGCAGCCACGATGCCTGCCCATTACGCCGCTTTTGACCTGCTTTATCTGAAGGGTGAGGACCTGACTAAGCGCCCTCTGGAAGAACGGCTGGCGCTGCTAGAGCAGGTTGTGCCGAAGACTGATGTGATTTCCAAAGTAGAGTCGTTCGTTGACGGTGCTGCGCTGTTTCAGGCCGTAAAGCGCATGGGCCTCGAGGGTATCGTCAGCAAGCGGAAGGGCAGCCGCTACACAAAGGATGCCAGAAGCCGCGACTGGGTAAAGGTAAAGAACTATCTATACGACACGGTGACTATCTCCGCCCTGCGCAAGCAGGAGTTTGGTTGGTCCTTAAGCAAGGATGGCAACTACGTCGGCATCTGCGAGTTTGTTCCCCCTACAGAACGGAAGGCACTGCATGATATAGCGAAGTCCATAGTCTTGAGTGAAGATAAAGACTGGGTTTATCTAAAACCACTGATCAAGTGCCAGGTCAAGTTCCAGTGCTGGACGAGAAGAGGCTTGATGCGCACGCCAAGCTTTGTAGCGTTTGATTTTCAGGGACAGTAGAACAGCCCTTACCTGTTAAAGGTGAGGGCTGTCGTAATTTACGGAGATCGGGGTTGATACCCCCCTCCGCATGGTATAATAAGGTAACAATTCCATGACGAGGGGGAGCTATGTGAAGCGTACATCAGTCTTGCTGTTGATGCTAGTGCTTACTCTCACCATAGCCGGCTGCTCTTACAGGTATGAAAGAGTCAGTCGGGTGGAGCTACCTGATGCCTTATACGACGAATTATTCCCGTTGCAGAATGAGCCTGGCGCAGTAATCCGAGTTGACCCAGAAACGGATGATGCCTACTTACAGATCAGCGTTGGTGAAGAACTCAGCGCAACTCAGCACCTCAAGGTCAGTGACGTCAAGTATAATAGGCCCGAGAAGACTCTTCATATAGACGTCGAGCAGTATATACCACCGCCCGGTCAATCACAACGTGCCCCACCCGTTACACGCATAGACTCAAACGACTGGGTGTTGTTGCTGCGGTTCAAGAGGCACAATTTTGACAGCATTGTGGTAACAGTGAATGTTCCTGGTGCACCGGAGAAACAGGTGACATACCAATTCGACCGACCCTTTGGACAGTAACCGATTATTGATAAAACAGGGCGTGGCGCACGACGATTCTCTCAGAAACGTAGCGCGTTCGCCCTTTCTTCATGCTGCTATACCAAGCAATCTCCCATGTACTTGGGATGGTCAGACATAGGATCAGTGGGAGAATTACCCGTCCACTTCCCTATGAGAACCAAACCTACCGTCCCGGGGAAGGGATTACCTGTCCATCGTAAGCCCTCTGGAACCTTACACGAAGCGTTTCCAGCGTTTGTTCCCCGAAGACCTCCAGGTTGCCATAGACAGGCGTCACTTTATGCCAGTTCTTTTCACTGTGGAACTTCGTGACGAGCAAATAGACCTTATCAGGCTCAATCAGCTTATCGCCTTCAACCAGATAGGCACCACCGTACCAGGTAGTGCCACCCATCTGGCTGACAGTTACCTCGCCAGCCAAGCTGCCTTTGATGTTCAGAACGACAGCAACCGAGAACTGTGTCTCCAGGAACCCTCCCAGCGTCTTTCTGCCATTCTGAGTGAGCACCTTGCCAAAGAAGACGTTATCCGCGCTTCCTACGAGAACACGGTCATCACTCAAGTCGTAGGCTGGATCGACGTGAGCACGCACAACGACATATTCCGAAATCAGGTGGCGTGCCAGCAATATGACAAGTCCGATGAGGACAACGGTTGAGAGAGGTAATCGCTGGATACTCTTCTTCACGGAGGACACGAATATTCACTCCTCTTGACGAATGATGAAAAGCTAAGACAGTCTATTCCAGTCTATGCTGTTACTTCCTTATATTCACACCTGGGGCCGCACAGTCCTTCCATAATAATACTTTTTTTCTGACCGCTATACCGCAGAATAGTGCGGTCCAGGTCAGTAACCTTCGTCAAGAGTAAACGTTGGGGATGGTAAGTCCCGTTGAAACATCTTCCATGGAATAACGTAACAGATTAAAGTCGAGGGTTTCATTTGCGAGGCAATCTAACAAGTGGGGGGTAAGACGTGAAGCGATATCAATGGTTCGTAGTTGCCTTAGTGCTGATCAGTCTCATCCTGGCTGCCAGCACTACAACCTTATGCATGGACATGACCGAAGCCAAGCAGATTGTGCTATTTGAGGAACCAGGGGTACGGGTTACAGCCCCCGACTGGGCTATTATGGAGCTGGCCTACAAGGACGGGATTCCCTCTGACTGGTCGTCCTTCTTAGATGAACGGAGCATTCTTGACGCGACTAACGGTCTGGCCGGACCGCTGAAGGGTGATGCCTTCCGGGCAGGCGCATTACGGTATAACCTCCGACCGATTGTCAAGCAGCAGAAAGCTGGTGCGACTCCTGCACTTTTCATCAGTCCCGACGGGATGACAGTAAAGTACCTGGCAGTATTTTCGTTTAACGACCAGATATTCTGTGACCTTACCACCCTGAAGTTCAACAATAGCAAGCTGTGGCCACGATACCTGCAGACGGACTATGAGTATCACCTCAAGGTTTTCCGATGATATCTGGTTGGCAACAGGTCCTGTTCGGGTAGGATGCAGGCATAGCTTACAGTACCCATCAGAAAAGCACAGTCTGTACGACTGTGCTTACTCTTTATGGCGCATTCTATTTGCTATTCAACTTGTCAACGATCCAGTCCTTCGAGCACGCGCGCCAGTTCTTCTTCGGTATCGACAACGATGCCGATGCGTAGTTCTCGCTGTTGCTGTTCGGGCAACCTGCTTACAGGCATCTCGTTGTAAAGCTTCTCGAGCTGGGCCCCCTGCCTGGTCCTTCCCCGAAAGACTGCAACGCAGCCATCCTGTTCACCCACAATGTAATGAGAAGAGCACTCCCGGCATAGCTCAGCCGTATCGCCCTGAAGAGTTACCTTGTTACCCTGCTGACTTTCCATCTGCATGCGATTAAGGATGTTGATTATCTCCTCATCGGATAAGGCTGCCAAGTTTCCAGCCAGTTCACTTTCAGCCAGATAGGCATCGTGCCCACATACGTGGCGCAAGTGATAAGTTATTTCGATTTCGGGTCCAAACTGCGCTTTCCAAATGTGCTGATAGTTAGCTCCATTGGTTGCCCCGGCATCGTCTACCTGACTAATGGGCGGGAGTTCACCCCGCAGCATATAGATACCGCCCAGACAAAATGCCAGTAGCAGTATAATGCCCAACTGCTTCGGCCTAAACATGATAAACATCTCACCTCTACCATAATGTGGTCTATCCGGCGGGTATTATGCCCAGATTATGGAGAGGTCATACACTCAGGCATAAATGCGGGTGTAGGTAAGTGGGACGGATAGGATCCGTCCCCTACGGCTGAAAGAATGGCCTATGGGAAAGAAGAAGCCGCCAGACAAGCTGGCGGCACAGGTGTCTAGTTTTCCTCCTGATCGTCGATGTCGGCGTTGGAGTAGACGTTTTGCACGTCGTCATTGTCTTCCAAAGAATCGAGTAGCTTCATCACTCGCAGTGCATCGTCGCCTTCTACCCGGGTCATGGTGGTAGGCAGCATGCTCAGCTCGGCGGAAGCGATTGTGACGCCCTGCTGGAGCAGTGCCTGGCGAACTGCCTCGAGCTCATCCGGCGCAGTGATTACCTGGAAGCTTTCTTCCTCTACCTGCAGGTCCTCTGCGCCAGCTTCAAGGGCCAACAGCAGCATATCGTCTTCAGAGCGCTCATCTTCCTCGCGATCGATGACGATGACGCCCTTCTTGTTGAACATGTAAGACACGCAGCCGTTTTCTCCCATGTTTCCGCCGTTCTTGCTGAAGATGTGACGGATATCCGAGGCTGTACGGTTACGATTGTCGCTCAGCAGGTCAACGATGATGGCTACCCCGCCGGGACCGTATCCCTCATAGGAGAACTCTTCATAGTTGTCGCTGTCCAGACCGCCTGCGCCGCGCGCAATTGCCCGATTGATATTCTCGTTGGGCATATTCAAGCCCTTTGCCTTATCAATGGCAATGCGCAAACGGAAGTTACTGTCTGGATCACCGCCACCCATTTTGGCGGCAACGATAATCTCTTTGGATACCTTGGTGAACATCTTGCCTTTTGCAGCGTCTACCTTGGCTTTCTTACGTTTAATAGTGGCCCATTTGGAATGGCCTGACACAAAAATCACTCTCCCTTACCGAAGAATAATTTTAGCATATTCCGTATGCAGGCAACAAGAAGGACACGGTCTTCCAGTAATGGAGGAACGTGTCCCATGTGAAAGCATTCTATAGCTCCGGTATCGGTGGGGTGCAGCGTTTGTGCGCGCTGATGGCGTTGAGGTGGTCGACCCTGCTCTTTACGCGTTCATCCGCTTCCCCGGCTAGGATGTAGTGATCCAGCTCGGCGTAGCTCAGGCCCATTTCATTCTCGTCTGTCTGGCCATCCCAAAGACCGGCAGACGGAGCCTTGTTGATGATTTCCTGGGGTACGCCGAGGACAGCGGCTAGCTCACGCACCTGTTGTTTGACCAGACCAGCAATCGGCATTAGATCTACCCCGCCATCACCGTACTTGGTAAAGTAGCCGATCGTCACCTCACTGCGGTTGCCGGTGCCCAACACCAGCGCCTGACGCAGGCTGGCATAGTAATACAAGGTGGTCATCCGTAGCCTCGGCTTGATGTTGGCAACAGCCATTCTGGGAGCATCCTCTTCTACTGGCAGCGCCTGTGAGAGGGTATCAAAGGTTCTGGTTAAGTCTACTGTCATCACCGGCAGGTCAAAGGCGTTGGCGCACAGCATGGCATGCTCTGCGTCCTCGGGATTGCTGTGGCAAGGCATAATGATGCCGATCGCCTCTTCCCCGAAGGCAAGCTTGGCAAGACCGGCTACCACGGCTGAGTCAATCCCGCCGCTTAGGCCGAATACCACGCCCTTGCAACCCGCCCCTGCAACCTGTTCCTGTAACCAACTAACCAGCCTTTCGGCCAGTTTCTGCACTTCCATAGCTCTTCCCCCCGCTATCTAAACGTTAAAGCGGATGTTCATGATATCGCCGTCGTGGACGATATATTCCTTGCCCTCTAAGTTATACTTGCCAGCTTCCTTAGCTTTGGACACGCTACCCAGTTCCATCAGGTCGGCATACTTGACGACCTCTGCCCTAATGAACCCTCTTTCAAGGTCTGAGTGGATCTTGCCGGCCGCCCGCTTGGCATTAGTGCCCCGGTCAATGGTCCACGCACGCACCTCATCTTCACCGACAGTGAAGAATGAAATCAGGCCTAGCGTCTCATAAGCTGCTCGCATTACACGGTTGATAGCTGGTTCTTCGATGCCCAGCTCTGCAAAGAACAACTCCCTGTCATCCTCTGCCAGCTGACTAATCTCCTCTTCCACCTGGCAGCAGAGTTCCACCACGGTCAGCCCCTTTTCTTCCGCAGCTGCCATCAGCTCTGCTTTACGGGGATAGTCGCCGCTTGAGAACTGTTCCTCGTCCAGGTTGACTGCCACAATCATCGGCTTGTCAGTTAGGAACGTATAGTTGATTAAGGTTTCGCGCTCCTCGTCAGACAGCTCGAGCTGTGAGAAAGGCTTTTCCTGCTCCAGGTGAGCCATGCATTTCTCCAGCACCACAAGCTCCTTCTGCTGCTCGGGAGTCACCTTCTTGCCCTGCTTAATGCGGGTAATGCGTTTGTCTACAAAGTCGAGGTCGGCCATCAAGAGCTCAAAGTTAACGATTTCCATGTCACGCACGGGATCGATACTCTCTTCCACGTGCAGTACGTTTTCATTGCTGAAAGCCCGCACCACTTGGATAAGGGCATCTACTTTGCGCACTGAGTCAAGGAATGCGTTGCCCACTCCCTGTCCCTCGCTGGCGCCGCGCACGAGGCCGGGTACATCGATGACCTCTATCTGGGCGTAGGTGGTTTTCTTGGGTTTGAACATGGCGGATAGCTTGTCGATTCGGTTGTCAGGCACCTTAGCGATGCCGACATTAGCGTCTGTTTTTCCTGAGAAAAACTGGGATGTCTCCAGCTTAGCCCCCGTAAGCAAGTTATA
>JAWLDB010000012.1:0-32934 GCA_041686915.1 Bacillota bacterium
CAGTTGATAAGTCTGACCGTTGTTTCGGTAGCTGGCGTCGTCTTGGCACTCTACTATTTTCATCGCGCAGAAAGGGCGCATGAGGAGGAAGGCGATAAGCCGCCGTTGCCTCGTCTATCTATTGTAGCCTACACCAGCCTACCCTACCTCACCTATGGTTTCTTATACTTCACTTTTCTCTTTATAGATCGCGTAATCGCCTGGTCGACGGACAACGCTTATATGCCGTATCTGATCTGGTTTAGAGGCGAATATGAGCTTGGTTTGGATTTCGCGCTGCTGACGCTGATCATCCCAATGGGTTTGATAGAAGTAGTCGTGAACCAGCTGATGCTCTTGCTTGAGTCTGAGCAAAAAACCTATAGAGCTAGTGAAGCAGGGAAGATGCATGAGGCTTATCGGCGAATGTATGCGAAGCGGCTAACATTCGTTACTGTCTTCTCTCTCGTCAATGCCATTGTAATGTACTTTATAATTCGTGCGTTTTGTCAGTACGACGTATCATGGCTTCAGTTGTTTCTTGACCCTGTGACTCAATTTGTGCTCATCTGGGCATCCATCGGTTACTCGTTTATAGCAGTTGGGCTCATGAACTCTTTAGTGATGTTTTGCCTTTCTCTGCCTAAGCAGGTGATCCCCTGCGTGGCTTGGGCTCTGGTTGTAGATATGCTGCTTGGTTTTGCCTTGAGCAGGTGGGTTAATTACAGTTGGGCGGTGTTAGGTATGACTGCTGGAGCCCTGGTCTTCGCCCTTACCTCCACCCGGATGGTGTGGCGAATGCTAGGGAAGCTGGACTACCATCTCTACGTTACTTCATGCTGAAAGGGGATTCCAGTGTACGCTGATTTCGGGCACCAGATATCCCAATTAGGTAGGTTCTGCCTTGCCTTCGTAGCTCTGTACGTAGCTGCCCCGCAATTGCTCTGGCGGATAGAAGCTAGCTCCCTACTGGACCGGTTCTGGCAGGGGTTTGTGCGGATGGTAGCCTTTAGCATAGCCATCATCTATGTCCTAACCCTTACCAAGCTATACGAAGTACTATCATTCGCCTTCTGCATGCTGCTGCTATTGCTAAGCCGACTTTGGTTCGACCCAGATCGGGACAGCCGCCTGCAACAACTACAACGGTTCTTTGCGAAAAACCTCTACGACCTGCTTGATGGTGTAACCCAGCCCGTGCGCGAACTAGGCTCATGGTTAGGCAAGCAAACGTTACGTACCAGAGCTCTGATGTTTGATTACCTTCGAGATCCACTTGGGACAGGCGAACGAATTCTGCTGTTGTTAGTCCTCGGCTACTCAGCATATCTGCGTTTCTATGACGCAGTGGTACACGCAGCGCCGGCAATGTCGGACGCCTATGTGACCCTCGCTTGGCTCAAGTACATTGAAAGGCGGGTACTATTTCACGATGGAATATATCCGCAAGGGTTTCACATCATCCTATCCACACTCCATAAGTTCGCAGGTCAGAATGCACTGTATACCCTAAAATACGCTGGACCGCTTTGCGGTGTACTGACTACACTTGGGCTCTACTACGTGGTCTGGAGACTCACTGGACGCAAGTCAGCTGGCCTGATGGCGGCGATGGTCTACGGCGTCTTAGGAGCCTGGCTCCCCATGGAATGGGCCAGGCAGGCATCTACCAACTCACAGGAGTTTGCACTGGTTTTCCTGGTGCCTGCCTGGTACTGGTCTCACCGGTACATATTGCAGGGGAAGAGGAGTGACTGGTGGTCGGCACTGGCCAGCTATCTGATTATCGGTTGGGTGCATACTCTGGTGTACTTGTTTCTGTTCGTGGGCTTGGCGTGTGTAGCCGTAGTTCATCTGATTACACACTGGCGCTCCGCCCTGAAAAGGGGTTTGCGACTGATAGGCGCTGCCCTGCTCAGTGGTATCTTGGCTGCATTGCCTCTAGGCTTGGGCTTGTTACTGGGACGAGAGTTTCATCAGGCTTCCTTAGATTTTGTTATGTCTAGGGCATCTGTCGCCCCACCAGAACTCAACTGGTTGGACTGGCTTGCACTGACTGGCATTGTAGTATACCCGTTGGTTATCTATGCGCAGAGCAGAAAAAGGGAGATTGTAACTGCGTTGTTCTTGGGCGTACTGGGTTTATCAGCAATTGCAGTCTACTGGTACCTGGGTCCGGTTACCGGCAACGCCGTTCTGGTGACCAGAGCGAGTCTGCTTTGGTCCTTGACGGCAGCAATCGGCTGCGGAGCTGCATGGATCTCGCTACTCAAGATAGTGCCGTCTGTCAGGCGCGCAAGACTGGCGGATATTGTGCTTACAGTATCTGTATGTTGCTTAGCAGTCTACACCCTAAAGCCACAACCTGCGCTGCCATACAAGATGCAGTGGAATAGCCTGGTTGAGCAGAAACTGCGCATTGCTCGCGAGTTTCGTCCGACTGAGTGGATGATTGTATCCGCTTCAGAAGGATATGCACTGGCCCTGGGCCAGGGATATCACATGATGCTAGGCGACTTCTTGAGGGATTACCGTCCTACGCAAGCTGAGCTTGTTAGAAAGACAGAGAATGGATACGAGAAGCTGGTAACCCCGGATGTGTTTCTTTTTCGGGAGAAAGTAGTGTTCAAACCAGACTTGGAGCAGTTCGCAGCTGAGTTTCAGCACCTCACAGCTGAGTATGAGCGTCGCGAAGAGCAATACTGTGAGCTGAGAAAGTGGGTTGCAGAGTATAGCAAGGTGCATGCGGATATAGGCCTGTTTTATGAGGATGATCTGGTGGAAGTCTGGCGAATTAACCTGCGCCCGACGAGCAATCGTCAAGCCGGCTGGAGGAAGACTCCGTAACGTGCTCCAAGGAGGTGAGTGAAAGATGGTCTCTAGCCTGGGCTATCCTCTGCTGGTGTTAGTCAGGGTGGTGCTGGTTTACCTGCTGGTGTACATCGTGTTTCCAGCACTGCTGACGCGCACTGATGCGCAGTTCAACGGAATGCTTGACCGGGCTTTCGCTGGCTTGGTGCACGCCACACTTTTGACCATCGTAATCGTTCACACCCTTGTCTTCTGCCAATTATATGAGACTTTTTCGCTCCTTGCTGCCTATGCAGTATTCATAGTCGCATGGTTAAGAATGCGAGGCAAATCCGCTGCGACTACTGCTGGCGAGCTTAAGGTCAATGCGTTGGTACAGTTGCTCGATTTATCTGAGGATCGTAACGGCTTTCTGCAGAGTTTCACCCGAGCAGCTAAAGAGCGCTACACTGACTGGAAAATCAGGCAAGCATTACGTTGGGGTAGAATGCTGCGAGACCCATTCATCGCCTTCTTACCGGTAACTGTCCTAATGGGAGCGGCCTGGACGAGGCTGCAATATGCTATATATCACGCAGCCTACTCACTGAGCGATGCTTATGAGCATCTGGCGTGGGCGAAGCAGTTAGGAATGAACGTGATATATCAGGACGGCATCTACCCAAAGGGGTATCATGCCATCATCTCAGCCATGGCTGAGCTAAGCTTCATTGATCCATACTGGTTGGTACGCTTTATGGGAGGCATTGGCACCACTGTTCTGGTGGCGACTGTTTACTACGTCACGCTGAGGCTGAGTCGCAGTCACGCGGCCAGTTTGATTGCCCTGGCAGTGTATGGATTGGTGAGTGATGCCCGGTTTCCATCTGGGCTTTCACGGCAAGAAGCTGCTTTGCCCCAGGAGTATTCACTAATTTTCGGCCTGCTTGCGCTGTTTTTTCTCTGCCAGTTTCTGCGATCACACCATAACAGATTCCTACTGCTCTTCCTGGAAGCCGTGGCCATTACCATGCTGGTTCATCCGTATACGACTATCTACCTGGTTGTCTGGACTGGAATTGTGATGGGTATGCACCTCTTGTTTCGGCGGGTCAAGCTAAGCATGCTGGCAAGAATGGTTACCTATGGGGTTCCCATGGCACTGCTGGGTGCAGCACCGTACTTGGTTGGTATGCTGATGGGGAAGAAGTGGTTCTCAGCGGCAACTCAGTTCGTCTGGGAGGGCATTGGAAACACTCCTCAACCCACTGCAGCTTGGTGGACTGTCTGGTTAACCAGCAATCCTTTTATAGATTTGGCGTTACCTCTCGCAGCAATAGCAGCTTTATCTGTGTTTGTTAGGAAGTATACCGGTCGGTTGTATGTGCTGATTGCTGCCAGCATTTCCAGCGTGATGCTGCTCCTATACAGGGCCACAGATTTGGGAATTCCCCAACTCAGCGAACAGTCACGTACCGGGGTGTTCATGGCCCCGTTCCTGGCTATCGTCTACGGGCTGGGAGCTATAGGGATTTATCGTTTGTTACTGCCAGAGCGCACACCTGTCTTCAAACTATGGAAAGCGTGGCTGAGTAAGGGAACTGCCCTGACTGCTTGTCTCGGGATTGTCATCTATGCCACCCCGCCACTGCCACCTCCCCAACCTGTAGAATATAACGCTGCCGCCCAAGGCTATCTGCGCATCAAGGCGGAGCTGCCTGTCATGAACTGGACTATTATCGGCCCTAGCGAACAGTATCAGCAGGTGGTTGGTATCGGCTGGCATTATGACCTGCTGCGATTTATACAGGATTTCACCATGGAAGATGCCCGTAACCCTGGCTTTCAGCTGCCTATTCCGACGAACCATATCCTGCTTTTCATTGAGAAACGTTCCCTGTTGGATCAGACACCGGTAGAGCATGTAGACATCGGCAGAGAGTTGGAACCAGAGGGGCCCGACCCCTATAAACAGTACTACCGTTCACCAGAACAGAGGGCGTTGCTGGAAGCGAAAGCCTGGCACTGGATCGAAGCATACCGGCAGTCGCATTCTGGTGTGTCGATATTCTATGAAGACGAGCAGCTGCGGATATATCACATAGAACACGATCCTCCCAGGTAACTCCAGTGCTGAGTAGGTGATAAGAGTGAGGGTATTGCTAACTGATGGCCAACAACGGAAAACGCTGGCTGTAGCCCGCTCACTGGGCAGCCGGGGGATTGAAGTACTGGCGGCTGAGGAGACGCGCTTTGCCCCAGCGCTGTTCTCCAAATACTGCCACAAGACGCTGGTTTCACCCTCACCGTCAAAATCGCCGGAGCAATACTGGCAATGGCTGCAGCAGACGTGGAGGCAGTACCGGTTTGACCTGCTCCTGCCGATGGACGACCACTCCCTGCAGGTGATCATGGCCCATAAGGCGGAGTTGTCCGATTGCTGCCGTCTACTCTTGCCACCATTGGATAGTTATCTTACCTCGGCAGACAAAGCACGCACAGTCGAGGCTGCTAATGAGCTTGGTATCTACTGCCCTAAGACTTTCATGCCACGGTCAATGGAGCAGTTGGACGAACTGGCCGCTATCCTGTCATTCCCGGTGGTAATAAAGCCCCGCAAGAGTTCAGGATCCCGAGGGATAAGCCTGGTGAAGACACCGTTAGACTTTAGTGCTGCCTATCGGCGCACTCACGCCAGCTACCCATGGCCACTCATCCAGGACTGCATACCCCAGGGCGAAAAGTATGATGTCTGTTTACTATACAGCAAAGATAGCGTGTTAAAAGCTGCCTTTGTGCAGAAGGAGATCCGCTTCTTCCCACTGCAGCGTGGCCCTAGCACCGTTCAAGAGAGCTGTCACTATCCCGAGCTGATCGCAATAGCTGACAGACTATTAACCAGGCTCGGATGGCAGGGAATTGCAGAAGTTGAGTTCATGGTAGATCCTCGCAATGGCCAACCATGCCTTATGGAGATAAACCCTCGTTTTTGGGGGTCACTTGCCTGCTCAATCTATTCTGGGGTCGACTTCCCTTGGTTGTTTTACCAGTTGGCAGTGAATGGAAACTGTGAAACAGTATTGAATTACCCTGTAGGGGTGCGGTGTCGCTGGCTGCTACCAGGCGATACCCTGCATTTCCTGACTAATCCTCAGCGTAGCCTGATGGATCCGCCTTTCATAACAATGAAGAAACATGGAATGCAAGACGACATTCTTTCGTGGGATGATCCGCTACCAACATTAGGCTTTGTACTTGCTTGTATGCGGTATGCACTAGACCCGCAGATGTGGAAAATGATGTTCATGCGCTAGAGCGTAGGAGGCGTACTCACTATGATAAACGTACTCTCGGTGGATTTGGAGGACTGGTACCAGACCGAACTGCTAAAGGTAGCACCGTCGGAGTGGGACCGAATGGACGACCGCGTACATATTGGCACAAACCTCATCCTGGACCTCCTGGACCAGCATGACGTGAAGGCTACGTTCTTCATCCTTGGCTATATAGCGCGCAGTAACCCGGCATTAGTTAAGGAGATTGCCGCGCGGGGTCATGAGATCGGGTGTCACGGTTACTGGCATAGGCATGTATATCACCAGAACCCTGATGACTTTCGCCAAGACGTGAGAGCTGCACAGGCAAGCATAGAGGATGTAGTGGGCCAAGCGGTAACTCTCTACCGGGCTCCGTCCTGGTCCATCTCCCGACAGACACTGTGGGCCCTGGATATTCTGGCGGAGGAAGGCTTTACTTGCGACTCCAGTGTGCAGCCATTCTGGACACCGCTATCCGGCATTCATGGAGCACCGGCTGTGCCCTTTCGCCCCGTGATTGACGGCAGGGAGATTCCGATCCTCGAGTTTCCCCCCACAACCGTAGGTTTCGGTGCCCTGAGAATACCATTCTCAGGTGGCTTTTACATCAGGGCGATGCCCTTCTGGGTATCATGTCTGGCCTTGCGACACGTTAACACCAAGGGTCCCGGCATGATTTACCTACATCCGTGGGAACTGGATCTGGAGCAGCCTTGGCTGAAAGGCCTATGTCCGGTGCGTCGCCTGCACAGCCTCAATTCACATACCACCTTAGGCAAGCTGCAAGGTCTGCTGACGCGCTTTCAGTTCGCGCCCTTAAGCAGGGTGATCGCCAACCAGACCTTTCCTGTCATGACTGTTTAGCACATGGTCAAAGCCGAAGAAGCCAGTCCGCTGCAGGAGCATGCTCGCCCTTTGTTGACCGTGACAATTATCAATTTGGTACTGGCAATTGTCGTACTTTTTAAGGACCTGCGCCTGGCGGCTTTCTTAGGTACTAGCTTTCAAGCAGATGCCTTCTTCCTGGCGTTCTTCATACCGGATGCAATAGGGAACAACGTACTGGGAATGTGCCTATCAACCGCCTGCGTTCCTGCCTTGGTACGCCTGCGCGAAGCGACCAACCTGCTGCAACAGGTTATGCGAGCCTATGTGCTTCCGGTTGCTGGACTGTGCCTGCTGGTAACAGGTGGTCTATGGTTATTGCACCGCCCCCTATTAGCCGTACTCGCTGCAGGCGCAGGGTCCCACGTATGGCAACTAACTCAGTCTTTGTTCCCATTAATGCTGCTTCTAGTCGTGATCCAGCCGCTAACCGCACTTGCCAGTAGCTACCTGCAAGCACATAATCGCTTCTCACTTGCCACACTGGCACCAGTCATACTTAACACACTATGGCTGCTCTCGATCATTGTTCTGGCTCGCATGGACCTCGCGCCGCGAGCCGGAGTGCATTCTCTGGCGATAGCTGTGCCGGTTGCTGCATTGCTGACTCTCATCGTGGTTGTAGTAGGCATCTTCCGGCAACCGCCAACTCGTACAGACCAGGGCTGGGAGATTGAAAGCAACCTAAGGGAGAGTTCAAGAAAGGATCTCGTGCCCATGTTACTTGTCGCTCTGTCCACTCAGTTCACCCTGATGGGCGAGAGGTTCTGGGCAGGCAAACAAGGTGAGGGAGTAGTAGCAGCCCTTAGCTACGCCTACCGGCTGGCCCAGTTCCCACTATGGACCTTCATTGCAGCCTTGGCGATGGTGGTATTGCCTACACTTACCAGAGCCGTGGCAAAAGGATCAACCACCCGGGTTACACAACTAGCCGCTGATAGTATGACGCTAACCTTGTTGCTGACGATTCCGACGGGCATGTCTCTGTCGCTGTTAGCAAAGCCAATTGTCACTTTGCTGATGTGTAGCGGCAGCTTTGACGCATCGTCAGCTACCATAACCAGTAGTATCTTGCAGGGATATGCCCTGGCGCTACCTTCCTTGGCAGTAGTGCTACTAGGCCATCGGTTTCTCTTGGTGAGAGGGCTGATGAACCTTCCTGCATGGAGCTGCGTCTTCTCATCCATTGTAACCATTGCTTTGGACGGGATGCTGGTAAGATGGTTTGGGCCAGCCGGACTAGGGTACGGAGCTACCATAGGTGCACTGCTGAACGCAATCATTACTGTGTTGCTGTTGCACTTAGCAGGAATAGAGATAGTAGCACACCTGAAATCACAGTTACTGCGCATTGTGGCAGCACATTTGCCCCTGGCGGGAGTGCTGGCGTTATCGGCGAGGGCCTGGGTGCTAGTAGCAGAGCAGGGGGTGCTCGTTTGGTGGATGTTTGCATTTGGCACAGCGTTGGCTGCGCTTGTTGCCTGGTTAGCTGGACTGAACAGCTGCAGCCTGCTTTGGCCGATCACCAGCCTCGTGAGGTTAGACCGGCATAACAGGGTAGCTTAGTGCGTCATTGCATAGTCCATGACCACAGAGAGTAGGAGGGAGGTTAGGAAGATGTCTGACTGCAAATGCTTAATCCTCATACCAGCCCACAATGAGCAGGATAACATCCAGTGCGTGATACGGGAAATCCGTGCTACAGGGGTAATGTATGACCTGCTTGTAATAGATGACGGTTCTACTGATGATACGGCGGATATGGCTCGCGCTACGGGCGAGACTGTATTAAGCCTGCCATTCAACCTTGGATATGCCAGCGCCATGCAGACTGGCTTCAAACTAGCGACAACACTTGGTTTTGACTACGTTGTTCAGTTCGACGGGGATGGACAACACGACCCAAGAGATATTGCGCAGATAGTAGAGGCTTTGAAGGTAGGGAACGACGTGGTGATTGGCTCGCGGGCACTGGGCATGGGATCCGATGACCTAGGCAAAGCAAAGAAGCTGGTCATTGGCATTTTGTGCAGGATAATCAAAGCAACAACAGGGAAGTCGATTACCGACCCTACGTCCGGACTCAGGGGGTTGTCCAGGCGGGCTTTCTCTAACTATGCTCGCATGGGTAAGTATCCTGAGGACTACCCGGATGCAGATACTCTGATGCGTATGATCCGCTCTGGGCTGAAGGTGACGGAGGTACCTGCCAACATCAGACGACGACTGACTGGAAGCAGCCACCAATTTGCCGGGTTGAAGTGTTTCTACTATGTAGTTAAAATGCTGGTCAGTGTTCTAGTAGTACTGCTGAGCAGCGACCGGCTGGAGGTTAGCCTATGAACAGCTCTATCAAGGGAATTACACTAGGCTTAGGGCTAATATTCGTGATTGTTGTGCTGCGGTACTTGATCACCCGGAGGCTTAGCGAGAAGAACTCTCTCTTCTGGTTATCCGGCGCACTGGCCATTCTGGTGCTAGGAGCCTGCCCAGAAGCTGTTGACAGTCTGGCAAGACGGGTAGGGGTTGCTTACCCCCCCACGTTGTTGTTTCTGCTCTCTACCTTGGTAATGCTGGTGATACTGCTCCACCATTCAGTAGAGCTATCGACTCAACAGGCGAAACTGCGAGAGCTGACGCAGCAACTAGCTGTCGTGCAGCACCGCCTGGAGCTCATTGCAGGTTTAGGCCGCACTGGACCAACAGAGCCTGAGAAACCCGGTCGAGGGGTGTGAAAGTGATGAATGTCAGTAAATTATTGGCAGATCTAAGTGCACTTCTTAATGGTGCCAACCTGATCCAACTGGGGGGCCTCGTTGTCCTGGTGTTGATGCTTCTGATTGTATTCCTGTTGATGCGTCGGTCTGGACGAAAAGTGCGGGCACTGGCGGAACAGAAGCGACGCACAGAAGCTCTGATCTCGTCGCTAGGTAACAAAGAAAGTCTGGAGGAAAGGCTGCTTGTCATTCTGCAACAAGTTGCACTGACAGTCAGCGCTGAGTACTACGCCTTTTACATGCCTGGCTCTTCAGGTGAGCATTTTGTGTTAAAAGCACTACGACAGAGGTATGAGTCTGACAATACGGTAGAGGTGAGTTACAGTCGACTTCTAGCCTACGCTCGAGGTGGTTACTCACCGCCTGTCAAGCTGACCAGGCAACTCCCCGAGGAAGTAACTTTAGAGCAGGTAGACGAGTCCCCAGAGATCACCATCCCATTTGGCCCGACACTGGGCTTCGTGACATTGGAACCAACAGGCAGCTGCAGCCGTCAACAGCTAGCCCGTCTGGAAGAGTTCCGGAAACAAGTCATGCCGCTTCTTGGGCTGCTGCATGAACGAGCCGGCCAGGCTGAACAGTCTAAAGGCCCAGAGCAACCAGGCGCTCTAGTCAGGAACACTAGCGACCAGTTCGACTTACTGGAGCCTATACGCGGTCTACTGACCCTAATAGGCAAGTTGGTGCGGGCCGATGGTTCTGTGCTGTTGATGCACAAGGGAGAGCACCTCAGCCGCGTAGTGCCTCAGGAGCTGAAGGCATGCTTGAACTGGCCCTTCTTCAACGACTCACTGGCGCAACAGCAGCTGATTGAGTGGTCAAAGGAGAGCGCAACTCAAGCTATCGGGAAGGATAGCCCCACTTATGCACGCCTACTACCTTCGGCCGTTGCTCTGGGCGATTTCCTACTGCTTATCAAAGTACCGACTGCGCAGCTATCGGCGTCTATTCTGCTATGGGGGGACAAACCGTTTTTGGGGTCTGCGTCCCTCAACAGCATTCTACAACCGCTGCTGCAGAGGATGGTAGAACTAATCGTTGAACGTGAAGGCCTACTCGCCTCCACAACATCCTATTTGCTGTCTTTGCGTGACCTGGCAATCACGGCTGATAGAAGCAGCGCCCACACAGTTGGGCACTCAGAGTTGGTTGCACGCTACTCCCTGGCGATCGCACGGGAACTACAACTTAACGAACAGCAATGCCGGGACATAGCGTTTGCGGCGATACTGCACGACTTGGGCATGATTGGTCTACCAGAAGACCTCCTATACAAGCCTGGCGCGTACACCCCTGAAGAAACCGCTCGCATTCATCAGCACCCTGATCTTGGAGCTGACATTATCAGTGCTACACTGGCACATGAGCAGGTAGCGCAATATGTCCGGCATCACCATGAACAATGGGACGGTAGTGGTTATCCCTATGGTTTAAGGGGTGAAACCATACCGATTGGTGCCCGCATTATCTGCGTGGCAGAAGTCTTCATTGCTAAGCTCAGCGGCCGTAACTATCGCGAGCCTTTAAATTTTGAGGAAGCCCTTGCGGGATTGCGTAGCGCTGCAGGCACTCAGTTGGACCCCCAGGTGGTAGAGGCACTGCTGGGATGGTATAAGAGGAAGTGGGCTGAACTGCCTAACCAATTCCAACCACTAGCACCCTGTTGGGTAATGCGTTGCTGCCCCGAGGACGTATACAGCGAATGCCCCGCCTGCAGCCAGGAAGATCGGAACTGCTGGAGTGTAGAAGGTGTTAAGTGCGCGTCGCATGGCAGCGTGTGCGCTTCTTGCATGATCTACACCGAGTACAAGTACCGCACCAGAAGAAACAGATGAGGATTTACGATAACAGGCGGGTACAATGGCAGGCAGCCCAGTCACTCTGTGTATACTATGGAAAAGGCGAGCTTGACCAACTGAAGGCATACGATGTGGCGATAGTAGAGCCCTTAGGGCAGAACCAGCAGACTGTAGTGCAGCTGCAGGCGAGTGGAACCTTAGTGCTGGCGTATCTGAGCGTGATCGAGGCCTACACCTGGGACTCTAAGCTTCAGTATGCAACAGCGACTGACTTTTTGAGACTGAATAACAAGCCGGTCACCAACCCGGTCTACGGCGGGTTTATAATGGACATCAGGTCACAACGTTGGCAGCGCCTGATATTTCACCAGGCAGCCACTCTACTCGCTCAAGGCTACGATGGCCTCTTCCTCGACACTATTGATAACGTGGAAGCTGCTTGTTGGCCTCTACAGACGCGACTTGAACTGGTCGATAGCGCTGCCAATCTTGTACGGCAACTGCGCTTGACCTACCCTGATCATCTGCTAATACAGAATAACGGCATGGAAATGCTAGCCGAGCAAACGGTAGAGCATTTGGATGGGGTATGCTGTGAAAACCCACCGCCTGAGTTGTGTTCAGCTGTTACACTTAACACGTTGGCAGCTAGACTGAGCTCGATGGCCAACCACTCTCGACTGCGGTTAATTTGCCTCTTAGATGCATCTGGGGAGGAACAGACACTTCCTCCCTCGCTTAAAAAGGCTAGATGCAGTTTGCAGAGCTGGACAAAGCAGTGGCAGGGCTTCCTCTACTGCGCACCACGTGACTATCTACGCCTTCCTCAAGAACCCCTGCCCGACGCTTAACTCCCAGTGCAGCTTCACCCCGGCGCGGGTGGGGAAATCCACTGTAACCACGTTGAACTGCTGCGCACCGGATATCTCCACATCGCACGCCATAATCTCACCATGTCCCAGGGAGTTATGGATTACAGCCATTCCTACAGTGGGCCTATCACCAGCTATTGATGCCAGCGTGCCTAAGCTACCAGTAACCGCACTTGGTTTAGGCTGACCAGCCGCTGTTCTCGCGTGAGCAGTAACACTTAGCACCCCAGCTTGCTGCTGCTTTGCCTGCGGCCCCAACGCTTCTTCCACAAAGGGAGACTGCTCAGTTTCCTTGCCCCGATGGAGCAGGGGGGACAGCAAATAAAGCTGGTCCTTGGCGCGCGTACAACCTACGTAGAACAGGCGGCGTTCCTCTTCCTGCTGTTCTGGCGTCTGGCTTAGACTGTGCGGAAGCAGCCCAACAATGGCATCGATTATCCAGACAATCTGAAATTCAAGCCCCTTGGCTCCGTGCAGAGTCATCAGGTTGAGAGCATCGCCGGCCGGCTGCTGACTGGAGACTGTGTCGATCACCTTATCCAGGTGCTGCAGATAGGCGGCAATACTGTCAAACCGTCGTATGTCGAGGCGCAGGTCTTCCACAACCCCGACAAATGTTCCACCCTCGAAGCCACGGTGTTCAGCATACCACTCCAGGTAGGCCGATACACCCATCTTGCGCAGGTAGTAGCCGAGGGCCTGGTCAGGCGAAAGCCGGCAAGCATGGGCCAGGTGTTGGACCAGTTGCTGGACTTTGACTAGTTCTACAGAGCCCACCGGCAGTTTCCTGACGGCTTGCCAGGGAGTGACTGATTGGCGCTCGCAGATGTTGCGAATACGGGCGGCTACTTCATCAGTCAGTTTGAGCTGTCGGCGCCCTACCTGTAGAAAGCTATTCAGATCGTTGGTATCTACCAGCAAGCGAAGAAAGGCGTGGCTTTCCTGGACCGCCCAGTGGTCGAGGCCTAGTTGGCCACTATCCCGTAGGGTGAACGGAATGTCCTGCTCAACCAGCAGGCTGACCAACGGCCTGGCCTGGTTGTTAGTTCGATAGAGCACGGCCATCTCACTGAGCGGCACCCCTTTTTCCCGAGCCTTCTGTAGCATGGTTAATACTGATTTGGCCTCTGCCCATTCATGGGTCGGCTGCAGCAATATTGGCGGCGCTCCACCCGTACGCACCGATTCCACCGTCAGCTGATGGCGCTGTTTGTTATGGGAGATGAGGCGGTTAGCTACTCCAACTATTGCTGGGGTTGAACGATAGTTCTGCTTCAGCTCGATAATCCTGGCGCCGGGGTAGTCCTTAGGGAACTGCAGCAGCAGCTCGGGACTGGCCGCCCGCCAGGCGTAAATCGCTTGGTCGATATCCCCAACCACGCAGAGATTGCCCTGTGGGGCCGCCAGGTGCTGCACCAGCTGGTATTGCACCGGGTTTGTGTCCTGAAATTCATCTACCATGATGTATTGGAAGCGCTGCTGCAACCGTTGCAGCAGCTGCCCATCCGTTTCCAGCAGGTTACAGGCCTCAAGCAGCAGGTCGTCATAGTCCATGAGTCCAGCTGCTGTCTTTGCGTCTTCGTATTTACCCCAAACAGCCCGCAAAAGAGACTCCCTGCGGGCAAGGTCACCCAGTGACATGCGCCGATTCTTGGCTGAAGAGATAGCTGCCAGCATTTCATCCACCAGGTCGTTCTTCAGTTCTTCCCCAGCATCCAACAAGGCGCGTTCGACTATTCTTCGCTGCTGTTTTCCGCTGATCAGCCTTGGCTCGGACCTGAACTGCCTGAGCAGCCGGTAGCAGAGAGCGTGAAAGGTGCCCATAGTCACTCGGCGAACCTGGCCTGCCCTAAGACCGGGCAGCGATGCAACCCGTTCCTGCATCTCCTGAGCCGCCGCCTTGGTGAAAGTAAGTACAACTATTTCTCCCGGATCGACACCGGCGCTGAGCAGCGCAGCAGTCCGGGCTGTAATCACCCTGGTTTTGCCGCTACCAGGACCAGCAATTACTTGCAGCGGACCACGCAAGCAGGTTACGGCCTCTTTTTGAGCTGGGTTTAGTTGTAGGCCGGCTTGAGTCAAACTGGCCAGGAAGGCCTGTGCATCCATCAGCAAAAACCCCTTTCCATCTACGTACTTTTCCACTTGCGAACACTTGTTTCCTGCCTAAATCTCACCCATTGTAGCATTGTACTCCAGGTTCTTTCTGGTAAACTGAAAACTATAGAGAGTGCCATTGGAGGTTCAGAGATGGAAATCAGACTGGATAAGGTTGCCTTTGCGGACAAGCCTGTACTGCATAACATGCTGCAGCTATGTATGTACGAGAGTAGTGCCTACGACGGATATGAGCTGACAGAACATGGCCAATACCGCTTTGCTCATTTGGACCATTACTGGACGGAACAGGGAAGACATCCCTTCTTCATTCGTGTGAACGGTAAACTAGCCGGTTTAGCCTTGGTGCGCACCATCTACGGTGTTACACAACCAGAAACTGTCTACTCACTAGGAGAGTTCTTTGTAATGCGCAAGTACCAGGGGAAAGGGGTGGGTAGGCGGGCAGCATGCATGCTGTTTGACCTGTTTCAGGGTAAGTGGCAGATCAGCGAGACCAAGCGGAACGTACCCGCTCAGAACTTCTGGCGCAAGGTAGTAGGGGAATACACCAAGGGAGTCTTTAGAGAAGAGGTCCTGCCTGACCAGGATTACGGCGAGTGGATGAGCGGGCCGACACAACTGTTTACCACAGCTGGTAAGACGCTGGTTTATCTTGTACGCCATGCCCAATCACCATATACCCCTGACGAGGTAGGCCGCCCGCTGTCACCGCGCGGCATGCATGATGCCGAGCAGTTAGCCAAGCATCTGGAGTATGAGCAATTGGACGCTATCTACGCCAGTCCCTACCGGCGAGCGGTACAGACGGTAGAACCTCTGGCCAAGCAGATTGGCAAGGAGATTGTTATAGTACCCGACTTCCGTGAACGCCTGTTGGCGGCTGGCGACCTGGATTTTGACCAGGCAGTGCTTCGTACCTGGAAGGACTTCAATTTCGCCTATCCCAGTGGCGAGACAAATGCCCAGGCAAGTGCCCGGGGAGTGGCTGCCCTTCAGGGAGTCTTACGGGCGCACCCAGGCGGGCGCGTGGCCATCGGCACTCACGGCACCCTGATGGCGCTGATTATGGGGCATTATGACCCAAAACGCTATGACTATAAGTTCTGGCAGCAGCTGGAAATGCCGGATGCCTATGTCCTGGTCTTTGAGGGCGAAGACTTCTGCTTCGCCACCAAAGCCTGGGCGCGTATGTGGTCGTGAGAAACATAAGTCGAAGTCTTAACACTGCGGGACATACAGCATGATATATACTCTAAGGTGAGATTACCCTGCATAGAATCGGAAATTATTGAGGTGTTGGCGTGAAGATTGTGGTTATTAATGGAAGCCCGCGCAAAGGTATCACCTATGAAACCATGCAGATCGCAATGGAAGAGATGCGCAAGCAAGGCGAGGTAGAGTTTGTGGACTTCAACCTCCCGCAGGACCTGCCTGAGTTCTGTAAGGGTTGCTTCCAGTGCATCATGAATACTGAAGAACGCTGCCCGGACGCTGCTCATGTGCAGCCAATTGTACAAGCGCTGTTGTCCTGCGATGGAATGATCATTGGCACTCCTGTTTATGCCTTGCAGATATCTGCCGGTCTAAAGTCCTTGTTTGACCATATGGCTTACTGTTACCTTAACCATCGGCCGCGTTTCTTCCGGCAGAAGGCCCTGGTTATTACCACCGCCGCCGGCTCAGGTATCAAGAACTGCAATCGCTATATTAAAGAGAACCTGACCTTCTGGGGTGTTAACAAGGTGTATACATACGGGCAGCCGGTACTGGCAGCCAAGTGGTCAGAGGTTCCCCCGGAAAGTAAGCAGAAACTGGTTAGGAACACGCAAAGAGTTTCGAAGCTGTTCTACGAAGACCTAGCCTCACAACGCCTGCATAATCCGACGTTCATTCAGTCAGTCATGTTCAACGCCTCCCGCGTGTTGGCGAAGTTCGCTAATGAAAGCAGTGCGGATAAGCGATACTGGATTGAGCAAGGCTTCATCAAGGACGACTGCCGCTACTACCTGAATGACACAAGAGTTCCGGTGATGCATCGGATAGCTGGCTGGCTGACGTCGATGATGTTCACCCGTATGCTGCGCAAGAGTAATGAGGCGCGCGAGGCGGAAAGCAGCGGCAAATAGAGAACAAGCTCTACAGCAAAAGCGCCCGGCATGCCGGGCGCTTACTCTATTCTCCTGACAGGATAATTTCCACAGCCTCTACCAGATTGGTGGCAGTGTAGTCAGACCATTCGGATTCTCCACCCAGCTGGATGTTCTTCCGGATACCGGCAGCCTTGCCAGCTTGGCAATCGGTATCACGGTCACCCACCATCCAACTGGCCCCGATATCTATGTGATGCTTGGCAGCTAGGGTGGTGATCATGCCCGGCCTTGGCTTGCGGCACTCACAACCTGCCTTCGGCGCGTGGATACAGGCGCTGACCTCGTCAATCCTGGCGCCACAGGACAACAGTTCGGCTTCCATCTTGGTATGCACTGCGCCCAGTGTCTCTGCTGTCATATACCCAAGGCCTACGCCACCCTGGTTGGTGACAACAAAGACCATGAACCCGGCGTCATTCAGTTTACGAATGGCCTCACAGACACCTGGATAGATCAGCAAATCCTCGGGTTTGTTCACGTGCTGCATCTCGTTGTCGTTGATTACTCCGTCCCGATCTAAAAATACTGCTTTATGCATGGCTATCACCTCACCTTAGAGTGCGTAAAAGAGCGTACAATAAAACCTGCCCTGGAGGGGCAGGTTGCGCTTACTAACGTTCCATCCGGATAATCTGATACTCCATGCCTTTGGTGTTGAGCATCGGGCGGCGGCTCAGGCCGCAATCATGACAGGTGCAGCAGTCATAGGCAGGACATTGTTCGTTGAGACTCTCGAGGAACCGGTATACATCCTCGGGATAGTAGAAGCCACTGACTTGTGAGACAGGTTGGTTTGGCAACTGGGTGGAATTATGGGATGGGTTAAGGCGCTTATAGCCGTGACTCTGCTCAAATACCTCTAACACCCGTTCCAGCATTTCCTTGTCATGCTGCGCGCGACTTGCCCTCACGCTTGACATTAAACACAAACGATCTTCGGTGAAGTGGCTGCGCCCCAGGGCGGCTAGCATTGAACTAAAAGCTTCATCTGAAAACTCGCCGATCGACTTAGGGAAGGTGACTACATTGTACTCAGCCCGCCTAAAACCGGTCCAAAATACGATGTCACTGAAGTGATAACGTCGTGCCGGCCGGTTGGCAGGGTCACGGTAATGCCACTGCACGCGGTCGGCCCCGTCATAGTAGTAGAGATACTCATTACCTGTGTCCCGCGCAGCCAGGCGCAAGGCGGTATAGTCAGGGGCGTTACCACACCCAATGGATAGTACCTGTAAGTGGGTAGGTAAGAAGTTCAGCTCAAACAGGTCCCTCCAGGCAAGATAATACTCAACCAGGTATGCAGGATAGTAACGCAGCAAATATAGCTGCTGAACAAGAGGTGACTGATAATTTGGTGCAGAATCGGTGCCAAAGTTGAGTGTAAGCAAGTCACAGAAACACTCTTGACCGGTTAGCTGCTGGCGGAAGTCGGTATATACCTGATCAATCAAATTGGCAAGATAGGCCTGCATGTTAGCACCTCCGTAGATAGCAGTCTTAAGCAAGACTTATGCCCTAGGGAAGCACTACTAGAACGGGAACGGGCGTTTGTGGGCTATCGAGGCAGGATGCACATAGTAATGGGTGGAATAAGTGCGAAGAGGTAAGACGTACTTATGAGCGAAGGGGGTAATGCAGATGATCATCAGCGCGAGCAGAAGAACAGATATCCCGGCTTTCTTTAGCAGCTGGTTTATCAACCGCGTGCGGTGTGGTTACTGTACCACCTTCAATCCGTTCAACCGCAAGCAAGTAAGCTATGTTTCTTTGCGCCCCGAAGACGTGGAGGTAATCGTGTTCTGGACCAAAAATCCGCGACCGCTATTACCATCCTTGCGCGAGCTCGATGAACTTGGCTTGAGATATTACTTCCAGTACACGCTAAACGGGTATCCACAGGTACTGGAGACGAACCTGCCGACGCCAGGGCACTGCGTTGACACGTTCTGCGAGCTGTCTGACACTATCGGACCGCAAAAGGTAATATGGCGGTATGATCCAATCCTGTTGAGTAACCTGACTGACGTGAGCTATCACCAGGAGCGGTTTGCTTCCTTGGCAGAGGGCCTCCGGCGTAAGACGAAACGAGTGGTGATCAGTGTGGTGGACAACTATCGTAAGGCTGCCTACAACTTCCGCAGACTGGCGGAGCAGGGAGTACAGGTGCAGGATGAGGTAGAGGAGAGGCAGCTGCAGCAGTTGATGCGGTTTATCGTGAGAACGGCAGAAGAAAACGGGTTGACCGTGTTCAGCTGCGCTGAAACACTCGACCTCGAGCAATATGGGGTACGCCGGGGTAAATGCATCGACGACGCTTTCATCAAAGACGTGTTCGATACGGACGTTACCCACAACAAGGATAGAAACCAGCGCGCTGAGTGCGGCTGCGTGGTGAGCAAAGATATTGGGGCCTATGACACTTGCCTGCATGGCTGTAGCTACTGCTATGCCGGGACATTGGCAGCTGGCAAGAAGAACCGGGAACAGCACTATCCTGATTCGCCGTCCATATTGGGACGTTATGACGCGGAAAGGCCAGACGCCAAACGAGAAGCCAAACCCGAGCAACTCCGGCTGCTGTAGGGGCGAACACAGCCCGTGTCTGTGAGACGGGCACAGCGCCCGCCTTGGTGTAGGGGCAGAATTGCATTCTGCCCAAGGGTTGAATGAAATTCAACCCCTACCTTGGAAACGGCGTGGGTTTCGTTCACCGTAATCAGGCTACACCTAGGGTGTAGGGGCAGAATTGCATTCTGCCCAAGGGTTGAATGAAATTCAACCCCTACCTTGGAACGCCGTAGGGGTCGGATCCTATCCGACCCGCAAGGGCGTACCTATACAGCACAGTGTAGTCAGGGTAGTAAAGGCCTCATCTGCTCGACCTGCAATAGACCGGGGCTGTCCCAGTTAGACTGGGGCAGCCCCTTTGCTCTACTCCTATATAGCTGCTCCAAGCACTGTTGCAAACGCATCCAGAAACGCCTCAATCTCCTCTTTTGTAATCACGTACGGCGGGAAGAAGCGGAAGGTGGAAGTTGACGCCTGAAAGTCCATGATGAAGCCCTTCTGCAACATTTTCTGCACCAGACCTGGGCCCTGCTTGACCAAAGACGGGCTAAGTTCCGCGCCCAGCATCAGCCCGCGCCCTCGCACGCTGGTAAGATAGTCGCCAGAGTCACGCATTTCTTCTAAGCCTGCCCGAAAGTACTCACCGATGGCGGCAGCCCGATCTACGAGTCCTTCTTCACGCATAATGGAGATAACAGCAGCAGCAATTGCACCGGAGAAGGGATCGTTCTGATGTGACTGCACGTGCCCGATGAAGTTTGCCCGGCACCGCTGTTCCACTTCCTCAGTTGTAACCACCGCGGCGATGGGCAGCCCGCCACCGATAGCTTTGCCAATCACTAGAATGTCTGGGACGATGTCTTCGTGCTGAAAGCCGAACCAACGTCCGGTGCGGCCCATGCCAGTAGTGACTTCTTCCGCAATCAGGAGGGCACCCGCCCTTGAGGTCAAATCACGTAGCCGCTTGGCATAGCCAAGCGGGGGAGTAATGATCCCACTACCCAGCAGGGGTAGATAAAGAACAGCTGCCAGGTCAGCACCGCTGTTGATCAGCTGCTCCATTCTGTCAAGGCAGCTGAGCTTACCCTGACAACCCCCCTTATGGCCACAAGCACAAGCCTCGCAGTGTGGCGCAGGAATGCGGTGGATCCCGTCCATCTGCGGTAGATAACCGGCGTGACGCCCGGCCTCAGACAGAGCGAAAGTATAGGTGGTCGCCCCGTAGTAACCATGTTCGTTCACCACGATGCCATTACGGCGTGTAGCTGCCCGAGCCATCTTCAGGGCCAACTCGACTGCCTCACTGCCTGTGTTAACGAAAACTGCTCGGTTTAGCTGCGGGGGCAGGATGCCTATTAGTTGCTCGAGGGCATTTTCGACTTCCCGGGTGACAAATGCAGGGCCTATGTGCGTGAGGCGGCTGACCTGTTCCTGCACAGTGCTCACCCAGCGCGGATGACTATAACCCAACACGTTGCACCAGCAGCCTGAGAGTAAATCCAAGTAAGCCTTGCCTGTTTCATCCCATACGGTCGATCCCTCGCCTCGAACAATACCTACGGTATTGAATGGGTTGGTATGCCAGACTTGCATTTGGTTCTTCTCCTCCTCCAAAGCTAAACGGTTTAGCCCAAAGATTTCCACCATTAGTGTAGCAGCTAATTAGGTCCTTTAGTAAGGCCAGTTGGCAGCATTTTCAGGCATGCCAATTCTTGATTGACAAGGCCTGCCGGCGGAAAGGTATACTGGTAGCTGCAGGAAGACTAGGGGGTGGGCAAAATGCCAGAAGGTAAACAAGCGCAAAAACGCCGCAAACGAGCGAAGTTTCGATGGCTGCGGATATTCATGCTTATGGCTCTAGTAGGCGTTCTTGCCAGCGTTGGCACTCTGTTCGCCATTCTGCAGACTGGTGCTAACGCCAGTCCAGAGCCTGCAGACGTGATTATTGTGCTGGGCGCTAGAGTGTATACGTTTGGGCCCAGCTTGTCGCTCAAGGCTCGGCTGGACACGGCACTGGAACTCTACAGGCAAGGCTTGGCTCCTCGCCTGATCGTGAGTGGGGGACAGGGGTTAGACGAGCCGACCACCGAAGCCTTCGCCATGGAGCAGTACCTGACGGCCAAAGGGGTTGAACCTGAGGCAATCTATAAGGAAGAGCACTCATATAGCACGGTGGACAATTTGCAGAACAGCCTGGTGCTCATGAAGGAACTCGGACTGGCAACTGCTGTGATCGTCACCAGCGACTACCATGTGCTGCGCGCCAGCCTCATAGCACAGGGAGTAGGCCTTGATGCCACGGCTGCAGCAGCTCCTCTGCCAGTCAGACCAGAACTGCGCGCTACCATGATCGCCAGGGAAGTGTTAGCCGTTTGGAAGGACCTGCTTATGCTGCCCTGGTATCGAGTGTAGGGTACGCACCCTGTGCGCACCGCTCCACCACAGCCCCATTGCCGGGTACGCACCTGTGCGCACCGCGCCACGTTTTCGCTTGGATAATAGGCTGGACCAGAATGAACTGGTCCAGCCTATTTCTATTCGCTGCAAGCAGGAGAATTATTCGGTATATCGAAATAGTTATGTGTGCTTTATCCCATTAAAGAAAGGTGTGACTCTATGAGCAAGTTATCCATGACGTATGATCACTTCTACACGTACGAGGAAATGACGGCACTCCTCAAAGACGCTGCTGAAAAGTTCCCGCAACTGGCTGAGCTCTCGTCCGCCGGCAAATCTCTGGAAGGTCGCGAGATTTGGGTTCTTACTATCACGAACACAGAGACTGGACCAGCTGCCAATAAGCCAGCCATGTACATCGATGGCAACATTCATGCCGGCGAGGTGACAGCATCCCACGTAGCCATGCACACAATCGTCAAGCTCCTGAACAGCTATGGAGAGTGTGAAGAGGTTACCCAGTTGCTAGATACCCGCACGCTCTATATCCTCCCGCGGGTTAACCCGGATGGGGCAGAACTCTACTTGACCACTCCCTACATGCTGCGCTCCACCACCAAACCCAATCCGGATGCAGAGCAGTGGGAAACCAACTCTCTCTATCCAGAAGATATCGATGGTGACGGCGAAGTCCTGTTCATGCGCCGTCTGGACGAGAGTGGACAGTGGAAGGTCTCAAGCAAAGACGACCGCCTACTGATCCCCCGCGAACCCGGCGACTTTAAGGGTCCGTTCTACAACCTATATCCAGAGGGACGCGTCCACAACTACCAGGGCGGCCCAATCCTTGGCGCTCCTGACCGTTGGGGCCTGGACATCAACCGTAACTTCCCGTCGGCCTGGTCACCGACTCAGAAGGGCGGCGGAGAGTTCCCACTATCTGAGCCTGAAACCAGGGCAATGGTTGAGTTCGTAACCTCGCATCCGAATATCGGCGCCCTGCAGGCGTACCACACCAAGAGTGGCGCTATCCTGCGCCCATCCTGCTCCGGACCGGACAAGAACCTGTCGAAGACTGACCTCGAGTCCTTCAAGGCTCTTGGTAAGATCGGCGAACAGCTGACCGGTTACCCCTGTATCTCGGTGTTTGAAGGATTTACCGGCTCTGCTATCTATGGCGTTTATATCGACTGGGTATATGAGCATCGCGGTATCCTCGGTTACACTACTGAGCTCTGGGATATCAAGGCCCGCGCCGGTATCGAAGGCAAACGTGACTTCCTGAAACGCGAGTTCAACGAGGCCGAAGAACTGACCATCCTCAAGTGGAACGACGAAGAGCTCGACGGTACAGGCTTTGTCCGCTGGACCAAGTTCGACCATCCGGAGCTAGGCGAAGTTGAAATAGGCGGTTGGAAGCCTAAGACCGTCATTCAGAACTGCCACTTCAAGTATCTGGAGGATGAATGCCAGAAGAACTATCTGTTCAGCCTGAAGCACGCTGGTGCTCTGCCGCAGGTTGTGATTGAGAACGTGGCTGTTAAGCAGGTAGAAGGCAATGTCTATGAAATTTCGGTGGATGTGGCCAACCGCGGCTTCCTGCCTACGCATGTTACCGACAAAGCGCTGCAGTCCAAGATGGTCAAGCCTCTGAAGGTTGAGCTGACCGGTGAGGGCTTCGAGGTGGTTGGCGGCGAGCTGAAGAAAGAGATCGGGCAGCTCGAAGGCTTCCGTTTCGCCAACGAGTACTGGTATACCTTCGGCAAGAATAGCTATCCGCAAATCCGCAAGCGCGTCACCTGGACAGTGTTCAAGAACCAGGAGAACGCTGCCATCACTGTGAACGCAAGCTCCGAGCGCGGCGGCAAGTTGCACAAGGAAGTCGTGCTCTCCTAACCATATAAATGCAAGAGGTACAGCGCAGGCTGTACCTCTTTTCTCGCTTAATGTTCTGCTTGGCTCTGTTTTCTCAACAACGGTAGACTGATATAGAAGGTACTGCCATTGCCTTTCTCACTCTCTGCCCAGATGCTCCCCCCGTGCCGCTCGACTATCTCTTTGCAGATGGCAAGGCCAAGACCGGAGCCGAAGTAGCTAGTGGTGGTAAACTTGGCTCGATAGAACCGCTCGAAAATGTTTGGCAAATCCTCGCTGTCTATACCACATCCACTATCTGAAACCCCAATCAAGAGGAATTTGCTGTTATTGACCACGTCAGCCTCAAAGCGGATCTGTTCGTCAATCGGTGTATGCTTGATAGCATTATCTACGATATTGGCAAAGACCTGGTCGATACGGCCCAGATCGACATCCACGAACAGGTCTGGATCTTGTGCGGCCAATTTGAGATCCAGGACAAAGGACAAACCTGCCGTCTGGACATCCAACGCGTTCTTTTCATAGATGCTTGTGACCAGGCCGGGGACGCTTTGTGGCTCCAAGGTGAAACTAATCTGCTTGTTCTCAAGGCGTGCCAAGTTTAACAAGTCCTTGATTAGCCTGTTGATCCGCACAGCACGCGAGTGAATAGTTTGGACATACGCATGTACTTCTGATGTGTCGCTTACTATACCATCCAGAATTGCCTCTGCATATGCCTGAATGGTGGAGATAGGAGTACGTAGCTCATGTGAGATGTCCGAGAACAGTTCCTTGCGAGACCTGTGCAGTGCTCGTAGTTCGTCTTCCTGATGCTTCTGCTGGGTGATATCCCTGGCTATCCCCTCTATGGCTAGTACTCTCGCATTGCTATCCTTGACAAGCTTTGCCTGGAGTTCAACCCATACCTCTGTCTGCTGCCTGTGCATCCAGCGGAACCGCACCCTGGTACGGTCACCTGAGCTGCGGATCAGATCCTGCAATACTTGCCTGTCTTCAGGATGGATCTGTCTCATCAGTAGCCGGGGATCTTCCTGAAACTCGCGAACGCTGTAACCCGTAACCTTTTCTACTGATGGGCTTACATACTCTACCGAGCCTCGAGGCCGTACCAGGTAGCAGAAAATCACGTCATTGGCATTCTCCGCAATCATCCGCAAAGTAGCTTCACTCTTGTCCAGATTGGCGCGTACCCTCTGGTAGTAGACCAACAAGGTACCATTAGCTGTGGTGAACTTGAGCACGGCGGCAATCAGGTAACCCCAGGGGGCAAACCACTCAATGGGCATGAGAAAGGGAAAATTTGCTGAGTGCAACCCTGATAACAGAATTGTCACACCTGCAAACCCCTTGCCAGTAAGCTCAGTCTTGTACGACGCAAGAAAGCGTATGCCGGTCCTGACATACATCCAGCCTGTCCAAAGAGAGGAAGGTAGGTAAAGGAAGGCAAGATGAAACTTAAGAATACCCGCCAACAGCCCCCATCCGCATAGCACGACCACTACAGTTTTCCATGCCCGAGGTAGCCTAATATCCAAGAAATGATGCATCCCGTCCACAAGGAAGAAGCCCGCCCATAACCAGCACCAAACAGCACCAGCCGAGAGCAGGGCGCTTGGTTCGCCCCTCATAAAAGTGGTGATGTCCAAGGCGTACATTAGTGCCCAGCAAAACCAACTCAAACTCCACTTATGCAGGTAAGATTTCTTGTCCGTTCTATATAAATACAGAAAAATGCAAGCCAGCACGGCATCAATAGCCAGCTGGCCTATCTCCGCCGGAAGAAACCACGCCAAGCTTTAAACCCCCAAGCTTTGCCATTCTTTAGGTATTCTTTAGGTTAGCTTTAGTCCTACTTTATTAGCTATTGATATATTTAAATCATGTATGCTTATAGCTGAGTCCTAAACTTGTAGCCAATACCTCTAACTGTGGCTATGTACTCCGGGTAGCCCGGTGCGGGCTGTATCTTCTTCCTCAGGTTACTGATATGTACTAGAACCGTTCTGGTATCCCCGAGGCTGTGCTCACCCCAAAGCCGGTGAAACAGATGCTCGGTGCTAAACACCTGGTTTGGATGCTGCACTAGGAAGAGCAGCAGCTCAAACTCCTTGGCAGTCAGTTCTAGATTGACATCATCAACCGAAACGGTATGGCTGATAGGGTTGATCACCAGACGGTCAAAGCGCAGCAACTCATCAGACCGAGATTGGCCACCGATTTGAGCTCTGCGCAGATTCGCTTTTACCCGCGCCATCAGCTCCCCAGGGCTGAACGGCTTGGTAACGTAGTCATCCGCGCCGACGGTTAAACCTAGAACCTTGTCCGCTTCCTCGTCCTTGCAGCTCAAGAATAGCAGGGGAGCGGTGGTCAACTGCCGGAGTCTGATGCAGATATCTATCCCGTTAGCATCAGGCAACAGGATATCCAGGATAATCAGGTGAGGTTCATACTCCTGGGCTGCCTCGAGAGCAGTGTTTCCGTTATATACAACCCTAACGCTGTAGCCTTCTCTAAGCAGGTATTTCTCGATAAGGTTGGCAATCTCCACTTCATCGTCGATAACCAGAATCCTCGGTTTTTGCACTCTGAAGCCCCCTTTCAGCTTCTGTTGTTTTCTAGAAGCGCCTGCCAATGTCCTGTCTGTAGCCTGATTTGCCATAACTGTAGCAATACTGAGAGTCTAACAAATTGTGGGGAGTGATAACTGTTGAGGAGCAAATCCAACTTCAGAAGGCTGGTAGCCATCATCTGTACCGTCTTGATGGTGAGCAACGGCTTAGTGGTGCCTAGCCTTGCGGCGCCGGCATTTGATACGGCGACCGCTGAGGCCTCAAGGGTGGGAGCAGCTACCTATGAAGCCGTGAGCCCTTCTATCAGCCAGGACGGCAACCTCATCGCCTTTGTCTCCGATCAGAAGCTAAGTGATGAAGATATGAGGAGCGACTGGACAGACGTATATGTGTATGACGTCGCAGCCAATACATACGAGCTGATAACAGTCTATCCGACAGACGATAGCCGAGGATTCTCGGACTGTTACTACGCTGATATTAGCGCCGACGGGAACTGGGTAACCTTTTTGGCCTGGTCGGCTGTAACGCGAGAGTACGAGACGGTATTCGTCTATGACAGAGCTAACAAGGTCACCCACAAGGTGAGTCCTGTCGGGAAATCGACAAGGCCAAGTATTTCCGGAGACGGTCGCCAGGTTGTGTTTAGTAATGCCTATAATGTCTACTTGTCCGAGAGAGTGACCGAAGGTGAAAGCACTAAATACTCGGCGCCTCAAACTGTGTGCGAAGGGTATTATCCTGACATCAGCAGCGATGGCAGTACTGTTGCCTTTACCAGAGGAGCGCCGGTAAGCCATGTTTTTGTCTATGACCTTGAATCACTGACCGAGGAGCAAATTGATGCTAACACAGGCGGCAGCAGCAAGTATGCCAGGCCGAGTGCTGATGGTAGCTTCATATCCTTCGAATCTGAGGGAGACCTCAGCGATGCCGGCGCTTCTGGCTGGCAAGTGTATAGATACGAACGAGCTACAACAACCATAGAACTGGTAAGTGTCTCGGCGACCGGGGTGCCCGCAAACGACACATGTGGGCTGCCGGTTGGTGAAGGTTGGGGCTCATCAATCAGCGAAGACGGCAACTATGTCACGTTCGCCTCCTACGCTGACAATCTGGTTGCAGGCGATACAAACCAAGAAGGCGATATCTTTGTTCGTGATATGAGCGCAGGCACCACAATTCGCGGAAGCAGCATCACAGACCAGACAGAGACCATCTACAGCATTCACTCTCCCGTAATCGCTGACATAAGTGCAGAAAAGGCGAGAGTCGCTTTTGTGATGGAAGCTTACAACGAAAATGTCAGGCACAACAATGTCTACTTCTCCGATATTGTCACGGGCCTAGCCAGCCTGCAAATATCTGCCGATCCTGCCTTAACAGAGGCTAACCTTGACGGAGCCATAGTTAGGGTTACGGTCGCAGGCGATAGTTTCAACACATCGCAACTGGCGGCTAACCTCTTTACACCGCTTAACGCACCTGTTGGCGTCAACGTCGCAGATGTTATGCAAGTCAACGAATGCACAGTTGATCTCAAGCTGGCATTCGACGGCACGGATTTCGACCTGAAAGTAACCGACTTCCAAATTGCCATAGGCCCGGAAGCTCTATTGAACGGTTCGACCCCTCTAACCAGCAACTCTCTTGCAATTGGTGCATCCATCGAACCGGGAGTCCTAGAGCTATCCCAAACTTCCTATCAAGTATCAGAAAGTAACAGCATATTAACAGTTACCGTAGTGCGTACCGGAGGTAGCGACGGTTCTGGATCTGTTGAGTATGACTTGCTGGAAGACTCAGCCTTACCTGGAGATGACTATGTATACTCAACTGGCCTGGTTTCTTTCCAGGAAGGTGAGACGACCAAGACATTCAACATCCAGATTGTAGATGACCAGGTGGTAGAAGATGCTGAAACATTCAAAATCCGCCTGTATCTCTACGAAGGTGACGCTGGTTTGGGTGCCAATTACCTCGCCACAGTCACAATCAACGACGATGACGGTGCTGGAGCACCAACCCTGTTAGCTCAGGATGTAACAGCGTCCACCTCTGAAGACTCTCAGACTGCCATCACCCTGTCTTCTACCGGGAGCACTGGGGCAGTTAACTATGTCATTGTTGATCATCCGACCAACGGAACAGTTCAGGTCAGCGACAACATCGCAACCTATACACCCGACTCGAACTTCTTCGGCACCGATAGCTTTACATACAAGGCCGTAGCGGGGTCCGTAGAAAGCAACATCGCAACGGTAACAATCACGGTAGATACAGTCAATGATCCTCCAACAATCACTACCGTGCCTAATCAAAACAGCACCGAAGGCGATGCAGTCACCGTTCCAGTCACTGCCACCGATGTGGATAACTCTGAGCTCTTCTTCAGTGCTACCAACCTGCCAAGCGGTGTGAGCATTGACCCGGCGACCGGCCTGATCTCCGGTACCCTGGTTAACGGCAGCGCAGGGGAGTACAAAGTGACAATCACAGTCAGCGACGGGGAAGCGACAATCAGCTCGTCCTTCGACTGGACTGTGACGGAAGTGGTATCCGCTCCTGAAGACCTGAAGGCTCCTGATGGACTGCAGTTAACAATCATGTCAAGCCGGCGTATTGACCTGAAGTGGAATGACAACAGCGACAACGAAGACGGTTTCGTGATTGAGCGGAGCCGGGACGGGGTACTTTGGACAGAAGTCGCCCAAACCGGCAAAGACGTTTCCACTTATTCAGACACGTCGCTCAGGTCCAGCACGACCTATTACTACCGTGTTTTTGCTTACAGCGCAACGAGCAAATCTGAGCCCTGTGACATGCAGAAAGCAACCACCCGCGCGCTAATAATTGCGCCGGTCGTATATCTTTCATCAATAGATCTAAGTGTTTCTACAACCGCTCTCACTGTAGGGGGAAATGGCGCTGTTCTTCAGGCTACCGCCAAGTACAGCGACGGCAGTACCGCGGATGTAACCCGTATCGTCTCATGGTATATCTCTGACCCAAGTGTTGTTTCGATCAGCGGAGCAGACGTAGTTCCCCTGGTTGAGGGCACAGCTACTATCAGAGCTAGCCTCATTGGACACTCAGCGTCTGTTGAGCTAGTCGTCAGCAGACCGCGAGTCCTGCAGCTATCCACTGTAGACGATGCTGTTTATGCAGGCGGACAGACGGCATCGCTGCAAGCGACCCTGGTGGAGCCCGATGGCACAACCAGGGACGTAACTGAACTATGTGACTGGACAGTATCTGATTCAACAAAAGCAGCAGCCATTCAGGCGGGTCTGGTTAGACCATTGGAGGGCGGAACAGTTACTGTGACAGCTACCTTAGGCGAGCTGTCAGGTGAACGGCAGGTCGTCATCGTGGGCGTGCAATCGATTACTATTGATCCAGCCGCAAAAAGTCTGGTAGTTGGCCAGGGCCCTGCACAGTTTACAGCGACAGTATTCTATACCGACGGCTCAACCAGGGAAGCAACTGCGGACGTCAGCTGGAGCCTGACCAGGCTCACTCTGGCCCGCTTGGTAGGCCGGGGACTGGTTGAACCCCGTCAGGCAGGTACGTTAGTTTTAACTGCTACACTGGGAGGGCTGTCGGAGAGCGTGAGCATCGACGTTACAGAGCTCACTCTTACACCCCCATCAGCCACACTCTTCCTGAACCCGCCAGACGGGGCTTTGGCAGGAATCGATGTGCGTGACACTATACAGTTGCAGGCTGCCTTGAAGAGCAGCGATGGCTCCAGCCAAGACATAAGCGTGCAGGCCGTTTGGAGCAGTTCAGACCCGGAGGTTGCTACTGTCAGCCCCGCCGGCTTTGTGACGGGGATAAAGCAGGGCTTAACTGAAATCACAGTTACCCACAATGACATATCGGCCTCAGCGGTTTTGTGGGTACTGAATGAACTGACTATGCCTAACATTAGAATGCTGGCAGCCTGGGATAATCCAAGCCAAGTGCTACTTCGTTGGGCAGTTAAGGGTGATTGGCTGCCGCCCGAGGGATTGGACTTATATAGAGTGGTGACTACGACTGACGGGCAGGAAGTCGTAAACAGAGTGGCAAATGTGGGCTCGCAAGTGCAACTTAGGCAGTCGACCATTGATGTTGGCGGGGTTGCCATGCCACTTTGGGATATCACTGAGCAGGCAGTGCTTACGCCCGAGAAGCTTGCCGACCTTTCCGTAGGTCTGCCTACAGATCTGGGAAATGCGCTAAACCCACAGTCTATAGAAGAAGCAATAGCAGGAGGAATGCAGTTACCCGCGCAGCTCACCATCAACTCCGGTGAAGCATCCTTCCGGAGTGATCCAGAGGCTTTCAGGCAGTTGTTTAGTCCTACCCAACCCATGGAGCAAACAGCGACATCGGCTATAGGGGTACAAAGCACCTTGCTACCAACGCAGCCCGTAAGCTCCATCGCAGCGCCGGCACTCGACAGTGCGCTTTCCAACCCCGTTATCGAGGGTATCAGGGATGCCCGACGGTGGATTCAAACAGCAGCCAACGTCGACATGCAGTTCGCTGAGCTTAGTGGGCTGGGTTACATCGACACTGTCTACTATAACAAACAGTTCCGGGGAACACCGGTTACCTACTATTTGGCACCAGCTGGAGTCCCGCTACAGCTATTGCTGGAAGCAGGTATCGATCTGCCCAATGCGTCAGTACAACTTGGTGTGCCACAGCTACCAACACAACCGACGGAAGTAGACGGGTATGGTATGGACGGCGAGGTCAAGCTCAGGTGGGAAATCCCTGCCGATGCCGCGGCCAATAGCACCCATGTCTCCGGCTACAACATCGAACGTGAGTTGGCTGGAGAAACCGCATACACCAGGATCAATGATAAGCCGATTGTCATTGCCCTGACCCGGAATAAGCAGGGCGGCCTGGACGAACCGTCAGTGTTCTACACCGACCTACTGCCAGATGGGACAGTGGCCACTTACAGGGTGAGGTCCGTTAACATCTTTGGCCAGGAGTCGCTACCTTCTAGTGAACTAACCCTGGAAGTGGTTAAGACCATCCCAGCCGCCACACCGGTGCTGCAACAACCAATCCTGGATGTGGACCTGGTAGCAGCTTGGCAAGAACTCCACCCGTCTACAACCAGCCAGCTGAGCATTCCTCAGCCGGGAGGGTTGCAGCCAATTAACACGATAGACCAAAGGCTGGCTGCATCCATAGGTATACCACCGTACAACATGGCTGGTAACGGCCGGTATATTGCAGTTCCCTTCGTCCAGGGTAGTTTGCATGGGGTGGCAGAGTACCGAATTTACCGCAGCAAGGCTGAAGGTGCAGGCGAGTTCGCCGCCCCGCAAGTGGTCTACCAGTTTGATGAAGATACGCTCGGCGACAGAGTCAAAGAGATTAATCAGACGCAGAGCCTGTTCGTGCCTCAAAATGGCGAGGTTGCCAAGCAATATGCGTACTACGACACTGATGTTCAACCAGGCTTCTACTACAAGTACTGGGTCTCCACTGTGGACGACTGGAACAACGAGGGTGCTTGGTCGAACTCGTTAGTCGTAGGCTGTCCGGCGCTACAACCGCCGCTACCGGTAATAAACGTACAGGCTAACTTCTCAGCCGTCGATAACGATTTGGTAGAGATAAACTCCTCGCTTGGCGTCCTAAGAGGGAAAAATAACCCGCCAGGTTTCATGGAGCGCATGCCCGTGACCGAAACGGACGCTGATAATGACCAGGCAAGCGACTCAACAGAACCAGCTTCCGGGCTGGTGGAGTTACAGCCTTTCGATCAAATCTACAACGTGACATCTTGGGCACAGCTGCAGGAGGAATGGAACCCGCACAAGCTAATGGCCGTTTCACGTAACGACCTCAATCCGGACGGCACCCTTGATCTGACATGGGAGCATGCACCGGTCAATGAGGGCCTCAACTACCGCCTCTTCTTTAGCGAGGGACCAATCCAGATAGCGGCCAAAGACCCGTTGTCTGGCACCATCTGGTCATCGGCCAAAGCATGGCATACTGCAGTGAACCGTTTCCGGGTGCAGGCTCCGTCGTTCAGCGGTACTATATACTTCCTGATCACTACTTACCAACGGACGACAGAAGTGACAGCCCAACCGGAGGAAGTGAAATCGGATAAGGCGGGCGGTTACGTAACCGTTACCTGGAACACAGGTAACGCTCCACAGGTCCGGAGCTATTCCGTCTACCGCGCGGAAGTGAAAGGACAGGGCACTGACCTGACCTGGGTAATGGTAGGAAGCGGATTAACGGAAGCCAGCTACACCGAGCGAGTGGACCAAAGCCAAGTGCGCTTCTATCGTTATCGGGTGATAGCGCATGACGTATGGGGACAAGAGTCAGCAGCTACCACCGGACCGCAAGTGCGTGTCCCGACTACCTTGCCACCGCAAGCGCCTCAGATGCTCGTCTCGAGGCCTGCCCCAGGCAGCGTGACCGTGCGGTGGACACCTGTGGCGGAAGCAACGCACTATATCGTACACCGGGCTGCTATCCCTGTGCTCAGCATTGAACAGATTCAGCAGTTGGTCAGCCAGGTGGAACAACTGACGACGGACCAGCAAACTGACAACTTGACTGATGCTGAGATCATCGCGCTGCAGCAGAAGATGAGCAAGATGACACCTGAGCAGCAGGCCGAACTACTCTCCCAGATAATGCAGCAGTATGGTGTGTTGGCTGCCGCACCATATGGACGTCTGGACAAAGAGAGCGCAAAACAGGTAGTCTGGCTACCAGCAGCTACTCTCAGCGTCCAATCCCTAGGCAGCAACGGTTTCCGCATGGTTAACCGAGCGCTACAATGGGTTGACC
>JAWLDB010000013.1:0-29809 GCA_041686915.1 Bacillota bacterium
GGAGCAAGATAACTGAACGCCAAACGGGACACGATTATCGCATCGTGTCCCGTTTCTATTTGCCCTTATCCAGCGAACATAAGGTAGACCACACCATACAGGGCGCCGACGATCACCAGCAAGGGTAACCCGATGGTGATGAAAGCTGCAATCAGCATGGCAGGGAAATCGCCTTTCTCGAGCTCAATTTGCTCCATGCGGCGGTAGTGTTCGTCCAGCTCCTCCTTGGACTTACCTTTAGGCAGAAGCGCCTGGAGTTTCTTCAGCAACCTTTTCACCCCTATTCAGCAGTGGATAGTGGCAGGCAACGAAGTGGCCGGGTTTCAGTTCCCGCCACTCGGGCTCCACTTGTTGGCAATGTTCAGTAGCGTATTTGCAGCGGGTGTGGAACTTGCAGCCGCTCGGCGGCTTGACCGAACTTGGCATATCGCCCTTGATAACAGCAAGCTCTTTCTTCGACTCATCTTCGGTGGTCGGGATGGCGTTGAGCAGGGCTTCGGTGTATGGGTGCAAGGGATTTTGGAAGATCTCATCCGAGGTGGTCAGCTCGACTACGTGCCCGAGATACATCACACCGATCCGGTCGCTGATGAACTTGACTACGCTCAGGTCATGAGATATGAACAGGTACGTCAGCCTGTTTTGCTCCTTCAGATCAAACAGCAGGTTGATGATCTGCGATTGAATTGAGACATCCAGGGCGCTGACCGCCTCGTCGCAGACCACGAACTTGGGCTGCACGGAAAGGGCGCGCGCGATGCCGATGCGCTGCCGCTGTCCTCCGGAGAACTGATGGGGATAGCGGTGCAGCATGTAGCCCTGCAAACCGCACTTTTCCATGATGTCGATGACGAATTTCTCCAGGCTGCGCGATCCAGCTTTGAGCAGGTTGTGCGCAGTCAGTGCCTCACTAATCAACTGCCCGACCGTCAAACGCGGATTAAGGGAGGAGTAGGGATCCTGAAAGATGACCTGCAACTCGCGACGTAGCACGCGCAGTTCGCCGGGAGTGAGTTTAGCCAAGTCGATCCCTTCGTCCTGCAGCTTATCCATCTCTGTAAATGCCGGTTTAGAGACATAGCGGGCACGCAGAGCGCTTAACGCCTTACGCTTTTCATCCATCGCAGTTTTAGCCTTCTCCAGTTTGTCAGTCAGGTGAGTCAGCTGTCTCTCAAACTCTGCCAGCCCGCGAGCTTCCTCGGCATCCCGGTCTTCGATTTGCGCGAGGGTATTCCGCTTGAGTGTTAGAGCAGCCAGCTCCTCAGCCAACCCAAAGTGCACAGCGCCGGCTTCGTACTCTGCCAGCAGCACTCGGGATACCTCTTGTAGATTATCGGCTAGCACCAAGCCTCCCGCGATGCGGAGAGCGTCACGGTAGTTGTCCACGACTTTGCGGGCACGCTGGTTGAGATCTGAATGGTGCAGCGGTTCAATACCAAGTTCCTGCTTCAGCCGGTTATACTCGGCCACCGTCTGTGGCAGCCGGTTGATAGTACGTTTGACGTAGCGCGGGCGGAAGTCCTCCAGCGTACGGCCGTAATACAGGGTATTGCCGCTGGATTGGGGGTAGAGCTGCAGGATTACCCGCCCCAAGGTGGTCTTGCCACATCCGCTCTCGCCTACCAGGCCAAAGGTTTCGCCCTCGTAGATATCCAGAGAGATGTCGTTGTTGGCGTGGTTATACAGCTGCTCGCGCTGGAAGATGGATGCTTTCTTCAGCGGAAAATGCTTGGTCAGGTTCTGAATGCGAATTAGCACTTTCTTACTCTCCACTGTTTCTCACTCCCTTCTGAGGGTAGAAACATCTGACCGATTGATACGCATTCACCCTGGCCAGTTCCGGCTCCCACTGTTGGCATTTTTCAGTGGCGTACTTACAACGCGGTGCGAACTTGCAGCCCTTTGGTAGATCGAGGGGATGGGGTACTACGCCGGGTATTGCCTCGAGGCGCTTAATCTGGTTGCTGCGCAGCAGTGGAACTGAGCGCAGCAGCGCCTCGGTATAGGGATGAGAAAAGGTGCTGCGGGGTTTGAAGATGAAATCCACCGGTGCCAACTCTACCACTTCGCCGCAATACATGACGGCTACCTCGTCTGCCATCTGATTAATGACCCCGAGGTCGTGGGTAATGAACATGATAGCTGTGTTAAACTCGTGCTTCAGGTCGTTCATCAGGCGCAGAATCTGTGCCTGGATGGTGACATCCAGTGCAGTAGTCGGTTCATCCGCGATCAAGAGCTTGGGCCGGCAGGCAAGAGCCATGGCAATCATCACACGCTGGCGCATGCCTCCTGAAAGCTGATGAGGATATTGCAGGACGACCTGCTCAGGATTCGAGATCTTCACAGCCCGCAACATCTCGATGGAGCGGGCATGGGCTTCGGATTTGCTCAACCCCTGGTGCAGCATCAACGGCTCACTTATTTGCCTGCTGACGGTGAACACCGGATTAAGCGAGGTCATCGGCTCCTGAAAGATCATCGAAATGGAGTTGCCGCGAATGTTGTACAGCGCCTCCGTCTTCAAATAGGTAATATCCCTGCCTTGAAAGGTAATCTTGCCTTCGTAGATGCTCTGGTTATTCTCAAACAGCTGTAGGATACTCAGTGCGGTCTGGCTCTTGCCACTGCCTGACTCACCTACGATACCCAGCGTTTCACCTTCTTTAACGCTTAAGGTAACCCCGTTAACCGCCTTGATTAAACCGCGCCTGGTATCAAAATAGGTATGTAAGTTTCTGATCTCCAGCAAGCTCATCTGCACACCCCCTATTTCTCATTGGCTCTTGGGTCCATAGCTTCGCGCAGGGCGTCACCGACCAGGTTGACGCTCAGGGCAGCAGCGACCACAAGCAATCCCGGAATGAGCCATCTCCACCAGTAGTACTCGATAACGGCGGAGCTCTGCGCGTTCTGCAGAATGTTGCCCCAGGAAGGGGTAGGGGGTGCGACACCAAACCCAAGGAAAGAAAGGCCTGCCTCGGTGAGCAAGGAAGCGGCATATCCCAAGGTGATGTTGACGATTACCAAATTGAAGATGTTAGGCAGAATGTGCCGAATGATTATATTGCTATAGCGCACTCCAAGCGCTCTGGCGGCCAGTACGAAGTCTTTCTCGCGCTCAAGCAAGATCTGCGCTCTGACTAGACGGGCTAGGCCAGGCCACATCAAGAGCCCCATTATCACCATGATCATGTAGAGACGGTACATCTCCGGCACCCTGCCTGCCACGACAGTAGAGAGGGTAATGGCAATCGGCAGGAAGGGGACGGCCATTACCACATCAGTAAACCGCATCAGCAGATTGTCCAGCCATCCGCCAAAGAAGCCGGAAGTCATACCGAAGAACAAGGCAATAACGACAGAGATGACCACCGAGATGGCACCAACTGTGAGGGAAATCCGCCCCCCGTGGATCAGCCGGGTGAACAAGTCGCGTCCGAACTCGTCCGAGCCGAAAATGAAACCTTTGTTTCCCCAAGCAGTCAGCGAGCCATCGGCACCAACAGCGTAACTCTGGAACATGTCTACATGAATGGCCGTTTGCCTGTTAGTAAGGCGCCTGGGCTGGTCAAGCTGGCCGTAGTGATTGGCACCCCAACAGATTATCTGGCCACTATCCAAGAGCAGTACCATATGGTTCTTACCGGAGTCCATGGCAACTATCTCGCCCGAGAATTCTGGGATGGTGAGCAAACCGTGCTCCACATCACCCCAGATGTGTAACTGACCCTGATCATCCTTGGCCAAGACGGCGCGATAAGAAGCAGTCACATCGACTATCTGCACCGTTCCACCCTGCAAATGCGATGGAACGTTCTTAAAAGCATTCTCTATGCCCGTGACGGCGATGGTACCATCATCCAGCAGCAAAGCCATGTTGTGAGGGCTGGCAGCCACCTTGACGATGTGTCCCTGGTACTCTTGCGGAATGATATCCAGCCTGTTGACCATTGTGCTGCCCCAGACGTACAGCTCGCCATCGGCAAACAGCACAGCCGAGTAGGCCTCGCCACCAATCAGGTCTGCTACCTGTTTGCTCGCCAGCTTGGCCCGAAGTGGAATAGGTATCTCAGCCTGCTGGAAGTTGTTGAAGCCCCAGGCGTACATCTGACCGGATGCATCGAGGGCGAGAACATGACGGTCGCCCGCAGCCACCTTCACAATATTTGCCGCCTGCACTGTTTCTGGCACCTTGATTACCGAGCTAGCCACTCCCTGCAGAATATAGATTGGCTCAGTGCCCCAAACATAGAGCTTCCCTGCCTTGGACAGGCCAACAGAAAAGGAAACTCCAGAGGAAATCTGCTTAATGCCTTCCCTCACCAACCGGGAGGGGTACTTGAGGTAATTGGTCCCTGGCTTGATGTTGCGCAGGGCCGTTTCAACGTGACTTAAGTCCATTGGTTTTACGTGCGACCCAACAAAAGAGAACATCAGAATAAGGATGAAACAGATAAGTCCGACTACGCCTAAGCGGTGGCGCAGAAAGTTCTTCAAGATGGTCTTCCCGGGAGTCTGCAGTGCTTCTTCCTCAAGCACTGACAGGCCTTGTTTTATGCCAGTGCCAAACAACCGCTTAATAAGGGAGCTAAGAGACTTACCGATTTTGCTGAGGGCAGACTCCACGACTACTTGGTCGTGCTCTTGCTTTTGGTTCATCATCTCAACTCCCTATTCCAGCTTAACGCGCGGGTCGACCAGCGCGTAGGTGATATCTGCCACAAAGTTAGCGATAATGGTCAACACGGCAAAAAACAGGTTCATGCTCACCACCAACATGAAATCCCGGTTATTCAGAGCTTTCACCAGCACGTGGCCAATCCCGTTCCAGGCAAAGACGGTCTCGGTAATGGCAGAACCATAGAACAGGGAGAAGATGGTGCCGATGATGATAGTGGAAATGGGTATCAAGGCATTGCGAAAGGCATGCGAGTAGATGACGACCTTTTCCGCCAAGCCTTTGGAGCGAGCGGTGCGGATATAGTCCTGACTCAAAGCGTCAATCATGGCGTTACGCACGTAGCGGATAGTCCCAGCCAGGCTGATGACGGTTAGCGTGATAATAGGCAGAGTCATGTACCTAAGCCAGGATAAGTAGTAGGCCAAGTCTTTGCCGTAGGCCGCTATCGGCATGCCACCAGGCGGTAGCAGCCGCAGGTTGATCGCCAGCACGAAGATGAGGGACAGAGCAACAAAGAACGACGGCATGGAGTAGGTGACCAGCGAGAAAAACTGCCAGAAATTATCAAAGGTGGAGTGTCGCTTGACGGCGCACTTGATGCCTACGGGCAGGGTAATTGCCAGGTCGAGAATGATGACAAAGATATTTAGAACAATGGTATTGCGTAGTGGCTCTGCGATAGCATCCTTGACTGGGCGCTTGAAGAGGGCCGACCAGCCCAGTTCACCGCTCAACGTGTTGCCAATCCATTTGACGTATTGCTCGGGGTAGGATTTATCCAACCCGAGTTTGATTGTCATCGCTTTGTAGGCTGCCTCATACTGTTCTGCTTTCAAACCCGGGTTGAGCATCATTCTTACCGGATCGCCAGGCATAAACTTCAGCAGCACAAACAGCATCACTGTCACCAGGAACAACACGGGGATCAAAGAGAGCACGCGCTTGACTATGTACCTAAACATTGCGGAGCCTCCTTTAGCATCGCTTAGACGTTAGTGATAAAGAGGGGATAGCCAGAGGCTATCCCCATCCTTTGCTGGCTTTTTAGCTACTAGCCTAAGCCCCGGCCCCTATTTCTTGTAGATGTCGCAAATGATGTTGGCGAAGTTGGCAAACGGGGTGGTGTTCACGCCATGCACGTGCTTGTTGAACACATCGTAGTACTGGTTCGAGTAGAGCGGGATGACGGGAAGCAGTTCGGCGAAGCGCTTCTGGAACTCTACCCAGGTGACGGAGAACTCATCCTTCTGCTCCGGCTCAAGTCTTCTCATCTCTTCCATCAGGCTGTCGAGTTCTGGGTCACTAATCTGCTCAGCATTCCACCAGGTTCCGACGTAGTCGGAGTGGTAGCTGTAGTACGGGTCGAAAGTGGCACCGAAACCGGTTGCCAAGTTGAAGGTATGGTAGCGGCGCTCCTCGCCTAGAGAGAAGCCTTCGTAGTAGTTGGTCAGCAATGCATCGAAGTCGCCCCGGGTAAGGGTAAAGTCGATGCCTGCGAGCGGAGAGTTGGCTTTGAGCTGGATCTCCACGTTATCTGTCACCACGTTGTCCTCAGTGCCAAAGTGGTTGATGGTGAGTTCCTCACCCTTGTCGTTATGGCGCAGATAAGTACCGTCAGAGTTGGCCTTGGTCGGGTCAAACGGAGTAGTACCATCTGCCTCAAACTTCCACTCGGTTTGGTCCAGCAACTCGTTAGCCTTGGCTATGTCGCGGGTCAGGTGCGGCAGAGCATCGATCTCAGCCTTGTTCGCCTGATACATCCATTGAGCCAGGCCGTACAGACCGTTAACCACTGAGCCGTAGCCACCCAACACGTTAGCGATGACCTCGTCGCGGTCGATCAAGTAAGCAAGTGAGCGACGCACCTCTGCCGACTTGGTCGGGCCGAAGTCGCAGTGAATGAAGATGCCGCCAAAACCATCGCGGGCGTAGAAGTTCACGTTGGTGTTCTCATCGGCTTTCGCCTTTTCAATCTTCTCGCCTTCAATCACGCCGGTCACCATGTCGATTTCGCCGTTGATAACCTGGTCAACGTCAGTAGTCTGGTTGATAGAACGAACAATCACGTACTGTAGTTGAGGCTTCTTGCCTTCGTAAGTGCCCTTGAAGTGCTCGTTGATCTCAACAGTGGCAGCGTTGTTTTCGAAGCTGACGAACTTGTACGGGCCACAGGAGACCGTCGGTTTGAAGCGCTCGGTGGTAGCAACCGTGGAGCAAGCTTCCTTCAGGTCAACACCGGCTATTTTGGCGCCGTCATCATTAATGTCGATGGTGCCACCTGGTGCCCACACTGCCATCGGCACAGGTATAAAGGCAGCGTAACTCGTCTCCCAGAAGTAGGGGAGCATATCTGCTGCTAGCGTGATCGAGAAGGTATGCTCATCAATCAGGTTTACGCCTTTCATACGGTCGGTAACGCCATCGTAGTAATCATTGTAGCCAACGAGGGCCTCACCGACTGCGCTGGTAGCTCCAGCTTCTACCCACTGCGGGGAAGCGTGCCAGAGGATGTAAAACACGTAGTCATCAGCTTTGACCGCAGAGCCATCGCTCCACTTCAGGTCATCGTGCAGTTCGAAGGTGTAAGTCTTGTTGCCGGCATCGTCCTTTTCGGTTGTGAGGTTCTTGACTACCGAGTTATCAAGAATGACCTCACCGGCCGGGGTAACCACATAGGTGGAGTAACCATAGATAAGGTCCCGAACCCAGACGTCGTAGGCGCTGTTGCCGAAGCCGGAGATATAGTCACCGGACATTTCGGCGCTGCCCACAATCAGTGTGGTCGTGTCTACCTTCTCACCGCACCCTGCTAGCGAACCAAGCACCAGAACCAGCACTAGAGACAGTAACAGCAGCTTTTTCACTAAGTTCCCCCCCGTAAAATATTCGATATGATGAAGCCGTTCGATTGCCCGGGAGACCAGGCCTACCGGGCTCTCCACTGATATCAGAATATTCGCCCATTTGAGTTCTATGTATGCTTCAAGGCATGTCCTGGCAAAAATTGCAGGAGGACGAGCAGAGGCCCCACGCCTAGCGTGGGGCCTCTGGGGACACGGGGACGTATAATTTGGACCACATCCTCACTCAATGCGACAGAATGGACAGCTCCTCAACTTCCTTGCCGTCTCTAATAAACACTCGTGGTACACGCAGAGAGGCACGGCCCAGTAGTTGTGAGGTGCTGATCCCGCCGGCTTCGGCCAGCTCGATCACGGTCACGCTGTTTTCACCCTGCTCGCCGACCAGCACAACCTCATCACCTGCAGTGACCTCTGGAATATCCGTAACATCCAGCATGCAGAAGTCTGTACAGATGCCAACCAGTGGGGCAAAATGACCCCGCACCAGGAACTTGGCTTTGTACACATGTGTACTGCCAACACCGTCACTCCAACCAAGCGGCAATAGCGCCACCCGCGTAGGCTGCTCCACGATGTGCTGTAAGTCGTAACCAATACCCCAGCCTGTTGGCAGCATCTTCACTTGGCCAACCTTGGTTTTGTAGGTCAAAACGGGACGTAAATCAAGAGAAGTGGGGCAGTCGTACTTGAAACCGTACACCAGGCCGCCTACACGCACCAGGTCAAAAAACATGTGTCGATGGCGCAGGACCGCCTGCGAAGCTGCCAAGTGGCGCGGCACTTGCGGAAGCTCAGCCAGAAAAGGTTGGCAGAACTCTTGGTAGCGTGCAAATTCTTTAGCGTTATGCACTTCAGTGCCTTCAGGCCAACTCAGGTGAGAGCTGATGCCCCGCAGCTCGAGTTCGGGCAATGCTTTGACTGCTGCGAGTGCAGTCTCAGCGTCTTCCGGCAAAAAGCCTAACCTGCCCAGACCGATGTCTACCTTCAGGTGATACGGCAGCTTACGACCAAGCTGCTTCGCCAAGGCTGCCCAAGCTTCCATTCTCTCCACATCGGGGAGAGTAGGAGTTAGTTCATACTCTGCTATGGTAGTGAACTGCTCTGGCAGCGTTACTCCAAGCAACATAATCTCGCCCGTAATGCCGGCTTTTCGCAGCTGAATGCCCTCATCCACCATGGCAACGGCCATATGTCCGCAGCCAACTGCCTGCAGCGCGCGGGCTATCGGCACAGCCCCGTGTCCGTAAGCCTCGCTCTTGACTACCGGCACCACTTCAGACGGCGCAACATGCTTCACAAGCTCCTGATAGTTATGAAGCAGGTTGTCGAGGTTAATCTCCATTCTGGTCATACTGATAGATTTCATGTATTTCCTCCTATCCAAGCAGTTAGACTTATTTACCTCAATGATAGCACAGGTGAGCCTGGCCTGCCGGAGATGAAAGCTTGATTTGTTGGGAACTCACTCCATGTCACGGGATATAACTGGCAGGAACAAGACACAGGCCTGTGGAAGCGTTACTACAGAACATCATGTGCTAGTGGGGGGGGAGAGCAATTATTCGCAAGTCAAAATGGCTGTTCTGCATAGTGGTATCTTTTATTCTTGTGTTCCTGCTTAGTGCCCTAGCCTTCAACTTCCTAATTTCGCGGGTGCAGCATGACGCCGAAGCTATCAACGAGCTTGGTCGTATACGAGGCTCGATACAGCGCTGGACCAAGTTGGAACTAAGCGGGCAGCAAGATGATGAACTACTGAACAAGATCGATAGGCTGATGATCGCGTACGCTTCGGGTGAACCTGCTGCGACGCTGCGGCTTAACTGGGAACTGCTTAAATCTAAGATGATGGAGTACCGATCGGGACGAGACCAGGAGCACCTGCCCGTGCTGATCGCAGCTAGTGAGCAGTGCTGGGCAGTCTCTGACCAACTGGCGAGGCAGGGACAGCTGGACGCTGAGGCCAAGCTTAAGCATTTCGGATTATTCGGGATTACCTTCGTCGTCAACTTGATCATTGTCGGCCTGCTATTTGTGTTCGTGAAAGGGTATGTCCGAGACAACCTGGAAGTTGCTGCGCTGAAGGATCCCCTAACGAACGCCTACAATCGGCGGTATTTCGAGGCCTTCGGTTTAAAGGAAATCGAGCAAGCAAGCAAGGAAGGGCAACACCTCGCATTGGCCACGTACGATTTGGACCACTTCAAACGCGTGAACGATACTTACGGCCACGCGGTTGGTGACCAGGTACTGCAGACGGTGACGAGAGTAGTGACTCAACAGTTGCGTCAGGCTGACGTCCTGGCGCGGATTGGCGGGGAGGAGTTCGCTATACTGCTCCCAGAAACCAGGGGAGAAGAGGCTGGCTTGATTGCGGAAAGAATTCGCCTGAGTGTGGAAGCTGCAGACTTTGGCCAGGCAGGACGCGTGACGATCAGCGTTGGCGTGACTGAATACCGACCGGGAGACACACTGGCAGAGCTGCTGCGCCGGTCGGACCAAGCCCTTTACATTGCCAAGGATACTGGTCGCAACAGGGTAGAGCGCAGCTAGATTACATTCATCCCCTCGAATTACACGAACAGAAGCAAACTTCCTACGAAACTGAGAAAGCTATGGGGGAGCACAAAGGATTTCTTTCGGTAAGCGTAGAAGTGTAATAGCTAGCATGTTTATGCGTTTGAACTACGCGTATCCAATATCACTGTGATGGAGGTTGAAGATGAGCTTGAAGTACGATTCACTGTTTTACCCAAATGGCTCGCGTCGAAACGTTGTCTACGCCCGTAACGGAGTTGTCGCTACAGGACAGCCGCTAGCGGCACAAGCTGGCCTGGATATCTTAAAGAAGGGCGGTAACGCCATCGATGCAGCTATCGCGACGGCAGCTTGTTTGACCGTAGTTGAGCCTACCGCCAACGGCATAGGTGGCGACGCCTTTGCGTTGGTATGGACGAAGGGCGAACTGCACGGCCTGAACTCCAGCGGCCCAGCGCCGCAAAGCATCTCTATCGAGAAGGTGAAGGAACTCGGACACGAAGAGATGCCGGTTTACGGCGTAATCCCGGTTACCGTTCCTGGCGCTCCTGGTGCATGGGCAGCCTTGTCCAAGCGGTTTGGCCGCTTGCCTTTAACTGAGGTATTGAAGCCTGCTATCGAGTACGCCGAAAACGGTTATCCGCTGACACCGACCTTGGGAGCAGCTTGGAAGACGGGAGTGGCTGCATTCCAGCGTCAGGAAGGTGAGGTGTTCAAGCCATGGCTGGAGACCTTTGCTCCAGGCGGCAAGGCTCCTGGCATCGGCGAGATGTGGAAGTCCCCTGGGCACGCTGCCACCTTGCGCTCTATTGCCGAAACAAACGCCGAGTCTTTCTACCGTGGCGAAATAGCTGACAAAATTGACGCTTTCATGCAGCAGCACGGCGGATTTCTGCGTAAGGATGACCTGGCTGCGTTCGAACCCGAGTGGGTGAAGCCAGTAGGCGTTAATTACCGCGGCTATGATGTCTGGGAGATTCCACCAAATGGCCAAGGCACCGTTGCTTTGATGGCGCTCAACATCCTCAAGGGTTTTGAGTTCCACGAGCAGGACAGCGTAGATACATACCACAAGCAGATTGAAGCGATTAAGCTGGCCTTCGTGGACGGCTTGAAACAGATTACTGATCCCAAGCATATGCGGGTCAGCGTTGAGTCGCTGCTCTCAGAAGAATATGCAGCACAGCGCCGCCAGCTGATTGGTGAGCATGCAATCATGCCAGAGCCAGGTGATCCACCGCAAGGTGGCACTGTCTATCTAGCCACTGCTGACGGTGAAGGCAACATGGTTTCTTTCATCCAGAGCAACTACCGCGGATTTGGTTCGGGAGTATTAATCCCGGGCACAGGCATCGGCCTGCAGAACCGCGGCAACAACTTCTCACTCGACCCGAACCATGCCAATGCACTAGCTCCTGGCAAGCGCACCTTCCATACGATTATCCCTGGCTTCCTTACCAAGGATAACGAGCCGGTGGGTCCGTTTGGCGTAATGGGTGGCTTCATGCAACCGCAAGGCCATGTGCAGGTGATTATGAACACAATAGACTTCCACATGAACCCGCAGGCCGCTCTCGACGCGCCCAGATGGCAGTGGAGCAAAGAGAAGACCGTCCAGGTTGAACCGAGCTTCCCAACCCACCTGGCGCAAGCCCTGGCACGCAAGGGTCACGCGATTGTGCCTATGCTGTCCAGTGGCGGATTCGGCCGCGGGCAGATCATCTGGCGCGACCCACAGACCGGGGTATTGGCAGCAGGCACCGAGCCTCGCACCGACGGTCACGTTGCAGCCTGGTAAGTACAATCACGACTCAAGCCCACCTGGCTCAGGTGGGCTTGAGTTTTTGAAAGCTTGCCGGTGCATAGAAGAAGGCGAGAGCTGACTCTCGCCTAGTGTTAGTGAGGGGTAGACATGCACTGAGTCAAGGGTCCAAGACTAGATAACGCCAGTTAGTTTGAGGATAATCTGAGCAATCACGGCCGAGCCAATAAACGTGCCGATGAAGGTGAGGAAGGCTGTCAGCACAATTTTCGCTCCCTGCTTTTTAAATGCTTCCATATCCTTGCCAATGGAGATACCTGCATAGGCAAGGACTGGGGTACAGAGGGCAAGGAACTGCACTTGTCCTACGTGCTTGATAACGTACTCTGCACCGGGCACGCCTGGTACAGAAGCAATGATTGCAAGCGCTGAGATGTACGCGATGCTGGGAAGCTTCACCGGCGATACCTTGGATAACAGATACCCTATACAGACAAGAACCAGCAGGATAAGCATGCCGGGTATTGCAGCGACAGGGTTAATCTTGAAGCCAATGAAGTTGCCGATCAGCGAGATTAGCCCGGTGATTACAAAAATACGGAATGCATCGGAGAACTTCATTAGCTTACAACCTCCTCGTTTGTTGCTGAGTCCGCCTTCTTGCCCTTAAGCTTGCGGTAAAGCCACTCGGTCGCAGGAATACCAACAAACAAGCTCATGTACAGGCCGTCTACGCTGGTCAGCAGCTGACTGGTGGCGGCAAACGCACTTAGTTCAGCTTCCATCGCCGGATAAGCCGTCAGCACCGGTCCGAGGGCAGCAGTCATCATTGACGCGCTGCCTGTACCTGCAGCCATAGCTAATGAGTATGGATGGAATAGCCCTAGACTGATGATAAGGCCAACCATCAGTCCGTTGAATACAGCACCGAACAATGTACCGGTAATGTACGCACCCATAACCCCTTGACCTTCAGGAGAGTCAAGACCGTATACGTCAGCAACTATTGCCAGCGACCCCTCTCGGGAAATCGAAAAGGCAGCGCCGATAGCCTCGCGACCCATTTTGAACACAAGTACAGCAACCGGCAATGCAAAGAAGATGGTGCCCAGGTTGCCTAACTCCTGCAGCAGCAGGGCTGGGCCAGCACTAATCACCTTCCCTAGGTTGGGGCCAATAGTTGTGCCCATCTTAGCAGTCAGGAACATTACTGAAAGACCAATATAGGGAGACGCTGTCTCCATGTCGATCCGATTAACCAACTTGAGCAACGGAAGGAACATACCCATAACCAATGCATATAGCATTGGCAGCAGCAGCACAGTGCCGGGACCGAGCTGGAATCGCTTAATGCCGATATATTCGGCGATGGCTACCATCACAAGGGCCAAAACATGCACTTTCCAGTCCTTTTGCTTCACTTTCCCGCTCCTCCTTATTAAGATCGATCCGACTAATCCAGTAACCGCTCCCACATCGCCAGATATTGCTCTTTGGACATTTTGGGTTCGAAGTCAGCTTTGATCGTCTGCCCCAAAGACGCGCCATCCCATAGTAGGTCAATCACCGTCATTGCCATCACCTTAGCGGGTACGACATACGCCATCTCCTTGTCGACCATGGCATAGTCACGCGCATGAGCTCTACCAGCAGTTCCGCCTACCATGGGGTGGATGCCCGGCATAATGTGGGTAATATCACCCATGTCAGTAGACCCAGACATGAAACCGGCGTCTTCCACTCCTGCTTCGCCAAGCAGTTCAACGGCATTCTGCCGGAACAGCTGAGCCATATTCTGATCATTGAGTAGTGGCAAATAACCAGGTATCTCTGCTATCTCCACTTCTGCACCAACTGCCATGGCGCCAGCCTGCAACGCTCTATTCACTTTTACACTGGCGTCCATGATTGCGTCTATGCTTCTACCCCTCACGTACGTCTCTACCCTTACGTCTGCTGGGACGATGTTGACCAAATCGCCTCCCTTGGTCACAATCGGGTGTACCCGGATGGCATCTGCGTCCTTGAATGTCTCCCGGTTCGCGTGTATACCCATCAGTCCTAACATGGCGGCGTTTAGGGCGTTGATGCCCGCATGCGGAGCACCGCCTGCGTGTGCTTCTGTACCGATGTAGCGTATTGCCTTCCCGATAAAACCATTTGACCCGATGCCTGGACCTGGCACTCTGATGATCCGGCCGGGAGTCTCAGATTCAGAGTGGCACATCATCGCCATGTCGACGTCATCTAATTCTCCCAGGTACAAGAGTTCCTGTTTACCACCAAGGAAGTGGATCTGACCATTCCGACGCAGCTTCTGACGATAGTCCAGCTCCACGTATTCCTCTGCCGGCACAGCCATTACGATTACATCGCCATCCAAATGCTGCATAGCTCCGGAATCAACCAGGCCCATTGCTACGCCGACCATCATTGCGCTCTGGGCATTGTGTCCACAGCAATGGGCAGCCCCAGTTACCGGGTCGGCACTGGGATGGTCATGACAGACCACAGCGTCTAGTTCACCCATCACGGCGACTGCTAGGTTGTGGGTGCGACCGGGTAGCTTTGCCTTGACTCCCGTTACTGCTAATCCCGCACGGTAGCTCATACCTAACGCCTTGAACTTTTCTTCGACTAGAGCAGCGGCCTTGTGTTCCTTGTACCCGAGTTCTGGATGCTCGAACATGAACTCTCCCAAAGCAATGATTTCGTCCGCTCGCTGGTCAATCGCCTGACAAACCTGTTGCTTCAAACTGGATTTTTCCACCTTAACACCCTCCTCTATAAGACTATAGAACCGATGGAAAATGCTCGTAAAGTATTGTACATGCAATGTCTACTACAATAGTTTTAGTAATATGATTGTTAGTTTGACGTGAGAATGAAAACATTAATACCCGCATGAATATTCCGGATAGCAAAAGCCGCCAGCTTATCGCCAGCGGCTTATTATACTATTTAAGAGATGTGTCCCAGAGCACAATGCTCTTGGTGTGCTTTAACTCAAAACCCAGCTTCTCGGCTATTTTCCAAGACCCTTGGTTGAAGGAGAAGCAGCTCCAAGTGGGTTCGAGTCCTGATCTTAGAGCATGATCGATGGTAGCTGCGCTGACCAGGGTAGCGAGACCTTGTTTGCGATACTGCTCGTCAGTGCGCACGTCCAGTTCCACCTCAGTTGCTGTCCTAAGACCGACCACGCACTGAGTGGCAATCCCGTGCTCAACGACCAGGCAGTAGCCGAAACCCTGCTGCAGATAATCTTCCCTAGTCAACCACATACCGGTGTTGACATTGTACTGGCTGAGTAGCTCATGGTCGATGGGAAGCAGTTCCATGCCTTCCGGCAATTTGCCGAGCAGTTCAGCTTTACGCTCCTGAAAGAGCTCGTGGTTAAGCGCATAGTCTCGCCGCTCAAAGCGCAGGCGAGGCCGGTCTCCCAGGATCAGGTTGGCATGCTCTGACCAGTCTTCCGGGAAGAAGAATAGCTCGACTATGTTGACCTGCCAGTCCTCAAACAGCATCCTGCCAAAGGCCTTTAAAAAGTCTGCACGGAACTGCCTGCCGGCAACAAAGTAAAAGAACCCCACAGGATAAACAACTGCCATGTTTGGCTTTTCCACGTCGTCGACAAACACGCGGGCGGGGAAAGGTCCCTGCAGCACCGCTTCGATGACACCCCGGTTATGGTCAATGTCTTTGTACAGATCAGCTACGAGGCCGAATTGGTCTTTCTTTAGTTCTATTATCATCTATGAGCTCCTCCTTAGTTCATCACTCGTAGGTCCACGGCAAACATGCTATCCGTCACCTCAGAGGAAGAGCGTTAGGCCCTCACTTGGGCAAGAAGCGCCTTCTCGTTGGGACGGCGCTTAAGCAAGCAAGACGCGCATGTCAACTCTCCCTTCTACCTTAGGCTAGGTCTGGTAACCAGTCCCAATTGCATTATAGACTGCTCTTTCCTGGGGGTCTAGGGTAATGCTCAATTTAGAACCACTTATGAGTTCCCCTGGCGCTTCCATTAAAAGGAATGGAAAACTTGTCTCTACCGGCAAGAAATTGTCTAGAGCTTGTGGAAATATATATAAGACAAGGGTTATCTGAGCAAAGGCAGGGAGGAAAGCCAGATGCATCACCTAACTCGACATGAAGACTTGATGACAATTACTGTGACAGCGTTAGAGAACTTGGGCGGGAGAGCGAACGAGAAAGCAGTCTGCAAGTGGTTCTGGGAGAATTATCAGGCAGACTTAAGAGCTGACGAAGATCTTTTCTTCACCTGGCAACAGTCTGTGCACCGAGCTTTGGACAGCTTGCTAGAGCAGGGGCGGGTGGCTTACTGTACGCAGAGTTCAGAGTGGTTGTTGCTAGCATCCAAGCATGCGACAGTCGCCTTTTTTGATGTTGAGCCGACGGACCGGTCTGCGAGGCGTAAAGAAATCGCCCTGCTTTATGAGCACAGGGCGTAATATCTGGACACAAGAATAGCAGCACTACCTGGAGAGTATCCAGATGGTGCTGTTATTTTGTCATAAGCGGCATTTATCTGCCAATATGGTGATTGACCACGTTGCTCCCAGGTGATATTTTTAGACTATTGAAAGATTAGTAAGTAGAATGGTTAGGAGAGGATAAGATGGCTGCAGTGCAAGCAGTGGCCGTAGAACAGAGGGAAGAGCTTTCTATACAAGAAGCGCGCAAGGACGTGTTCCATCTTGCGTGGCCGGCAGTGGTTGAACAACTGCTAATTCAATTGTTCAATATGATTGATATGATGATGGTCGGCAACGTGGGACCGGCAGCGATTGCAGCCATCGGATTGACCAATCAGCCGATTTTCCTGGCGATGGCTGCTTTCATGGCCTTAAACGTCGGTACAACGGCGGTAATTGCCCGCTTCATCGGAGCACAAGAAGTAGAGGAAGCCAATGCTGCTGCAAGGCAGTCATTGTTGATAATTTCGGTCTTAGGCGTACTGGCGACAGCTCTTATCTACTTTTTCGCCGAACCGATTGTGCTATTTATGGGCGCTCAAGAAGACGCTATTGGCTATGCGCTAACCTACTTGCGAGTTATCTCTATCGGTTTCATTCCGCAGACTATCGGCATGGCAGTCACGGCCATGCTACGCGGTTCCGGTGATACCCGCACTCCGATGCGTTATAACATCATCGCCAATGTGGTGAACGTAGTTGGTAACGTGCTGTTAATCAATGGCTATCTCGGCTTCCCGCAATGGGGAGTGTTTGGCGCTGCCTTTGCCACTACTCTAAGCCGCACTGTCGGCTGCATCCTGGCGCTGCGCGCCATTAGCGGCGGAAAGTCGCGCCTACGAGTTTCCATCCGTGACAAATTTGTTCCCCGGCCTGACCTGATCAAGCGGATTATCAAGATTGGCACACCTGCCATGCTGGAACAGGTGATCATGCGTTTCGGCATGGTTACGTTTACCAGGGTAGTTTCCGGCCTGGGCACTATGGTCTATGCAGCGCACCAGATTGGTATGAACATTGTTGGTTTGTCGTTCACTCCGGGTATGGGTTTCGGTATGGCCGCAACCTCATTGGTAGGCCGCAGTTTGGGCCGCAAACGTCCCGACTGGGCTGAAACCTACGGGTGGCAAACGCGCCGCATTGGCATGATGGTAGCTGGATTCATGGGTTTTGTCTTCTTCTTCGGAGGCAGATTGCTTGCCTCATTATACACAAGGGATGCAGCTGTTATTGGAATGGCTGCAACAGCACTCCAGATTATCGCTCTCGTGCAGACGTTGCAGTCAACGCAGTTTATTCTGGCAGGTGCACTGCGCGGTGCAGGCGATACCCGTTGGCCGCTGATCTCTACCTTAGTCGGTGTGGTGGGAGTACGGGTGGCGCTGGCAATGTTGTTTGTCAAGGTGATGGGGTTAGGTTTGACAGGCGCCTGGATGGCCATGGCGATTGACCAGTGCACCCGTTCAGCATTCATCTACTTCAGGTATAAGTCTGGGCGTTGGAAAACCGTGAGGGTTTAGGGAAAGGGGACACACCTTAACCTGATGCTGGTTATGCAGGCCGAGGTATGTCCCCAATCTATAACGCAAAGCCCCTGACTCCGCGAGGAGACAGGGGCTTTGACTACTTGGCAACAATCGGCTCGGTAACCCCATGCATTCCCGCCAGCGCGAGCAGCATCAGGAAGGACTTTTGTGGGGAACGGTAAACCCCCTCCGGATCAAACCATTCGCCCAGGGAGTGAATGCCGCCCTCTTTGCCGCCGCGACCGAGGGTAACTGCCGGAATACCCATCTTGACAGGCATGTTGGTGTTGGTGCAGCCGCCGGGCACGAGCCTTGGTTGTACGCCGATGCACTCGGTAGCCTTCCAGGCCGCCTGCACGATTTCGGCATCGTCAGGCTGGCTGCCAGCCGGCACATCCAAGATCATCTTGTACTCCACGCTGACCAGTTCTTTGCCCCAGCGCTCGTTCTCTTCCCGCGCACCGTCCTCAAAGATGCTGATAGCTTCCGTCTGAATCTTATCAAGCTCAACCGGATCGTCGGAGCGCATGTTGATTTTGAAGGTAGCCTGCTGTGCGATGGCGTGGATCTGGTGACCACCCTCGACCAAGCTAACGGTAAAGGTTGTCTTCGGAGTGCTAGGTGGGCGCATGTCGCTGAGCTTGCTGATGGCGCGAGCGGCCGCATGCAGAGGGCTTGGTATGCCGAAGGCACCGTAAGCATGGCCGCCAGGGCCGGTATAGGTGACTTCAAAATTGCGGATGCCGGTTCCTTGGTAGACGATGGAATCGCAACCTGCGCCGTCTATGGAAATGGTTGCGTCAATGCCCTTGTACTCTTCGAGCAACGCCTTCATGCCGGACATGCCGCCGAGACCCTCTTCAGCCACAGTGCCGGCGAAGATGATGTCGCCCTCAGTCTCAATGCCTGTCTCGTTGAAGGCTAGGATTACAGAGACGTTAGCGGACAACCCGCGAGTGTCATCGCAAATACCGGGCGCGTAGATCTTGCCATCCTTTTCAACCGGGGTGACATTGGTGCCAAAGGGGAAGACTGTATCAAGATGCGCTTCCAGCAGTACGGTCGGGCCGTTACCCTTGCCGGGCCGCCTGCCAAGCACATTGCCGTAGCTGTCTATGTGCACATCCACCAGGCCCAGCTCGCGCAGGCGGTCTGCATAGTATGCTGTGCGCTTCTCTTCTTGGAAAGTAGGCGCTTCAATCGTCACTATGTGCTTCTGTTCTTCGATGCAACGTGGCTGGTCGGCCTCGATAAAGGCCAAGCCCTGCCGCACCTTCTCCTGGCTCATCAGCTGATCAAACACTTGACCAATCTTCTGACTAACGTTGTAAGACATCTTGTTAGAAAACTCCCTTCTGGTTATGGGTTTTGTTCCGTACATCTAACTATTAATTCATGATACAGACCCAATTCCCTCTAGGTTAACCGTCATTAGGTTGCACAATTTTCACCACAAAGAAGCTGCCCCACAATTGAGGCAGCTGAAAGCCGGTCTACCTAATCAAACTGCAACCGACTGGGGAAGCCCGTCAGGAAGCGCTGTTTATCGTGCTCAGATAGGCGCAGAAACGCCTCGAAGTTGGTCAAGCTCACGTTCAGTACGGAGAAGAGATACTCAGTGAAGGTTCTGCTGTCATAGCCATAGGCTCGCTCCAAGTCTTCCAGCTTCTTCATGCCGTAATAATAGCAGGTGAAGTAGCCAATCCGGTTCTGCATCTCTTGAGACTTGACCTGCCCAAGGGCGGTCACCCGATCAAAACCGAGTTCATCCATATATAGCTGAATAGCTTCTTCTTCGGGTCTGTTGAAGTACTGCAGATAGAGGTCTGCCTTGATGCGTACAGCGGTGTGGTGGCGGCGGAATGCGACTGCCAATGGGTAATATGGATCTTCATCGAACAAATACTCCATTAGCCGCTCTGTACGATGGCACATGCCTTCCTGCAAAGGCACGCGCTTAGCCCCAATCTTGACAGTCTCGGGCAGCGGATCGAGGGTGCCGCGTACCCATTGTACATGGTGACCTGGATAGCACTCATGTACGGCATTTATTTTGATCCATCCATCTGTAACTGCCCGATAGTTGGTATCGTTCAAGAAGACGTCGCCAATCAGCGGGCGTCTGCGTGGACAACCGCCGCCATAGCCGCCCCAAGGGTAGGTTAACCGGAACTGCTCCGGCACAGGGATGACGCGGCAGCTTTCTTCCGGCATCTTCACCCAGTCGCGACAGGCTACCTGAGCCCTGTCCAGATAGCTGCGCAGCCTGGCAAACATCTCAGCAGGAGAATCGCATGGCCCAGCATAGGTGTTCATCAGCTCGACAGCAGCCAGCGGAGTGGTAACGGGGGCCCTTCCTGTCGGGTTAATGCGCGCCGCTGTTTCGATCATCTCATTCCTGGTCTTCTCGACTTCACTCTCATGCCAGCTCAATAGTTCATCGAGACTGACGCCGAGTTCCTGGTCAAGCACCATGCGATACCGCTCCGGGTCAGTGTTCAAAGCAGCAGCAGTCCCAGCTGCAGACTCGGGCGGGCGCGATTCGATGGCTTCGGCTATTTCGATGGTCCACATGGCTGCCTTGTCTCTTAACCGGTCCAGGGACTTGGCCACCACGACTACATCCCGCTCATTAAGGCCGGCATAGTGTTTGGCTGCATTAGCCAGTGCTATGCTGCTCACGCGCTGCAGTGTTTGGCACCCCTCTGCAACGTCACGCAGCTTACCCGTTGCTGCGGCAGGGAAGATGCTACGCATTCCGTGCCATAGATCATCGACCTGACTGAGCCGGTTCTGCAAGATGCGGGCCCGCTCATCTGGATCGCGGGAGTCCTTGTCACCCATGTAGGTGAGGAAGTTGGTGAGAGAAGCGATGAAGCCAGCCGGATGCTCGTAAGAGCTTTGCATACTCGACCGTTGAGCTCCAATGAAGTCCAGTATATGACTCTTGAGCAGACTAAAGACCGGATCTGGCGCGGGCAGTGCTTCAGCTCTTGCCTGTAGGGCCTCAAAGTGGTGAGTCTCCCTAATCAAGTTATCCTGGGTAGGAATGAACAACGAGTGTTCAAAGCTGCGCGCGCTACGCAGCTTGTCGTGCTGCAGGCCACAGGCAGCATCAAGCTCCCGGTAGATTTCGGTTAACGTTCTAGTTGCGTTTGGTGTATTCAATGCCGTTCCTCCTTTACTGCTTGGCAGTAAACGCTGCCATCACTCCATGTAATGTGGCTAGGCCACAAACTATGCTGTCAAAACCGTGCTTAGAAAGGAAACATCTTCATAAAGACAGAACAAGGGATGTGAACTTATCCTGGTGAGGAGGCGGTTATCTTGTCAACGCTGTATCATTTGGGACAGCTGATTGATGGTCAGGGTGGTAAGCCAATCGAACATGCGTACATTTGGGTTGAAGCAGGTCGCATCAAGGAAGTAATTCCTCCTGAGTCCGGTCTGCCGGAGGGGGTACCGACGGTAGACTTGACCAGCTACACTATCGTTCCAGGTTTAATCGACATGCACGTCCACATCGACTACTATTACAGTCAGCCAAACGTAGCTGAGTATGCTGACGGCGATGGTTTGGCTGCTTGCCTAGCCGCTCGTAACATCCGATCCACGCTGGAAAAGGGTATAACGACTGTCCGTGACGTCTCGAGCGGCTTAGGTCTAAAGATGCGCCGGGCTGTTGAGCTTGGCTATGTCCCTGGCTCTCGTATTTTCACTGCCGGTAAAGGCATCTGCATGACTGGTGGCCACGGCCATGAGCTGACCCGTGGTGTACGCGAGGCTGACAGTCCCGAAGACGTTCGCAAGGCGGTGCGCGAGCAGGTGAAGGCAGGTGCCGACCTGATAAAGATTCTGACCAGCCATCGAAGCGAGACGCCTGAGTACCGCCAGGAAGAACTTGATGCAGGAGTGGATGAAGCTCATCGCCTGGGTTATCTGGTAGCCTGCCACGCAGCCATCATGCCAGCAGCCAAGATGGCAGTTACAGCCGGTGTGGATACTCTGGAGCACGGCACCCACCTGACGGATGAGGTGCGTGAAATGATGGCGGAGCGGGGGACATACTTAATTCCCACAATGATTGCCTACCACAGCATGGGAGAGGCGGCTCGCCGCGCTTTGCAAGACCCGCTTGGGTCAGGCGATTACCGGCGTACCACCTTGGCCAAATACGCCGATTGGTGGATTAAGACTGACGAGATGCTGGAGAGCCAGTTCCGTAAAGCGACTGCCGCCGGCCTGAAGATTGCTGTTGGCACTGACATAGTCATCCCCGACGTAGAGTTTTCACCATTCCATACGGAGCTTGAGATGATGGTCAAGTTTGGTTACAGCGAGATGAACACTATCTGCGCGGCCACGCGGGTGGCTGCCGAAGCGATGGGCCGTTCCGCTGACCTGGGGACAATCGAGAAGGGGAAGCTGGCCGACTTTGTCGCTGTCTCAGGCAACCCGCTGGAGCGCATCTCTAATCTGCGCAAGGTGCATATGGTAGTAAAGGAAGGGCGAGTAGAAGTCCCGGTACCGGTACCTTACTTCAGTTGGTAGCCCATCTGTGCCAAGCACTGTTCGGTTAAATAGTATAAGGCCGGCCCTGCTGATGCTGGGCCGGCCTCAGTTATTCCTTCGCTAGAAAAGCCCCAGCCATTTACCATAGACTGTTTCCAGCACACCGAGCAGCAGCGAGATACGACCCATGACGACGTTACCAAAAGAGACTCCAAAGGTAATCATCATCAGGACCCGACCAACGCTGGTAGCGTGCTTAACGGGGCCTTTCACCTGCACAGTGAACAGGAAGTAGAGCAGTACAGCTATCACACCAAACACAAGGATGATGTTGTCGCGGGTAGCTGCTGCATTACCAGCAACGAACAGCGGCACCATGGTGGCCCGAAGTTGCGCGACCAACTGGGAGTTATATACACCGTAGATGGCAATACCGGTACCAACACCGATCAGGAATGACATGCTCCAGCGGCTCATCCATTCTATCTTGCGGAAGAAGCGGGTATACAGCAGCACACCAAGGATGAGCGGTATGATTAAGATAAACCTACCATCATCAGACATTGGCCGCCATCCCTGAATCGTTATGTTGCGATAGGCTTGAGTCAGGGCATAGCCTGCACCACTGCCTACGAAGATATGTTCAGCTGCCCTGTAGAACGGGTTGTCTTTAAACATGGAAGAAAATATCGCAATCGATCCCAAGGCTGCAATCCACACCCATGGGTTACTAGAAATATTCACTCTGCGGTCACCTCCTTTTCCCGTGGTTACATGCTACTTCTTAGCGTTTTTCTTCTCCAGGAAGAATGCGATGTTGCCCACTATGACAAAGAATATGATCACAAGATGTCCCAGTGATTGAGCATCCATCTTAGCGACTGCGGAACCAGGTTGACCGAGCAGCAGCTCGTACTCAGCGGCACCCCTCAGTCCTTGAAGCATGCCGGCAATCTGCCCGGATGTAAAGAACGGCATGACTTCTGGCACACTGACCATGACCACACCTGCGACCAGATTTATGTTCAAAGCCCCTTGAACTTGACGTACCCACTCCTGCACGCCAGGGTTATAACCATGAAACACATACACCAGTTCAAAGTCACGCGCATCAACTATGTCCTGCAACATGGGGATTGAGTTGAGATTTGCGCCGCGGTAGTCGGCCTTGGCCGTGCCGATAATATCACGTCCAAAGTTGCGGATGGCTGTTTCGCCACCGGCGATGAATCCTAGGTTAACGAAATCCTCGCCATATACCTTACCCTCTTGTTCGTAAGGCAGGATCAACTGCTCGACGATGTTAGGCCCGGATGCGGAGAACGTAACCATTGCCACCTTAACGCCTTTTTGCATTAAGTGTCTCAGCACAATTACAGCCTGAGGATGAATGTCCGGGGCCGAGGTGGGATCATAGTTGATGGAGAATAATACACGATCACCTGGCTGCAGGCTGTCCATCATATCGTAAACTTCCTGGGTCATATAGTTAATCTCTATCGGAATCCCGAGCGGCTTAATCAGCGGGATGGACACCAACAGCAGCATGAAGATATAGATAATCCGACGGTCCATATTCTGCAAAAAGCTCACGCAGCGTGCACCTCCTTTCCTAAGCTTTAGAAACTATTCAGAACCAAGATGCCCCCGCTCAATGCCAAGCAGGATGCGCAATGAGGTCGCAAAAGCACCGATAGCTGCACCGATCATGATGGCACGTTGTCCAACATTATTCGGTACAGACAGCATCCAGTCAGCCATAACCGGGAACTTATCCCAAATAAGGGCGCCGACCGGCGCACGACCGAGCATCATAATCAGGGTAGCACCAAGCAGTATGGCGGCATCCAAGTTGCGTACCCGGAAAGCACGGTTGGCAGCAGAAGCCAAATACAGTGCAACCAACGCGAACATGGCAGCGCCTAGGGATGACAAAATGCTGTTGAACATGTTCTGACTGAATGTCCGTAGCGCTTCAGACTCAGGGTTGTGGAACTCGAGAATACCCATAACTGTCCAACCAACCAGGAAAACGAGCAGCAAAACGCTATAGATCCAGTTGGAGCTTCTGCGCCTGATATGGTTGCTGTGGATTCTGACCAGGTTGACTGATGCCAAACCAACAGCAAAGGCAGAGATGATAATTACCCAACCTCCGAGTTCACTGGCCAGGCTCTTCAGGGAATACTCACTGCCAAGCGGAACATCCACGAAGTTGCTGAGCAGCATGGTAAGGCCGACAATCAGCGTTATCGCAATAGGGATCTCTCGCCGCATCTTTACACCTCCTTTTCACGGTCATCAGGGGCAAGAACCTATTTAGTCAGCAAGTGTTGCCAGAAATCAGAATTAAAGGTGGCAGTCAGCGAACCGATCAGCAACATAGCCAAGCAAATCACTTTGATCCAGTCCTGTCCGGCTATTGAACCAATTTTCACCTTGTCTTGTGACAGGTAAGCGCCACCAGCAAAGAGTTCTTCACCGATCAAGGTGTAGTCGCAAGCAGCCACAAAGAAGGGGATCTGATGCAGGTTTGCGGTGCCAGCAACCTGGATGGCACCTGCTTGTGCGCCTGCCTCTGCCATGAGCAGTGACTCGGCCCAGAAGGCACCCATCATAATGTTGGCAGCTACCTGCTCACGCTTCATGAAACCCATACAAGCAGCAGCATAGGCGAACTGGTCACTGGAGAAGAACTGCACGGTGGTTTCCTTGAACATTTCTGGCTTGCCGGAAGCCAGGAAACGCTGCCGGGTTACTTCCTGAGCAATGGGGAAGAGGTCCGGGGTGCGAATACTGACGACTAGCTCTGTGCTGTACTTGGCAATCAACTCTGTGGTGTAACCGAGAATCTCCATTGCGGCCATGGTCTGCGGAGCACTTTGATCAGTAACGCCAGCAATGCCAGGGGAGAAGAGCACCGGGCGACCCATTTCTGTTGCCCTGCCAATCGCTTCCTCGATAGCGTCCAGACCATTGATGTGCCGAATCTGCGGGGTGTGCTTACCAGTACGCACTGCCTGCATCCTCCAGAAGATGATGGCTCCGGTAATCAATGAGAATACCAGCAGAAAGCGAGTTCCAACGATAAAAGTCATTCTTGTTCACCTCCTTCCTAAAAAGGGGATAGCGGGTAAGCTCAATATAAATGTATTCACCTGAATTTTGAGATAATTCTTACTTTGAGGAAATTATATCACTCCAAATCTGAGTTGGGCGGAACAATAATTACAATATTCACATAACTTTTCTTCAAAACTTGACATATTACGGCACAGACTTGGACGATGGCATCACATCGTGTCGAGTGCCTGTCCCAATTGTGTCAACGTAGCCCTAAACTGTCACATTCTCACGCCGGGGCAACTGCCTGTTCCAAGAAGGCAAAAAACAAGCAAGGGTGGAAACCGACATCGGTTTCCACCCTTGCTCTATTTGCTTGCTGACATTTGCTCTTGCCTATTCACTGACAGCCTATCCATAGTATCCACCTGATTCAGAGCACCGCATTTCATACTTGACAGTCGGCCTTGCCAGCCGGCTCCACAAGATACTCTCTTTGCCGAAAACCCAACATCCTGGCAACCATGGAAACGGGGAACATTCGGATTTCACGGCTAAGCTTGGTCACGCCATCATTGTAAATCAATCGGCTGGTGCGCAGCATGTTTTCAAAGGCTTCAACCGCGTCCATGGTTTTGATATAGATTTGGTTTGCCTTTAGTTCGGGGTATTGCTCCGTTACCATGGCAATCCTGCCCAAGGCTTCGGAAATAACTCCTTCTTGCCGCAACACATCATCCGGTGTGGATTTTGCCGTAATCATGCTTCTCTTGGATCTAATTGTTTCAATCAGCGCTTCGCTTTCGTGCTTGGCATAGCCCTTTGTAAATTCCAAAAGAGCCGTTAGAGCGTCGAAACGGCTTGACAGCTGCACCCCGATCTGACTCATGGCATTGCTGATGTTCTCATCAAGCACGACCAGTCTACGCTGTGTGGAACCGGTCCATAGAACAATGACCGCAGCAATTGCGATGATCGCGATGAGGTTTGGTAGCATAGTCAACTCCTCCAACGTTTTACCCACTCGCATACAGCGGCATTGCTATTTTTCGTAAGGCTTACTGACCTTGGCAATCATGTCAGGCATTGCTCCCAAAAGTGCCTGATACTGCTCCACAACAGTGACCATATCCGTTACGCCCTCGTACTCGCTTGGATCCGCCACACCGGCTTTTGCGGTTTCAATCAACACATAAAGGACATGCAGCTCCTGTACTGTAGTCTCATCCGCTTCCCAGCCATTTTCCTTAGCTGCCGTAGCCGCTTCATTGTACAAAGGCACCAGTTCAGCCAGTACATCAGAAATTGCCTCAATCTGTTCTCGAGTCACATCCTTATAAGGCCAATCGGCTGCACCAGTGCCGCTCGTATCTGCCCCCCCGCAGGCAGCAAGGCTCAGTGTCATTACAAGTGCCATCATAAGTACTAAAATTTTCCTCATAGTAGTTCCTCCATTTCATATGTAGGTTGGGTACAGGGAACATTTCCCCTGTACTCAATCTATCAAAAACTCCTCTTAAAACCCGTCCGCTGCATGAAACATGATTCTTTCGACAGGAATCATAGCTTCGAATACCGATTCTTATGGTAAAACTATCATGGAGAAATAGAATTACAAAGAAGTGGAGGAATTCTAATGCTACAGATTGCGATCTGTGATGACAATATTGACGAGCTATCCAATATGGTACAGCTCATAAACCTATACAGGACATCGAAAAATTTCAGTTGTGAATATGCCGTCTTTTCAAACGGTTTTGAGCTGGTTTCGGCCTTAGAAAAAGGAAAGCGGTTTGATATATACTGTTTGGATATTATTATGCCAGGCTTTACTGGCATTGATGTCGCAAAGGAAATCCGTGGTTTTAACAAAACCGCGCCGATTTTATTCTTTACATCATCACCCGAGTTTGCTTTGGAAAGCTATTCAGTGAAAGCTATTAACTATATACTAAAGCCAATCTCAAAAGAAAAACTGTTCTTCACCTTTGACGAAGTGTTGGAGCGGATAAAAGTTGAAAGAGATGAGGATGCGGTTATCGTAAAGAGCAATGAGGGCATTCAAAGGATACTGATCTCCAATTTGGTTTTTGCCGAGGTCATCGGCAGAAATGTGTTGTATCACCTGCGGTCTGGCAAGGTGATCGAGTGCACAGAGTCCTTTTACTCTGTCTGCGATCATCTTCTGAAATACGGGTGTTTTGTCAAACCTCACCGGTCTTATCTAGTGAACATGCAGTATGTGGATACCATCAAAAATCATCAGGTGACCTTACAAACTCTTTCCTCTATTCCCATTGCACAGGGTAAGGCGCGGGAGGTGAAGCAGCACTACCTGAATTATCAAATGGAGGGGGAGTAAGCGAATGGTAGAAACTGCCATTGAGTTTTCTCGTTACTTTATTGCTCTGCTATTCGGTTCGGCGGCTGCGGTCAGTTTCTCCGGAATGCCGCGTACGAAGAAGAACTATCTTACCTTTGGGTGCTTTGCCGTCATTTTGTTTATTTTACAAATCATCTGCTTGCGAATCTGGGGCATGGAGATGACCCTCAAAATATATCCGCTGCTTTCCCATCTTCCTCTTGCAGTTTTCATCGTAGTGTACTTAAAGCGTCCATGGCTGATTTCGCTAGCCAGTGTGCTTGTCTCTTTCCTGTGCTGCCAGCCTCCCCGTTGGATCGCTACTGTTGTTGGGGTCGCTTTTGACAGTGCTGCTATGAACCATGTCGGTTATATTGCGACTGCGTTTCTGATGTACTATTTTCTGCAAAAATATGCGGTGAAGTCTGTTCAGCATCTGATGGAACGCTCTGTTAAATCCTGCCTGCTGTTTGGCGCCATGCCGGCTTTTTACTATCTGTTTGACTATTCCACAACTGTTTACACCGATTTTATGTACAGTGGGGCACGCGCGGCCGTACAGTTCATGCCCTTCGTGACATCGGCGTTCTATTTCGTTTTTGTCCTCTTGTACTACACTGAAACGCAAAAACAGGCAAGCCTCCAAAGAGAGTGGGATATGCTGGATACGCAGTTTAGGCTGGCGCAGACAGAATTTGCTTCTCTGCGGCAGATGCAGCAGAATGCCGCGGCCTATCGGCACGATATGCGCCACCATTTCACTCTTTTGCAGGGGCTGGCCTCCAAGGAAGACATAGAGGAGATCAAAGAATATCTACGGACTGCCCAGTGCGACATGGACGCCATCACGCCCATGCGCTTTTGCGAAAACGAAACAGTCAATCTGATTTTGTCCGCCTTTGCCGCCAAAGCAAAACAATCGGGAATCCTGCTGACAATAGATGCGCAACTGCCTGACAGGCTTCCCTTCAGCGACACCGCACTGTGTTCCCTCCTGTCAAACGCTTTGGAAAACGCCATACAAGCCTCGGAAAACATAGCCGACGGCAATAAACGCTATATCAAGCTGCGCATGTATTCCAAGAACAATAAGCTGTGCATTGACATTCGCAACAACTATCATACAGAACCGATATTCCATCAGGGCTTTCCCGTATCAAAAGAACAGGGGCATGGTTTTGGCACTAAAAGCATGGCTCATATCGTGGAAAAGCATGGCGGAGTATACCAGTTTTCGGTCAAGGATGGCTGGTTCATATTTCAGGCAACGACATAATCTCTTGATTATAAAAAGCAATCGGCAGACAGTGAAAACGCACTATCTGCCGATGTGTGCCCGCCATTAGCCACATTTCAAATCTTTCCCTATAGGAGTGTGGCTTAGAGCCGGAGCGCGTGTTTTTTCTTACGGATGTCTTACATCAGGTCTGCTTGCGCAGTTCTAGCGATAATCTCTTCCTGGTGGAAGCGGTCCAGGTTAACGAAGTAATCGCTGTAGCCTGCTACCCGCACAAGCAGGTCGCGATATGCCGCTGGATTAGCCTGGGCTTCGCGCAGAGTAGCTGTATCCACCACATTGAACTGAATGTGGTGCCCGCCGAGACGGAAGTAGGTACGTATCAACTGCGCCAATCGCTCAATGCCGGTCTCACCTGTCAAAACAGACGGGAGGAAACGCTGGTTGAGCAGGGTTCCTCCAGATTGGGACTGATCCATCTTGGCCAGAGACTTGACGACAGCCGTCGGGCCATGACGGTCAGCCCCGTGAGACGGAGAAGTGCCGTCGGACTCTGGTTCGCCAGCCAATCGGCCATTAGGTGTAGCTCCGAGCATCTTGCCAAAATAGACGTGGCAGGTGGTGGATAGCATGTTGAGGTGATACGTCTTGCCCTTAGTGCTCTGGCGACCCTCAATCTGCCTGAGCAGACTGCCATACACCCGCTGCATAATGGAGTCGGCGTAATCGTCGTCATTGCCGAAACAGGGAGTGCGATTGAGCAGAAAC